>JAYSRE010000229.1:0-19853 GCA_043721235.1 Polaromonas sp. | reverse complement strand
ACAAACGCACAATGCCCAGCGCCGTCAGCGCCCAGCACAGGGCGGGCACCACCCGCATGGCCATATCGCTACCGCCAAGCAGCCATGCTGGCCATTGCAGCCAGCCTACCAACGGCGGGTGGTCAAAATAGCTCCAGTCAAGATGGCTGGCGTACAACGCGTAGTGGGCTTCGTCTACCGACAAGTGCACCGCCAAAGCCAGCGCCAAGTGCAGCGCAGTGCCCAGCGCCAACATAGCCCACACCCAGCGCTGGCGTAGCAGTTGGGTTAACCAGGTAGGAGCCAAGGTGTACATGGTGGTGCGGCAACAATGCCAATTCAGTAGCAAATTTGTGAATCTTAGAACGATTTGCGGTGTACGAGGCTATAACGTGAATTACGCTAACTTTACCTGATTGGTTTGCAATTTACAGCATGCTGCGTGCATGGCAAAACCACCAGCTACACACGGCCAAAGGGCAGCAGCAGCTGAAAATGCGCTAAAATTACAGTTATGGTGGTATAGCTCAGTTGGTTAGAGCGCAGCATTCATAATGCTGAAGTCGGTGGTTCAAATCCACCTACCACCACCAGTTTTAACCCTGATTTCGCTTTTAAATTGCGTGCCAAGTGTGTGTTTTTCACCATGGGGCATGCTGCAAATGGGTTGACTTTGCAAGCACTGTGCCCCACAGTGCTTTTTTATTGTCCAAATTTAGCTTGCATTGCCTACCTTGTGCGCTGCATTTCCGATTCACAGCCTCTGGATGTACACCATGAACCGCTGCACCTTGTTGCCTTTATCCCCAAATCAGCTTAGGTTTACTCCTAAAAATGTAGCTGCCCGTTTAGCATTTCCTTGGGCCAAAGCCCTTTTTATCTTTAATTTTATCGTTTTGGCTGCTATCCCAGCCGCTGCCGAAGAGAGCTTGGTGCTTTCTGCGCCTGAGGGGGGCGCAGCAGCGGGAGATTTTGTGGGGCGGCAGTTTCCGCCTGCCGCGCGGCGCGGTACGCTAGAGGTGCTGCAAGGCGCAGAAGTCATTCTGGACGGCAAGGCCGAGCGCCTGTCGCCCGGCGCACGCATTCGCGGCGTTAGCAACATGCTGGTGATGTCGGGCGCCATGGTGGGGCAGCGCTATATAGTTAACTTTACCCGCGATGCTTTTGGCAACGTGCACCAAGTGTGGCTGCTCACCGCGCAAGAAGCTGCGCAAAAAATCAAAACCGCCACACCAGAGCGCAACTTTGTGTTTGGCTCTGAAGCCAATCAGCCTAAAACTGACGACGGTAAAACAGCCTTCAAAGACCTGCCTAAATTTAAGCAGTAACTGGCGCTACGGGCTAGCCTTAGCGCCAGTGGGCCACGCTGGTTACTGCTGCTCAGGCGCTGCGCAACACGCTAGCGCCGCCCTAAAGCAAACTTTGAATGTGCAAGTGGGCCTGGGCCATTGCATAAAAGCACTAAAAAGTGCACAAATAGCCCTCTGTCCCAAGGAAATGCTGCATAAGTAGCTATTAAAACCATAGTAATCAGGAATTGCACCATGAGCAAAAAAGTCTTCATCAAAACCTTCGGCTGCCAAATGAACGAGTATGATTCGGACAAAATGGCCGACGTGCTGCACGCAGCTGAGGGCTACGAAAAAACCCACAACGTGGAAGAAGCGGACCTGATTTTGTTTAACACCTGCTCGGTGCGCGAAAAAGCACAAGAAAAGGTCTTCAGCGACCTGGGTCGCATCAAGCACCTGAAGAAAAAAGGCGTAAAAATTGGCGTAGGCGGCTGCGTAGCCAGCCAAGAAGGCGCAGCCATCATCGCCCGTGCACCGTATGTAGACATTGTCTTTGGCCCGCAAACCCTGCACCGCCTGCCCGACTTGCTGGCCAGGCGCGACAAAGAAAAACGCCCTCAAGTAGACATCAGCTTTCCTGAAATTGAAAAGTTCGACAACATGCCGCTGGCCCGCGTCGAGGGGGCCAGCGCCTATGTGAGCATTATGGAAGGCTGCAGCAAATACTGCAGCTACTGTGTGGTGCCCTACACGCGCGGCGAAGAAGTGAACCGCCCGCTGGAAGACGTGCTGGTGGAAGTGGCGGGGCTGGTAAACCAGGGCGTAAAAGAAATTTCGCTCCTGGGCCAAAACGTCAACGCCTACAGGGGTGTGATGGGTAACACCAGTGAGATATGCGATTTCGCCACCCTCATCGAATACGTGGCCGACATCCCCGGCATCCAGCGCATCCGTTACACCACCAGCCACCCCAACGAATTTACCCAAGCGCTGATCGACGTGTACGACAAAGTGCCCCAGCTGGTGAGCCACCTGCACCTGCCCGTGCAGCACGGCAGCGACAAAATACTGGCCGCCATGAAGCGCGGCTACACGGCGCTTGAATACAAAAGCACTATTCGCAAACTGCGTGCCATCCGCCCTGGCATGCGCATGAGCAGCGACTTTATTGTGGGCTTCCCCGGCGAGACAGAAGACGACTTTGCCAAAATGATGAAACTGATTGACGACGTAGGCTACGACAACAGTTTTAGTTTTATCTACAGCCCCCGCCCCGGCACGCCCGCCGCCAACCTGCACGACGACACCCCGCACGACGTCAAACTCAAACGCCTGCAGCACCTGCAAAAAGTGATCGACGACAGCACCGACCGCATCAGCAACACGCTGGTAGGCACCACTACCCGCATTTTGGTAGAAGGCCCCTCGCGCCGCAGCACCGAAGCAGCCCCCGAACTGATGGGCCGCACCGAATGCAACCGCGTAGTCAATTTCCCCGCCAGCCCGCAAGCTATGCGCATGGTGGGGCAGATGATGGATGTTGAAGTGTCGGAGAGGTTGGGGTATTCGCTGCGGGGTAGGGTGCTGATGCTTGCGGAAAGCGCGTAACGGTTGTAGCCTCCAAAAAATTCAACACCCATCAGGGTTCCAGCCAAATGTATTTGGAAGCCAGCCCTCAAGTTCGACGCTCCCCGGTCCCACAGATTGGCAACCGTTTGAGCCCTCCATTCGAAATTCATCTTGTTTACTATGTCGGCGGCCGAAATTGAGAAAAAAATTACCAAGCTCGATGCGCGCTTCTAGGCCGGAACATTCATGTAACGAATCGCGGGTGTCAGATTTTGCGAAGTAATCGTCCCACTCAAATTTAGTATCTGCCCAATACCAAGCAGGAAGATTGATGGGTGCCGAGCCATAGGCTTTTACCCAAGGTGGATCGCGTTGCACCCGCGCTGGAAAGTACACATACTGCTGAGCAACCAAAGTTAGTCCAGTAGTGGACGGTCCGCTGTAACTTGGGCGAATTATCAATCGTCTAGCATGGCTTCGAGCATCCGTAAATTCTAAACAAACGGTGGTGCAAGCGGATGGAAAACATTGGGCAAGCAGCAATAGCCCCAGTAAACGCGACGCTCTGCGATTCATAAATAAGGTGGCGCGCGGGGTTGCTCCTCCCCCGAAATTTGTCGTACGCATGCGAATTAAAAATTGATCTGAGGTAATCTGTACAGGTAGCCTCGGAAATGTGCTCTCTACAAAGATAAAACTGGGGTAACCAGCTGGACCTTGCGGAATACGATCAAC
Organism: Polaromonas sp.; assembly: GCA_043721235.1. Lineage (GTDB taxonomy): Bacteria > Pseudomonadota > Gammaproteobacteria > Burkholderiales > Burkholderiaceae_C > JAAFIP01. Next base: position 16,278 of record JAYSRE010000229.1, on the reverse strand, counting down.
CAATTCCCCCAGGTATTTATCCAGCTCACATTCCATAACGATGTATTTCCAAAATGTTTTTTTGTCAGGAAAATGGTATCAAAAATTGATTAAACCACAGTGTTTTTGAGGTCAGATCAATACAAGTAGGTTCAGATTACATCTAAATTTTTGCTGTGCAACTTGTAGTCGAACTAAATAAAGACTGTATTCAGTCCATACAGCACACAGCTCATGTAGCACACAGCTCAAATCCAACCCATCTCTTACCTTAAAGCCAACGCCGCCCAAGTGCTGCGTGATTTGGCGATTGCCATACCCTCCAGGATGTACTGTCAAAATGGAAATAGAATAATTTCTATAAAAAAACTAGGCGACACTGCGTGTTCAAGATTAGTTGAATCGCCAATTTACGATATATTTATATCACTTTAGGAGAATGCAATGAACACGGCTACGTTGAGAAACTGGGGAGGGTCGGTGGCCTTGCCGATTCCGCGTAACCTGCTTGCTATGCTGGGCTTGGAAGCTGGCAAACAGGTGAATTTGGTTGTGCAAGACGGCAAGATCATCATTGAAGCGGCCAAACCAAAATACACCATGGAGCAATTGATGAAAGAGCACAAAGCGCTCAAGTTGCCCAAAGACAAGGCATGGTTGGATTTTGAAGACTTGCCCTCGGAGCGAATTTAATGGCAAGCACTTCAAGAGCCCGTCCACAACGCGGCGATATTTGGTTTTGTGACCTTAACCCCGTACGCGGGCGTGAACAGGCTGGCACAAGACCGGTGTTCGTGCTTTCACCGGCGGATGAGACCTTGAGCATCGTGCTACCAATCAGCCAAGGCGTTACGCTTGTACGCAGCGCGGGCTTCGCTGTCTCGCTCACCGGCTCCGGTTTGGATACCCAAGGCGTGATCATCTGCAACCAGCCACGCACCGTGGCTTTGAAAAAACGTAACGGCAATCGCATCGAACAAACGCCCGACTTTATAGTCGATGAAGTCTTGGCAAGAATCGCACCTTTAGTGACTTAAACCAAGCAAATTTGAAAGTTATTAAGATTTAATTATTCTCTCACGCCATATTTTGAGTTATTTTCAAAGAAATGAAACGCTCCCCCATGCCCGTCACAGTGCGGTGGAGCGATTTCAAATCCAACGAATAACGCAAGCACATAGGGCGTGCAGCCGCTACAGCCTGAGGAAGAAAAACCGGATGAACCAGCAGCTTAAATACGCTTCTCCTGCGAAGGCGATGGGTCTGACATCAATTAACCGCTAACTATTGATCTTCATGCGGCGTACCGGGCAGCGCCAGCATGCTCCAGCGCGGGCTTTGAGGCGGCTAAAGCGGCTGCCAACGGCTGTTGCTGTTGGCGTTGCTATTGGCGCTGCGCAGGCGTGCTGGGCTTTGCTGCGCTGGGCGGCGCAGACGCTGCGCGCTGGTAGACCAGCAGGTCGTCGGTGTCAGACGAGCGCCTGCGTGCTGCGCTGAACTGTTGCCATTGCGCTGCCTGTGGCGTGCTGGCAAAAGCGGCTTGCGCGCGTGCGCCCACCAACAGCCAGGGGCATTGCGCAGCAGCTGTATTGGCTATGTTGGTTTGCACAGGCAGCAGCACCCAGCCGCCGTGGTGCGCCAAGGTGGCGGTTTCGGTTTGCGACAGGCCGTAGGTGGCTACGCAGCTTTTTGCGCTGATGCTGCTGCTGTTAAGTGCACTGGCCACTTGGCGCGCCAAGGCCATGTCGCTGCGCACAAAGTTCAGCAAAGGCATCCACAGCGTCATTAGCAGCAGCCAAGACATGGCGGCACCGCCTGCGGGCAGCACCAAGCTTTTCCATATCGCATCGCGGTGGCGGCCTGCGCGCCACGCTACCAGCCAGCCCCAAGCCACTGTGGCCGTTAAAGCGGCTATGAATGGCAGCCACTGAAAGCTGGCCTCAAAACCTGGCACCAAGCGGCGCACATTGGCGGCGGGCTGCGCGGGTATACCGGTTTGCATGGCAATCCATATCACCCATATGGCCAAGCCGCAGCCAGAGAAAAAAAGCAAAGTAAACCAGTCAATCAGCGCAGCAATGCTGCGTTGCAGGGTGGGCAGTGCAAAAGCTGCTAAGCATGCAAGCGTGGGCGCGGCCAGCAGCAAAGTGCGGTCAGGTCCGGGCGCAATCAGTGTGGCTACCACAACCACTGCTGCCAGCGCCAGTGGCAAAGCAATATGGAAATGCCGCCACCAAGCGCGCCATTTCCACAAGCCTACCAGTGCCATAGGCCATGCTGGCCAGGTAAACCACAGCATGAGCTTGCCCCAAGCGCTCCAGTCTGCCCAGCTGGCAGGTACAGTGCCCGGTTGCGCGTGCCACAAGCCCAGCTGCGCCGCCAGATAGGCCGCAGCGCCGCCCAGCGCGGCAAAATATACGGCCCAGTACAACGCCACAACACGGCTTTCGGTATCTTTTGGCAACCCCATCGGTGGGGCAGCCGCACGCGCCAGCGCGCCTGCACAGGCCAGTGCCAAGCCAAAAGCAGGCACGCCACTAAAGGCCAGCCCCAGTGATGCTCCTGCGGCGGCAATGGCCGCCAGCACCGGCCGGTAGGGCGATGCCGCATAGGCAAAAAACAGCAGCGCAGTAAAAGCCAGCTGGGTAGAGTACGCCGTAGTTTCGTGTGAGAGTTGGGCCAAGCCCAGCATGGCAATCATGGCCAGTAAACCGCCGTCGGCCAATGCGCGGGCGTAGTCAGTAGGCTGGGCCTCGCCGCCAAAAGCAAACGATACGGGCTGGGCGGTGTCGCGCCGTGCCAAGTAGTACACCGCATACCATGTGGCCAGCAGGGTAAGCGCTAGCAGCAACGCAAACGGTACCCGCGCTGCGAAATCAGCAGCTACCCAGCCGGGGGCTAGGCGCATGCTCAGTGCGCCTAGCCAGTAAGGGATCAGTGCGGGTATGTCTGGGCTTTGGCCTAGCCATTGCAGGGGCCACAAAGGCGATGCACCCGCGGCCAGTTCGCGCATCATGCCGTAGGCGGCTGCATCTTGGCTGCGCCACGGGTCGCGGCCTATGAAGCCGGGTAGTACATAAGACAAGCAAAACAACCACAGCGCCAAGCGCGGTAAACGCCGCACGGCTGACTGCGTAACAATTGCGGGGGTGGGTGGGTGGGTGGTCACGCTGCGGCTAAAGGCTGACTTTGACACGTAGTTGCAGAGAATTCACTATGGCCAAAGCGTAGACCTGCGCCAAAAGAAAATAAAAAAAGGCAGCTCGGTTGCCCGAGCTGCCTTGTATTGTCGCTTAACTTTAGGCTTTTGCAGCGGCTGCTGCCGTGGCGGCTTCAGCAGCGGCGGTTGCAGCAGCGGTGGTGGTGGTGCGACCAAAACGGTTGCGAAACTTCTCCACGCGGCCGCCCATGTTGTCCACCGACTTTTGTGTGCCAGTGTAGAAAGGGTGTGACTCGCTGGACGTATCAAGCTTGTACAGAGGCAATTCTTTGCCGTCGTCCATCTTGATCATTTCTTTGGTGTTGGCGCATGAGCGCGTAACGAACTTAAAGCCGTTGCTCAGGTCTTGAAAACACACGTCGCGGTAATTGGGGTGGATTCCAGTTTTCATGGGGGTTCTTTCATCATCGTGGTAGCCGCACAGCCCTATGCCATGTACTTTCCACACACCAGTTTTAGTGTAGCCCATCATTATAGCTTTTTAATCTGCGACGGGCTTATAAACCTGTCCTCAGATGCCGCTTGAGGCCCCGTTATTAAGCCGCTGTGCGCGCAAAGACCACGCCCACCACCTGCGCTGCGCCTGCCGCGCGCAACGCCAGCGCAGCAGCGCACAAGGTTGCGGTAGTGGTGGTTACGTCATCAATCAGCACCACCTGCGCGCCTTGTATTTGGTGTGCCAGCGCAGGTTCCACAGCAAAAGCATGTTGCAGATTACGCAGGCGCTGGGCGCGTGCGAGGTCCATTTGAGGTGCAGTATCACGGGTGCGCAGCAGCAAGTCGGGGCGCAGTTTAGCCCTTAATGCGGTGCTGCCCAGCAGGTGTTTGCCCAGTTCCAAGGCTTGGTTAAAGCCGCGGTGGCGCAGCCTCTCATAAGACAAAGGGATGGGTATGACCAGGCTGGCGTGCAACAAAGCAGACGCAATACCGCTGTGCGCAGCCATAATATCTGCCAAAGCGCGCGCCACAGCAGGGTCTGCACTTGGGCCAGAGCTGCCCAAGCCCTTGCCGCCCCGAAACTTCAGTTGTGCTAGCAAAGTGTCCCAAGGGTAGCCGTAGTCCACAGCGGCCCAGCAGGCGTGCAGCGGGCCAGGGTGCTGCATGCATTGGCCGCAGCGCAGGGGCGTGTCGGCTAGCGGCTGGGGCATGCGCAGTGCGCAGGTGCTGCAGCGGGATTGAAACTGGGCAAATTGACCGGTACATGCGCTACACACCCGCGCTGCACCCCCTGTGCGGCACACGCTGCACTGGCTAGGCAAGGCGTTGGCCGCCAAGCTTATGAGGCGTGAGAACACAGGTAAAAGGGCTTAGATAGCGCAATAAACATATGCAACCCAATATACTCGCTGCAAGATTCGCTCATAAGCTGTCCGGCTCCTACCCGTTCCTGCCCCTTTTTAGTTCCACAAACCTGCAGCCCTCATTGCTCCGGATGCCCAACCAACGCCCACCCACCATCGACCCAGCCGCTGCCCAGCGCTGGGCGCAGCACCGCCCACTGGCCACGGCCCTGCAGGCACCATGGCTGCACGAAGAGGTGGGCACGCGCATGCAAGAGCGCCTGCAGTGGATTAAAAAGGCCCCCGCTGCTTGGGCGCATTGGGCACCTCTGCGCGGTGGTTTGCAAGCTCACCAAAAAATTGTTGCAAACTACCCACAATCAGCATGTTTTATGGTGGAGGCCCAAGGAAATGCTGCGCAAAAAGCTATTAAATATATAGCGAAACCTATTTACCACTGGCAGCGCTGGCAAGCCCCTGCAGCCCAGTCGCAGGCGCCTGGCGACGGCGCTGTACAGCTGGTGTGGGCCAATATGCTGCTGCACATGCACCCTGATCCACTTGCGCTAATGGCGCAGTGGCAGCGGGCTTTGTCGGTCGATGGTTTTTTGATGTTTTCATGCCTGGGGCCCGACACCCTGCGCGAGCTGCAAAGCCTCTACAACGACCTGGGTTTAGGACCCTGCAGCCATGCGTTTACTGACATGCACGACTGGGGCGACATGCTGGTGCAGTCCGGCTTTGCCGAGCCAGTGATGGACATGGAGCGCATCACCTTGAGCTTTGCCACACCCGCACGTGCGCTGCAAGAGCTGCGCGGCCTGGGCCGCAACCTGCACCCGCAGCGCTACAGTGCCTTGCGCGGGCGCGGCTACCTAATCCGGCTTGAGGCGGCCATGCAAGAGCGCTGGGGAGGCTCTGGGGCAGACGGCGCGGTCACATTCACCTTTGAGGTGATCTACGGCCACGCCTACAAGCCAGTACCTCGCATCAAAGTCAGCACGCAGTCAGCCGTGTCGATGCAAGACATGCGTAGCATGCTGGCGCAGGGCAAGGCCGGGCGGAAGTAGCCTAAAACCCGCCTCTAAAAGCGGGCTTTCCCAGCTAAACAAGGGTCAACCCGCGCTACAATACGTCCAAGATATGTTTTTGGGTATGTTCCCACGCTACTTTCAAAGAGTCTTCTGCTGTTTTTTTGGGTGGACTTTGAAAGATTGATGTGAAACTGTGTCCGTGTCGAATTTTAATTTTCGATTCGCTACCGTGTCAGGCCAGCAAATTCATTGGAAATTGCTGCGCAACTGCTCGGTAACGCCTTCTCAGCTTGGTTGGCTCTATGCCTCTTTGTGCGTTATCTCGCTTGGGATTGCCGGAGGCTTTTGGCTGCAAGGTGCCACCATGATCATGCCTTTTGCATGGCTGGAGCTGCTGATGGTGGGTACAGCCTTCGCCATTTACGCGCGCCATGCTACGGATGGCGAGCGCATTGTGCTGCAGGGCAGCCAATTGGTGGTGGAGCAAACCCATGGCGGGCAGACGGTGCGTGCAGAATTTAACGCTGCTTGGGTGCGTGTAGAGCCGCACAGCAGTGACAGATCGTTGATCGAGCTGTCAGGCCAAGGCCGCAAGGTGCAGGTAGGGCGGCATATTCGCCCCGAGTTGCGTCCGGCATTGGCCAAAGAGATTCGGATGGCTTTGCGGGCGGCCTAGGTACAGTGGCAAAGTCGGTAGAGAAATTTTTGTTATCAGTCGATGTTAATTTGAGGCAAATAGAAGTGAACAAGATGAAAAGCATCTCCAGCACGCTGCAGGGCTTGCTGCAAAACCTAACCCTAGGTGCAAGCGCAGCCCTGAGCACAGCCGCCTTCGCCGTGAACGACCTGCCCGGTGGCCCGTCTAATTGGCAGCTGAATTTGCCTGCTCCAGTGACCAAAATTGCCGCAGAGCAGCATTGGCTGCATTGGTTCATGATGATCATTTGCTTGGTCATTTTCTTGGTGGTGTTTGGTGTCATGTTTTACTCCATCTGGAAGCACCGCAAATCTGTAGGCCACAAGGCCCAAGTACTGTCTGAGCCGCTGTGGGTAGAAATTGGCTGGACGATCGTGCCTTTCTTGATCGTCATCGGCATGGCCTTGCCCGCCACCAAGGTGTTGGTTGCGCAAAAAGACACCACTAACGCGGACCTGACCATCAAAGCCACGGGATACCAGTGGAAATGGGGCTACGACTACATCAAGGGTGAAGGCGAAGGCATTGGTTTTATCTCTACACTGGACAACACGCACCGTGAGCTGTCCAACAGCGGTCTACCCAAAGGAACGGTAGTTCCAGACGACTATTTGTTCAAAGTGGACAACCCGATGGTGGTACCGGTGGACAAAAAAATCCGCATTATTACTACGGCCAACGATGTGATTCACGCCTTTGCAGTACCGTCTTTCGGTATCAAGCAAGATGCAATTCCAGGTTTCGTGCGCGATACCTGGTTTCGTGCTGAAAAAATTGGCGATTACCACGGCCAGTGCCAAGAGCTGTGCGGTAAAGAGCACGCTTACATGCCCATCCACGTAAAAGTGGTGAGCGCCGAAGACTACAGTAAATGGGTTGATTCTGAAAAGAAAAAGCTTGCAGCCAAAGCTGACGACCCAACCAAAGTATGGACATTGGATGACATGACCAAGCGCGGTGAAAAAGTCTACAACGCCAATTGCGCAGCCTGCCACCAGGCCACAGGCAAGGGCGCTGGCCCCATCAAGCCTTTAGATGGCGCAGCGGTGGTGCTCGATGCCGATAAAGCAAAGCAGATCAGCATTCTGCTCAATGGTCAAAACAACGGTGCGATGCCTGCCTGGAAGCAGCTGTCTGATACAGAACTTGCAGCGGTGATTACGTTCACCAAGAACAACTGGTCCAATAAAACAGGCCAGATCGTGCAACCCGCTGACATTACGTCTGCACGCAAATAAACCTTTACATCACTTCATCTTGCCCAAGCACCCGAAGGACAAAATATGAGCGCAGTTTTAGACAACCACGGCCATGCCACTACTGGCGGCCATGACGATCACCACGACCACGCCCCTGCAGGCTGGCGCCGTTGGGTGTACGCCACCAACCATAAAGACATTGGCACCCTGTACCTGCTGTTTGCCTTTAGCATGCTGATGATCGGCGGCGTATTGGCTCTAGGTATTCGTGCAGAGCTTTTCCAGCCTGGCTTGCAATTGGTCAACCCTGAGCTGTTTAACCAGCTCACCACCATGCACGGCATCATCATGGTGTTTGGTGCCATCATGCCGGCCTTTGTGGGTTTTGCTAACTGGATGATTCCCCTGCAAATTGGCGCAGCCGACATGGCCTTTGCCCGCATGAACAATTTCAGTTTCTGGTTGATGATTCCTGCAGCCTTGATGGTAGTTAGCAGCTTCTTTTTGCCTGGCGGTGCACCCGCAGGCGGCTGGACGTTGTATGCCCCGCTGTCCCTGCAAATGGGTCCCGGCATGGATGCTGGTATTTTTGCACTGCATATTTTGGGCGCAAGCTCCATCATGGGCTCGATCAACATCATTGTTACCATTCTGAATATGCGCGCACCCGGCATGACGCTCATGAAAATGCCGATGTTCTGCTGGACTTGGCTGATTACAGCTTACCTGCTGATCGCTGTGATGCCCGTGCTGGCGGGTGCCATCACCATGACTTTGACTGACCGCCACTTCGGCACCAGCTTCTTTAACCCCGCAGGCGGCGGTGATCCAGTGATGTTCCAGCACATCTTCTGGTTCTTTGGCCACCCTGAGGTGTACATCATGATCTTGCCGGCCTTCGGCATTGTCAGTCAGATAATTCCGGCATTTGCCCGTAAAAAGTTGTTTGGTTACGCTTCCATGGTTTACGCCACATCATCGATTGCTATCTTGTCTTTCATCGTGTGGGCACACCACATGTTCACCACGGGCATGCCAGTGACGGGCCAGTTATTCTTTATGTACGCCACCATGCTGATTGCCGTGCCTACCGGTGTGAAGATTTTCAACTGGATCGCAACGATGTGGAAAGGTGAGATGACCTTTGAAACCCCCATGCTGTTTGCTGTGGGTTTTATTTTCGTATTTACCATGGGCGGCTTTACAGGCCTGATTTTGTCAGTCGCACCGATCGACACCCAAGTGCAAGACACCTACTACGTGGTGGCGCATTTTCACTATGTGCTAGTGGCAGGTTCGCTGTACGCTTTGTTTGCAGGTTACTATTACTGGTCACCCAAGTGGACCGGCGTGATGTACAACGAAACACGCGGCAAAATTCACTTTTGGTGGAGCCTGATTGCGTTCAACGTAACCTTCTTCCCAATGCACTTCTTGGGGCTTGCAGGTATGCCGCGCCGCTACGCTGACTACCCTATGCAATTTGCAGACTTCAATGCACTTGCCTCGGTAGGCGCGTTTGCCTTTGGTATTGCACAGGTGTATTTTTTCTTCTTTATTATTTTGCCTACCATGATGGGCAAGGGCGAGCCTGCTAAACAGAACCCATGGCAAGACCCTGACGGCCGCGGCGCTGAAGGTTTAGAGTGGGAAGTGCCGTCACCAGCGCCCTTCCATACTTTTGAAACACCGCCTAAGCTAGACAAGACTGCCACCAAAGTGCTGGCCTTTTAAAAACCGCTAACCAGCTAAAAATACGACCATGTTGACACCTGAGCAAAGTAAAAATAACCTGCGGTTAGGGCTGATTCTTGGCACTATTGCAGTGATTTTTTTCGTCGGCTTTATGGTGCGCTTGGTTTTTTTTGGTGCCGCCAAACCGCCTGCCAAGATGACTGGCAGCGCGGCAATGGGCATTCCATCGACGCTGCCAGCTGCTGCACCTGCTACAGCAGCCGCCAAATAGCCAAGCCCAAATAGCAAAGCCAATTTAGTTATGCCTCTGAAAACTGAAAACATCAAAATGGTGGGTAAGCTGGCCATCGTCACACTGGGCATGTTTGCGTTTGGTTATGCCTTGGTGCCGATTTACAAAGCCATTTGCAAAATGACGGGTGTGAACATATTGGCGCTGGGCGAAAAAGACATTCCAGGTGCCAAAAGTAAGATTTTGGCCAACACCCAAGTCGATAAAACCCGCACCATCACTGTAGAGTTTGACGCTAACTCGCGCGGGCCGTGGGACTTTAAACCTGCGCAGCGCTCAATCCAAGTGCACCCTGGCGAGTTGGCTACGGTCATGTATGAGTTTCAAAATATTCAAAACCGCCGTATGGCAGCGCAAGCGATACCCAGCTACGCGCCCAAACAGGTATCGGCGCATTTTAATAAGTTAGAGTGTTTTTGTTTTAACCAGTACGTCCTGGAGCCGGGTGAAAAGAAAACTTGGCCTGTTGCCTTCGTCATTGACCCCAAATTGTCCAAAGACGTGACCACCATCACGCTGTCGTACACGTTTTTTGAGGTAGGCGGCAAAACGCCTCCCGCACCGGCCACCAATGCAGCGTTTGCAGTGCCCGCAAAAGCGTCTGGTACTAAGGCACCTGTATGAGCGAGAATGTGCTGCAGCGCAAAGGCGCTTGGCTGCGTACCATCAAGGCGGTGGCATGGTCTTTTGTAGGTCTGCGCAAGGGCAGCGAACTGCAAGAAGATGCAAACAAAGTTAACCCTGTGCATTTGATTGTGGTGGCCATGGGCGCTGTGATCGTGCTAGTAGCGAGTTTGGTGTTTTTTGTGCAATGGGTTGTTGTGGCGGTTAAATGAGCAGCTGGCAAGCCCATAACTTCCCATAACTTCCCGTAATTTGGCACACATCAGATTGAAAATTGAATCAGTAAAATTGAGAGTAGGAGTTTAAAACCATGAGTTCAGCTAGCCACAGCGGCACACCGTACTATTTTGTCCCCGCGCCTTCCAGCTACCCGGTGATGGCATCGATAGGTTTGTTCTTTGTGATCCTAGGCGCGGGCCAGTGGATTAACGGGGCGGGTTGGGGTGCTTATTCGCTGGCTTTTGGTATGGTGTGGTGGTTGTCCGTGTTATTTGTATGGTTTAAGCAGTCGATTGCAGAGAGCCAGTCTGGCTTGTATGGTCACAAGATTGACCTGTCGTACCGCTGGAGCATGAGCTGGTTTATTTTTTCTGAAGTGATGTTCTTCGGCGCCTTCTTTACCGCACTGTGGTGGGCGCGTACCCACTCAGTGCCAGCACTGGGCAGCTTAGAAAATGCGTTGCTTTGGCCTGACTTTAAAGCCGCTTGGCCTAGCGTGATGGCTGGCGCCACCACCTCGCCCGCCGGTATTGTGGAGCCGTTTCAGACCATGGGGCCTTGGCCTTTACCTACTATCAACACCGCCTTGTTGCTGACCTCGGGCGTCACTATCACGATTGCCCACCACGCTTTGTTAGCAGGTAAACGCGCTAAAACAATTGGTTTTATGTGGGCTACCGTTTTACTGGGTACGGTTTTCTTGTTTGTACAAGGTTACGAGTACTACCATGCCTACAACGACCTGAACTTGAAGTTAACCTCTGGCATATTTGGTTCCACCTTTTTCATGTTGACGGGTTTTCACGGTTTTCATGTGTTTGTGGGCATGTTGATGCTGCTGTTCATCACGCTGCGTTTGCAAAAAGGCCACTTTACAAGCGAGAAGCATTTTGGCTTCGAGGGCGCAGCGTGGTACTGGCACTTTGTCGATGTGGTTTGGTTGGGCTTGTACATTTTGGTGTACTGGCTGTAAGCACAACCTGCACATCACGCAATCACAGCGCTGGGAATTACTGGGCTGGGAACTATTGCAATGGTATCCATTGCGCTGGACGTACCCTGGCATGTAGCTCGCAGGTACTGTGCATAAAAAAGCCGCTTAGCGGCTTTTTTTATTTTCCAGCAGGTAGCCCATGCGGTTGAATGTAGCCCAGTTTCCAAGCCAATAAAACGCAAATGAATAGCACCACCGACACCCCCACCCGTACTGCCAGTGCACGGGCCATGCCTTTGTTGCGCTGGGCTGCGCCCGAAGTGGTGTCGTCGCCTTGGGGCTGCGCAGCAGCACCAGGGTCAGCGCCTGGGCGCATCATAAAAAACAGAGCCGTAGCTAGACTGGCAAGAATAGCGATAAACGCGATGGCGATAAGAAATTGCATAAAGGCGATTATCCTGTGAACCTGCCCCCCCAGCCCCTTGGTGGCCCAAAATCCGCAGCAACGCGCATGGCTAAGCTGCGCTGGGTGCTCTTGGTGTTGACCATGCTGGGCATGGCAGCCACAGCGGCCTTGGGTACTTGGCAGCTGCGGCGCGGTGCTGGTAAAGAGATCTTGGCAAGCCGTATCGAAGCGCAAGATAAGCTTCCAACACTTACAAATAACACACTGCTTGCCGCAGCATCCGTGCACCGCAAAGTGGACTTGCGCGGTACTTGGCTGGCGCAATACACTTTTTTCTTAGACAACCGCTTTATGGCGGGCCGCGCTGGGTTTTATGTAGTAACCCCGTTGTTACTGGAAGATGGGCTCACTGCTGTATGGGTGCAGCGCGGCTGGGTTGCGCGCAATGTGCAAGACCGCATGCGCCTGCCCGATGTGCCCACGCCACCAGGTAGCGCGCTGGTGCAGGGCAGGGTGATTGAAGCCATATCGCGTGTGTACGCCCTAGGCGACGCCAGCGAGAGTGCACCGGGGGCAGCAAGGGCATCGCCTATTAGGCAAAATCTACCCATTGTAGATTTTGGCAGTAAAGTGCGTCTTCTGCCCCTGGCGGTGTTGCAATCTGAACTGGCCTCAGGCTCATCAGCTGCGCCCGCGCATGCCAAGCCCTCGCTTGCAGACGGCTTGCTGCGCGATTGGCCGCAAGTGGATGCAGGTGTCGCAAAACACTATGGCTATGCTTTTCAATGGTTTGCCCTCTGCGGGCTGATAATAGTTCTTTATGTCTGGTTCCAATTCATTGCCCCACGCCGCCGAAAACCCTAATGCCCGTACACCAGCGGGCCAAGCCGGTGCTACAGCGCCCGATGCCCCGCTTACCATGACGGTGCATGGCCTGCCCACACCCGGCGCACCCACGCCCCAGCGGCAAATGTCCGGCCGCTGGAAAATGCTGTTGGTGATGCTGGTGTGCGCAGCGCCAGTGTTAGCCTCTTACTTTACTTTTTACATAGTGCGGCCAGAAGGCAGGCGTAACTATGGCGAGCTGGTCAACCCTGCGCGGCCACTGCCCGATGTGCCTGTGACGGCACTTGACGGCAAAGCCAGTAAGTTGCCGACCTTTAAAGGCCAATGGCTGCTGGTCAGCGTGGCGCCAGGTGCTTGTAGCGCGGTGTGCGAAAAGCAGATCTACCTGCAACGCCAAATGCGCGAAGGCCTAGGCCGGGAGAAAGACCGCCTAGACCGCATATGGCTCATTACCGACGACGCGCCTATCGCCCCCGCGCTAGCGCCCCAAGTGCACGCCCCCCTGCTAGACACGTACGCCTTGCGCATGCCTGAGGCTGCGGTAGCCCAATGGCTCAGTCCTGCGCCTGGCCGTGCGCTGGCCGACCATTTGTACTTGGTTGACCCTGCAGGCAACTGGATGATGCGCTTCCCCGCTGACATTGAGCCCGCCAAAGCCAAGCGCGACATTGAACGCTTGCTGCGCGCCTCCAACAGCTGGGACCGTGCAGGCCGCGAGAAAGCAGGGCAGCCCTGATGACCGAGACCCCAGCCCCAGCGCTGTACAACTTTGCGCCTGCGCTGCAGCTGATGCTGTTGGGTTTGGTGATAGCCCTAGGCCCCCTGACCTGGGTCTGGCTGCGCAACCGCCAAGCTTCTTTGCCGCAACGCCTGCGCGCTTTAACCCTGCTAACTTTGTTTTTAACCTTTGACTTGGTGCTTTTTGGCGCTTTTACCCGCTTAACTGACTCTGGCTTAGGCTGCCCTGACTGGCCAGGTTGCTATGCCAGCGCCAGCCCATTGGGGGCCAAAGCGCAGATAGCCGCAGAGCAAGCGGCCACGCCGCATGGCCCAGTGACCCAGAAAAAAGCCTGGATCGAGATGGTGCACCGCTACGCTGCCAGCGGCGTAGGCGTGCTTATTTTGGTTATCACGCTGATGGCTTGGCTGCACCGACAGCAATTACACCGCCGTTTGGCCGTATCGCCCTGGCTGGCCACGCTAACCTTGATGTGGGTGTGCCTGCAGGGCGTTTTTGGTGCGCTCACGGTCACCATGAAGCTGTTTCCCGCCATTGTCACCATGCACCTGCTGGGCGGCATGGTGCTGTTGGCATTGCTGCAAATGCAGGCTGCGCGCTACCGCTTGGGCAACGAGCTCAGTAGCGACACCTCGGCTGCCAACCTGTCCTCAGGCGCGCGCGCCTGGCTGGCAGCAGGTTTTGCCTTGCTGTGGCTGCAAATTGCGCTGGGCGGCTGGGTTAGTACCAACTATGCAGTGCTGGCCTGCAGCGAGTTCCCCATGTGCCAAGGCCAGTGGGTGCCGCCCATGCACCTGAGTGAAGGCTTTGAACTGTGGCGCCCGTTGGGGCTCACCAGCGCAGGAGCCAATATGACGCTGCCTGCCTTGACCGCCATTCACATCGTGCACCGGATGTTTGCCTTTGTACTTTTTGCCGTGCTGGGGGCGGCAGCTTTTAAGATGGTGCGCAGTTCCCCGGCGCACAGCGCCGCGCGCACAGCAGCATGGTGGATAGTTGCATTGCTGCTCTGGCAGCTGGTAACGGGCCTGAGCAATGTGGTGTTGGGCTGGCCGCTACTGGCTGCGGTTTCGCACACGGGCGGCGCAGCAGGCTTAGTGATTGTGATAACCGGCGTGTTGGCCACGGCGCATGCTGGGCAGTACGCCAGCGACACGCTGGACCGCTCTGGCGTGGCACCTTCCAGCCTGCACGGTATGGGCCAGGTGAGCGCATCGGTCAACACCTTCTCCGGAAGTACGCGATGAGCAAGGCCAACACAACAGCACAGCCCATCACGCTGCCGCTTACGGCGCCGCGCAAGGGCAAAATAGCCCAGTTCAACGCCCTGACCAAACCACGCGTGATCCAGCTGATTGTGTTTTGTGCGGTTATTGGCATGGTGCTGGCTGTACCGGGCGTGCCGCGCTGGGCCGAAGTGCAAACCATGCTGGTGGCCAGTCTGGGCATATGGCTGGTTTCAGGCGCGGCGGCGGCGTTTAACTGTTTGGTAGAAAAAGGCATTGATGCCAAAATGCGCCGCACCGCTTGGCGGCCCACGGCCCAAGGCGAAATAAGCGACCTGCAAACGGGCACTTTCTCGGCCCTGCTGTGCGCCACTGGTTCGTGGCTGCTGTACAAGTACGTGAACCCACTGACCATGTGGCTGACTTTTGCCACCTTTATTGGCTACGCCGTCGTTTACACCGTGATTTTGAAGCCGCTCACACCGCAAAACATTGTCATTGGTGGCGCATCAGGGGCCATGCCGCCGGTGCTGGGCTGGGCCGCCATGACGGGCGGCGTGTCGCCCGAAGCCCTAATTTTGTTTTTGATCATTTTTTTGTGGACTCCGCCCCATTTTTGGGCTCTGGCCTTGTACCGGGTAGAAGACTACCGCAAAAGCGGCTTGCCTATGCTGCCCGTAACCCACGGCAATGAGTTCACCCGGCTGCAAATTTTGCTCTACACCATCGTTTTGTTTGCCGCCTGCCTGATGCCTTTTGCCTACGGTATGAGCTCGTGGATTTACCTGGCGGCGGCTGTGGTTCTGAGCCTGGGTTTTTGCTACTACGGCATTAAACTCTGGCAAAACTACAGCGACGCTTTAGCCCGCAAAACCTTTCGGTTTTCACTGGTGCATCTAAGCGTATTGTTTGCTGCGCTGCTAGTGGACCATTACGTTTTTTAGCAGCTTTGCACCCCTGCTAAATCTTGAAAGTTGAAAACATGATTGCTATTAAAAAAATAGCTGCTTATGCAGCATTTACTTGGGCGATAGCCACTATTTTCGTCATATCGGGGTGCACGGAGACACAAGTACCGTTTAAAAGTGTGGATGTGACGGGTGCTGACTACGCGCAAAATTTCTCACTCACAGACCAGTTTGGAAAGCTGCGCACGATGGCCGATTTCAAAGGCAAAGCGGTCGTGGTTTTCTTTGGTTTTGCCCAGTGTCCTGATGTATGTCCCACTTCCATGGCCGAGCTGGCCCAAGTCAAGAAACTGCTGGGCAAAGACGGTGACAAGCTCCAGGGCATCTTCATTACCGTTGACCCTGAGCGGGATACACCCCAAGTGCTCAAAGCCTACATGGAAAATTTCGACCCCAGTTTTCTAGCGCTGCGCGGCACACTGCAAGAAACCGCCGCCACCGCCAAGCATTTCAAGATCTACTACAAAAAAGTAGAGGGCAGAACTGAAGGCAGCTATACCATGGACCACTCCGCTGGCAGCTACGTGCTGGACCCGCAAGGCCGTGTGCGCCTGTTTACCCGCTACGGCAGTGGGGCTGCCGCGCTGGCTGACGATATCAAGCTACTTTTGAAATAGCAGTGGCGGTTAGGCAAACTCGGCCAGAGTTTTCTTCATCTTTTTCATCGCCGCCACTTCAATCTGGCGCACCCGTTCGGCGCTAATCTCATATTCGGCAGCCAGGTCGTGCAGCGTCAGGCCGCCTGAACCGTCGTCGTTAACCTTAAGCCAACGCTCTTGCACAATGCGCCGGCTGCGTGGGTCTAGCTCGGCCAGCGCGGTGGCTATGCCGTCAGTGGCCAGCATGTCGCGCTGGTGCGCCGCTAGCATGGCGGTAGGCTCATGGCGGGTGTCAGTCAGGTAGGCTATGGGGCCAAAGGC
>JAYSRE010000228.1:0-2704 GCA_043721235.1 Polaromonas sp. | reverse complement strand
TCACTGCCATTTTGCAAAAACTCTCGGTAAGCAACCGGGTAGAGCTGATTACCAAGTTGCGTGGCATGACATTGGCGCAAGGCTTGTTTGAATGAGCGCGAATCGCATTAGCGCCGCTGCAGCGGGCCACGCTGACAACGCCATCAGCCCTGCAGGGCAGGCGCAGCTGCTGGAGATGAGCTACTCACGCATTTTGCTCAGCATTACTGTGCTGCCAGTAATCACGTTTTGTCTAGCATGGTTTTATGCACAGAAAAATGATGCTACCGGCATGGCATTGTGGTTTGGGTTTTATGTTGTTTTCGCTGTCGGAATACGCCTGTACCACCGGGTGTATCTGCGCGACCAAGCCACCTTAAGCGACACCGCCATGCTGGCTAAATGGCTGCCTTTTACCAAGATGCTGGCACTCGTACATGGACTGGCATTGTCAGTGCCTATGATACTTATCAGCCGTGGCCAAGCGCCGTTTGACTTTGTAATTCTCTTTTTGCTGACGCTGGCCGCCATCACTGCGGGTAATGCCACGCACCAAACCCCTGTGCTGGGCATTTTTATGCGCTTTTTTATTACCGGCTGGAACCTGACGGTGCTGCTGGTCTACTGGGCCTTGCCCAACCATTGGCAGTATGTTTTGCCTATGACCATGATGTACAGCCTGCTGATGTACCGGCACGCACGCATAGCCAACCGTTTCTTCGTTAAACAAATTGTGCTGGAGGAGCGCAGCATCCAGCTGGCCGAACAATACAAGAACGCCAAAGATCAGGCCGAAGAAGCGCTAGCTGCTAAAAACCAGTTTCTGGCCACCGCCAGCCATGACCTGCGCCAGCCTGTGCACGCTATGGGCATGTTAATTGAAGCCATCGTGCACCGTAACGAGCAGGCTACGCTGGGCCCATTGCTGGGTGATCTAAAAAGTAGTGTGCACTCAGTCAACTTGATGTTCAACTCACTGCTGGATCTGTCCAAGATTGAGTCTGGCATGGTTACCAGCCAGAGCAGCCCCGTAGGGCTGGCGGCCATGCTGGGTGATGTAGAAACGCTGTTTCGGGCAGAGGCCCAGCGCCGTGGTTTGCAGCTGCGCTTTCGCCTGTGCAAGCCGGGCGCTGTGGTGCAGACTGACCCATCACTGCTGCGCCAAGCATTGGTGAATTTGGTGCAAAACGCGCTGCGCTATACGCAAACGGGCGGCGTGCTGGTGGGTGTGCGCCAGCGCGCAGGAGCTTGGCAAATTGAGGTGTGGGACACGGGCGTGGGTGTGTCACAGCAAGAGCGTGAGCAAATCTACACCCCGTTTTACCGCAACGAAAACGCCTGGTTGATTGACAGTGCAGGCCACGGTCTGGGCTTGGCTGTGGTGGCGCGCTGCGCCAAGCTGATGGGCGCGACCTATGGGCTGACCTCGCGTTTGGGCCATGGCTCGCGCTTTTGGCTGCAGCTACCTGCTGCCACCCTGGCCGATACCCCATCGCTGGGCGCGGACACCGCGGCGCGTCTGCCCAGCGCAGCCATGCTGCGGCCTTTGGCAGGCACCTGCTTGGTGGTAGAGGACGATCCGCAGGTCACTGCAGCTTGGACAGCACTGTTCCAAGCTTGGCAGGTAGAAGCCCGCTTTGTCACCTGCGCCAGCGAGGCATTTGCGGTACTGGACGCAGGCTTTGTGCCGCGCGCTATTTTGTGCGACCAGCGCTTGCGCTCAGGCGAGAGTGGCTTTGAGATATTGCGCGCGTTGCTTGTACGCTGCGCTGCTGCCAGTGGTGCCATGGTGAGCGGCGAATACAATTCGCCCGAGCTGGTACGCGCTGAGAGTGATGGCTACCTGGTGCTGCGCAAGCCGCTGGAAGTGAGCGACTTGCACGATGTGTTAGCGCGCTGGTTTAACGTATGAGCATGTTGAAGCTGCATTGCAATTACTATTATTTTAATAGCTGCTTAGGCAGGTTTTACTTGGGTTACTAGCCAATTTATACTATAAAAGTGACTTAAAAACGTCACTATGATGCCGCCAGCCAGCGGGCTAACAATGCATGCAGCACAGTGATGTCAACCGGTTTGCGCAACACTACATAGCCCTCATCCTCAGCACGTAGAAGTTCGACTGAATCGTATTCACCGCTGACCATCACACCATAGGCTTGGGGGCAGCGCCGCAATATAGTCTGCAGTATCTCAAATCCGCTTTCTCCTGCGCGCAGTCGTTGGTCACACAAAACAGCTTGCGGTAAGAATCCACTGTCCAAGTGATCAAACGCTTCGCTTGCACAAGTAGCAAAGCGGGCGTCTACACCCCAAGTACCTAGTAACGCAGCCCACGCGGCATTGATTTGAGGATCATCCTCCAAGACCATGCAACGACCATTCAACGCAGATAGCAAATAACCCGATTCGGGCTGTGACGTCTGCAGCGCTGCCGCAGGGTGGTCGCCCGCTACAAGCGCTGCATCCAGCATGCCAGGCGCAGTGGGCAAAGCCAACCAAAAACGTGACCCTCTGCCCAGTCGCGACGTCAGCCCCGCCTGTGCCCCCATCAATTTCACACATTGCGCCACCACCGCCAGCCCCAGCCCATGACCAGCACTGTCCATACTCCACGCCTGTGCATGGCGGTAGTACGGTGAATAGATCTGAGTTTGGTCGCCTGCAGCCACACCGATGCCAGTGTCCCACACCTCTATCTGCCATGCACCACGCCGTTGGCGCA
>JAYSRE010000227.1:0-20233 GCA_043721235.1 Polaromonas sp. | reverse complement strand
TCCAGTGCCAGGTTTCCCATATAGCACCAGTGGCAGTCTAGCGGGCTTCACTGTGTGATTATCGCAGCAAGCCTGTGCGCTTGTGCACATAAGAGCTGGGTACTTTAGTTATCTCAGCCGTGTTTAAACACAACTTGTGTGATTTTCGTCCCAACCCTGCGCGCTGCTCAGTCCATGATAGTGGTTAGCCACAATATTGCGGCCCTCCTATCAGAAATATACGCGATGCCTTCTCCTGCTCCTTCCCCTTCCCCTTCCCCTTCCCCTTCTTTTTGTTTGGTTGCCGATGCCTCGTGCGACCTGCCTGCCAGCGCGCTTGCCCACCCCCAGCTGCGTATATTGCCTGTGAATGTATGGGTAGATGACCAAAAGTTCATTGACCAGCGCGACCCCAAGCTAACGCAGCAGTTTTATGCGAAGTGCTTGCGTTCGCCTAAGGCTGTGCATGGCCGCTCAGAGCCGATGACGGTAGACGAGATGGTCTCGGCATTCAGTTCGCAACTGGCGCTGCAGTTTGACCAGATGCTGGGGGTATTTGTAGCCGCATCGCGCAGTGCCATTTACCAACGGGCCAAGACGGCGGTGGCCAAAGCCAGGGTGGAGTCTTTCAACATGCGGGCACGCGCTGGCAAGGTGGTGGTGTTGCAGGCTGATTGCGTTGACAGCCAAGCGTTTTTTGCAGGTTACGGTGTCCAGGTGATGGAGCTGCTGGACTTGGTGGACACCGGGGCAGACATTAGCCAGATCATCGCACGCCAGTCCACCATTGCCCCGCAAACCTACACTTACATGGCCCCCAGCGATGTAGGCTACATACTGCAGCGTGCATCGCTAAAGGGGGACAAGTCGGTCAGTGCTTTAGCTGGTTTTGCAGCCAAAATATTCAACATCACGCCGATTTTGTCGGCGCACATGGGCGTAACCGAGCCAGTGGGCCGCAAGCTGGGCAAACTCAAAGCGCGTGAAGCTATTGTGGAAATGGGGTTGCGCATGCTCAAAAACGGTTTGCTGCTTTCAAATCACATGTGCTTTTCCTATAGCGGTGCTTTGGCTGATATTGAAACGTTGGACAGCTTTAAGAACCTGCAAAGCTACGCCAGCCAGGCCGGCGTAACCGTGCACCTGACGGCCATGTCCATAACTGGTTCGGTCAACGTAGGGCCTGGGGCGCTGGTGCTGGGTGTGCTGGCAAAGCAGCATATCGTGGGTGACTTGCTCTAGCCCGCACTTTATGGTTTAGGCAAGTTTTGCAGTGCGTCAATGCGCTCTTGCATTGGCGGGTGGGTGCTAAACAGCTTGCCCAGTCCGCCCGCAATGCCCATCGCGGCCATGCTTTTGGGCAATACCCCAGGGGTTAGGCCACCCAAGCGGGCCAAGGCAGCCTGCATCGACCGGGGCTGGCCCATCAGGCGGGCTGCGCCTGCGTCGGCTTTAAATTCGCGGTGGCGGCTAAACCATGCCACGATCATATGGGCCACAATACCCAGCAAAATGTCCATCACTACGGTGGTAATGTAGTAGCCAATGCCGGGACCGTCGCTGTTGTTTTTCAAAAGCACTTTGTCTACAAAGTAGCCCACAATACGCGACAAGAACACCACAAAGGTGTTCATCACACCCTGAATCAAGGTCATGGTAACCATGTCGCCGTTGGCAATGTGGGCAACTTCGTGGCCAATCACGGCTTCCACTTCTTCTTTGGTCATACTTTGCAGCAAGCCGGTGGACACGGCCACCAAGGACGAATTTTTAAACGCACCGGTGGCAAAAGCATTGGGTTCGCCGTCATAGATGGCCACTTCGGGCATGCCGATCTGCGCTTTGTCGGCAAATTTGCGCACGGTTTCCACGATCCAAGCTTCGTCTTGGGTTTGCGGCTGCGCTATCACACGTGCGCCGGTGCTCCGTTTGGCCATGGGCTTAGAAATTAGCAGGGAAATAAAGGCGCCGGTAAAACCAATCACCAACGAATAGCCCATGAGCGTGGGAATATTGAGCCCGCCAGGGCCCATAAAGCGGTTTAAACCCAGCACACTGGTGACCAAGCCCAGCACTACCATGATGGCAATGTTGGTGGCGATTAACAGAAAGATGCGTTTCATTGGAATTTCAATCTACAGCCTGCGAAGGCAAGCACCAAGGCTAAATGGTAGGGTTAAAACTGCAGAAATCAAGTGGCACAGCAACGCGCCCTAGATTTCCTAGGGTTTTGGCGGCCTGAAAACCTGCAGGTCGTCATAAAACTGTGCATTCGCGTTGGCAGGCCACCAATGCGGCACGCCCAATACAGGCAGCGCTGTAAATGGCTTGGGCACCAGGCTGGCTGCGCTTAGCTGCTGGGCGGTTGCTGCATCCAGATCGTTAAGCGCATTAAGCGCGGCATGGTGCAGCCTCGGTGGGGCATCAGGGTGTGCAGGCATGTGGGTGACAAAAACATGGGCGGTGATCGATTTATACGGCGTAACCAGCTTTTCTAGCAGCGCATGGCCCACCAAAATAGGGGCACCGCCAGGCCAGTGCGCGCGCAGGTGCACGCAGGCATGCTGCCACTGCTTGGCCCGCAAGGCATCCAGCAGTTCGGTCGATGTGCCGCTGGCCAGCGGCCAAATGGCGGCATTTTCGTCAAACAGCGTGAGCGCGTCGCGCAGCGGCCCGCGTGTGGTTTGCACGCCGCTGGCACGAATCTCACTGGCCTGCAAAAAGTTCAGCCGCCGCTTGGTGCGGGGGAACACCAGCCACACCAAGCCGTTAAAGAAGTCATGCAAATTTTGCCGCGTGGGCACGCTGCCTGTGCGGTAGATAAAGGCCTCGTAAGCCACGCCCTCGGGCAGGTCGGACTGGGCTACGAAAGTAATGCTGGGCATCGCAGTTGGCGCGTTGCGCAGGTCTGCGGGTGCCGCCATGCTGTTGGCCTCAGCCTGCAGCGCCGCATGCACCGGTGCGCCCGCCAGCACGCGCTGCGCTACCCGCTGGCCTGCGTCGCGCCAAGGCTGCCACCATGGTGCAAACCAGTCTATGCGGGCCAACTGGTGGTGCAGTGCATCTTCATATGCTATATTATCCATAGCTAGCTATTCAGCATTTTCTTGGGCGATAGGGCTATTTGCTTGGTATTTTAGGTGGCGCATTACGCGCTGGGCAGCAAGCGCCACGCCAGTGTCTCGCCGCCCCGCAGTGGTTTGAGTTCGGCTTGGCCAAATGGCAGCGCCTCAGGCAGGGTCCAGCTTTCGCGGCGCAATGTAATCTGGCGGGTGTTGCGCCCCAGGCCGTAAAAGTCGGCGCCGTGAAAGCTGGCAAAGCCTTCTAGCTGGTCTAGCTGGCCTACGGCATCAAAGGCTTCTGCGTACAGTTCGATGGCGCTGTAAGCGGTGTAGCAGCCCGCGCAGCCAGAGGCATGTTCTTTGAGGTGGGCGGGGTGCGGCGCACTGTCGGTGCCCAAAAAGAAGGCAGGGTTGCCGCTGGTAGCGGCGGCCACCAAGGCCAGGCGGTGCTTTTCGCGCTTAAGCACTGGCAAACAGTAGTAGTGCGGGCGTATGCCGCCGGTAAAAATGGCGTTGCGGTTGTACAGCAAGTGGTGCGCGGTGATGGTGGCCGCTGTGCATGCGCCGCCGCTGTGCACATACTGCGCAGCCTCTAGCGTGGTAATGTGCTCAAACACGATTTTCAGCTCTGGGAAGTCGCGGCGCAGAGGTACCAGCTGGGTGTCAATGAACACGGCTTCGCGGTCAAACAGGTCAATCTCACTGTTGGTTACCTCGCCGTGCACCAGCAGCAGCATGCCCGCCTTTTGCATGGCTTGCAGCACAGGGTAAATTTTGCGCAGGTCGGTGACACCGGCATCGCTGTGGGTGGTGGCACCTGCTGGGTACAGCTTGGCCGCGACCACACCGGCATCTTTAGCGCGTTGTATTTCTTGCGGCGCCAGGTTGTCGGTCAGGTACAGGGTCATCAAAGGCTCAAATTGCATGCCTGCAGGCACTGCCGCCAGTATGCGCGCCTTGTAAGCCAGCGCCTGCGCCGCCGTGCTGCAGGGGGGGCGCAGGTTGGGCATGATAATCGCGCGGCCAAACTGCGCGGCCGTGTGCGGCACCACGGCGTGCAGCGCCTCGCCATCGCGCACATGCAGGTGCCAGTCGTCAGGGCGGGTAAGGGTGATTTCTTGGGCTTGGGTGGAGGCAGTGGTTTGCGGTGTCATAGGGTGTATTGTCCCCAATAAACACCCTTGCCAAGCGCCAAGCAGCTTTAAATACGGCCTTCCTCGACCGCGTGGCAAGCAATTTGCACACCGCCTATGTTGTGCAGCACGGGCCGCTCTGCCAGACATCGCGCTTGGACGTGCGGGCAGCGCGGGTTAAAGGCGCAGCCGGGGGGTGGGCTCAAAGGGTTGGGCACTTCGCCTTGCACGGGGGTGCGGGCTTTGCCGGTGGCATGCATTTTGGGAATCGCGTCCAGCAGCATGCGGGTGTAGGGGTGCTTGGGGTGGTTAAACAGGCTGTGCTTGTCAGCCACTTCCACCAAGCGGCCCAGGTACATCACACCTACATGGTCGCTCACGTGGCGCACTACGGCCAGGTTGTGGCTGATGAACAGGTAGGTTAGCCCGCGTTTTCTTTGCAGGTCTTTCATGATATTGAGCACCTGGGCCTGCACGCTCACGTCCAGCGCGCTGGTGGGCTCGTCGCACACCAAAAACTCGGGCTCGGTGGCCAGTGCGCGGGCAATCGAGATGCGCTGGCGCTGGCCACCCGAGAACTGGTGCGGGTACTTGGGCATGTCCAGCGGGCTCAGGCCTACGCTGCCCAGCAGCTCGCCTACACGGGTTTTGAGCTGCGCGGCGTCGGTGATGATGCGGTGCTCGGTTAAAGGTTCGCCCACAATGGCTTCGACCGTCCAGCGCGGGTTGAGCGACGCATAGGGGTCTTGAAAAATCATTTGGATGCGGGTGCGCAGCTGGCGGCCCTGGGGGCCACGGTAGGTGCTGTGGGCATCTAAGCCGTCAAAGGCCATGCTGCCCCGGGTGGGCGTGTACAGGCCTACCATCAGGCGCGCCACGGTGCTTTTGCCGCAGCCTGACTCGCCTACCAACGCCATCGTTTTGCCTTTTTCAATCTCAAAACTCACGCCGTCTACGGCATGCAGCATGAGTTTGGGTTTGCGCTCTACCACGCGCGCCAGCCAGGGCGGCGATACATCAAACGCCATGGCAAGGTCGTTGACTTTGACCAAGATGTTAGGTGCTGTTGCGGCGGTGCTTGCGCCCACAGCGGGGCTGCTTATGTTGCCCATGCTGCTGTTCATACTGCAGTCCCTGCCGTAGCCTGCGCTGTGGTCTCTAGGCTGCTTAGCCAGCAGGCAGCCTGGGTGGCACCGGCCGCCATCAGCTCAGGGCGCTCGGCTTTGCAGCGGGCCACAACTTTGCTGCAGCGCGGGTTAAAGGCGCAGCCGGTGGGAATGGCATCAAGGCGCGGCATGGCACCGTCGATTTGGTGCAAATATTCGCGCTCAATGCCCATGTCGGGAATCGCCGCCATCAGGCCGGCGGTGTAGGGGTGTGCGGGGTGGTTAATCACCTCGTGCACCGGGCCTATCTCAACAATGCGCCCGGCGTACATCACTGCCACCCGGTCGCAGGTTTCGGCGATCACGCCCATGTCGTGGGTGATCAGCATCACCGCTGCGCCGCGGGCTTGGCACACGTTTTTAAGCAGGCTGATAATTTGCGCCTGGATCGACACGTCCAGCGCCGTGGTGGGCTCGTCCGCCACGATCAGTTGCGGCTCAGCGGCCAGTGCCAGCGCTATCACCACCCGCTGGCGCATGCCGCCTGAAAACTGGTGTGGGTAGTGGTCAATACGTTGTTCAGCAGCCGGTATGCCGGTGTCTTGCAGCAGGCGAATGGCGCGTTGGCGAGCCTCAGCCTTGCTGACCGGTAAATGGGCCAGCACAGTTTCTACCAGCTGCTGGCCCACGCTGTACAGCGGGTTCAGTGAGGTTAAGGGGTCTTGAAAAATCGCGCCAATTTTGCGGCCCCGAATATGGCGCATTTGATCGGCGGGCAGGTTGTCAATGCGCTGGCCTTGCAGGCTAATCTGGCCACCCGCAATGCGTCCTGGCGGCTCAAGCAGGCCAATGATGGAGGCCCCCGTAAGCGACTTGCCCGCACCCGACTCGCCCACCACACCTAAAATTTCGCCCGGCGCTATCGACAACGAAATCCCGTCCAGTGCGCGTAGCGTACCGCGCCGGTTAGGGAACTCGACCACCAAATCTTTAACTTCCAGCAAATTCATAGGGCTTACCTCAGCCTGGGGTTAAGCGCATCGCGCAGCCAGTCGCCCAGCAAGTTCACACTCAGAGCGATCAGCACCAGCATCAGGCCGGGGAACAGCGTAATCCACCATTCACCGGAAAACAAATAATCGTTACCCACCCGAATCAGTGTGCCCAGCGAGGGCGAGGTAGGTGGCGCACCAACACCTAAAAACGACAAAGTGGCCTCGGTAATGATGGCCGTGGCCACTTGGATGGTGGCCAGCACCATCACCGGGCCCAGTACGTTGGGCAGCACGTGCCGCGTCATAATGCGCAGCGGTGCCACACCCGTCACGCGGGCAGCTTGCACATACTCTTTGTGCCGCTCCACCATGGTAGAGCCGCGCACGGTGCGGGCATACTGCACCCAGCCGGTCAGCGAGATAGACACAATCAGCACCCCAAAAGCCAGCGACTCATGGGCGTTGGGAAACAGTGCACGCCCCACGCCTGCAATCAACAGCGCTACCAAAATAGGCGGAAAGCTCAGCATCACATCGCACAGGCGCATTAAAAAACTGTCGACCCAGCCACCTAAAAACCCGGCCATCAAACCCAGCACCACGCCCAGCAGCACCGAGATCAGCACCGAGGCAAAGCCCACCGCCAGTGAAATACGCGCGCCGTACATCAAGGTGGACAGTATGTCGCGGCCTTGATCGTCGGTGCCCAGCAGGTACATGCGGGTACCGCCGCCCATGTCTTTGGGCACGTCATGGGCCGTCAGCGACGGTGCCAGGCGCGCATGGTCTAGTACCAAGGTGGTCAAGTCGAACGGCGCATGGGGTGCCACCAGCTCGGCCAATAAAGCACAAAAAATGCACACAAAGGCCACCGCAGCGGCGGCCATGGCCACAGGGGAGGTTTTAAAGCTGTAGCCTACGTCGCTGTCTAGCCAGCGCGCCAGAGTTGTTTTCATATCGGTTTACTTGACCGACATCCATTTAACAAAAAAATTGCTTGGGCCAGAAGTGCTTTTTTCATAAATTTCATGGTGGTCTTTCGTAAAATAAAAACTCTAAGCGGTGCCGGCATCAGTGGCCTCCGGCCTTGCCTGTACTTTGAATACGCAAACGCGGATCGACGGCGAAATACAGCAAGTCGACCACCAGGTTAATCACCACAAAAATCAAGGCAATCAAACACAAATAGGCCGCCATCACCGGGATGTCGGCAAACGTCACCGCCTGGATAAACAGCAGGCCCATGCCGGGCCACTGGAACACGGTCTCGGTAATGATGGCAAACGCTATCAGCGCGCCCAGCTGCAGACCCGTGATGGTAATGACCGGCACCAGCGTATTTTTAAGCGCATGGCCAAAGTGCACGGCGCGGTCACTCAAACCGCGTGCGCGGGCAAACTTGACGTAGTCGGTGCGCAGCACTTCCAGCATTTCGGCCCGCACCAGGCGCATGATGAGCGTGAGCTGAAAAATAGCCAATGTTACGGCTGGCAGCACAATATGGTGCCAGCCTTTGGCCGTGAGCAAGCCCGAGGTCCACCAGCCTATCTGCACCACATCGCCCCGGCCAAAGCTGGGAAACCAGCCCAGCCAGACGGCAAAAATTAAAATCAGCATGATGCCAATCAAAAAGGTGGGCAGCGACACGCCCAACAGCGAGATCGTCATAAACAACTGGCTTACTACGCTGCCGCGCTTGAGCGCTGCGTACACGCCCATGGGAATGCCCAGGGCCAGGGCTAAGACAGCAGCCACCAAGGCCAACTCTAGCGTGGCGGGCAGGCGCTCTGCGATCAAGCGCGAGACTTTAGCCCCTTGGCGCAAGCTCAAGCCAAACTCGCCCTGCACCGCATTGGCCAAAAAATTGCCAAACTGCACTACAAACGATTGGTCTAGCCCCAAGTCGGCCCGCAGCGCGCGTACTTGCTCTGCCGTGGCATCTTGCCCTAGCAAAAACACCACGGGGTCGCCCACATACTGGAACAGCATGAAAGCTATCAGAGCCACCGAGACCATCACAACCACGGACTGCAGCAAACGTTGGAGAATAAAAGCGAACATGACTAAATTATTAAATTAGCACCATGCTAGCAGAGCACGCTGCATACCCACACAGGGCTTACCTTGGGTTTGCCCATGGCACAGCTGCTACGGCACGTAAAAAGAGGCCTCAAAAGGCCTCTTTGCTCGGACTAGTGCAAGCGTTGGTTAGTTTACTTTGACCAAACGCCAGTCAATACGGTTGTCAGCCCGGTGCACCACATCAATATTCTTCTTCATGGCCCACGGGATGATCTGGTTGTGCAGCGGAATGTGCGACACATCTTGGTGCGACAGTTCGAGTGCTTTTTCAATCAAATCGTTGCGGTTTTTCGTATCGGTCTCTTTCTTCATGCGCTCTACCAAGGCGTCCATTTGCGGGTTCGAGTAGCGGCCCACGTTGTAGTTGCCATCACCACCCGCGCCTACGCTGCGCACCAGCGACTGCAGGCTGTACAGCGCATCAAAGGTAGGTACGCCCCAGCCCAGCATGTAAATGCTGGCCTCGTAGCGCTGGATCATGGGAAAGTAGGTCACCAAGGGCAGGGTGCGCAGCTTGGCTTTGATGCCAATGCGCGACCACATGGCCGTCACGGTTTGGCAGATTTCTTCGTCGTTGATGTAGCGGTTATTAGGGCAAGCAAAGTCCACTTCAAAGCCGTCTTTGTAGCCCGCATCGGCCAGCAGCTTTTTAGCAGCCTCAATATCGTAAGCGTAGCGGACATCGACCTTTTTAGTCCAGCCGTTGACCTGCGGCGACACCAGAGTGCCGGTGGGTTGGCTTAGGCCGCGCATGGTCACCCGGTTCAGGGCGGCGCTGTCAATGGCCTGGTACAGCGCCTTGCGCACGCGCACGTCTTTCAAAGGGTTTTTGCCTTTCACGCTAGAGCCCACCAGCTCGTCCCTGAACTGGTCCATGCCTAAGAAAATGGTGCGGTATTCAACGCCGTCTATTACTTTGAGCGCCGTGTTGCTGCGCATACGGCCCATGTCTTGCGGGCTGGGGTCTAGCAACAGGTCCACCTCGCCCGACAGCAAGGCCGCTACGCGGGTAGCCTCAGACTTGATGGGCGTGTAGACAATCTCGGTCACATTGCCAGTCAGCTTGCCCCACCAGTTAGGGTTGGTTTTAAGCACCAGTTTTTGGTCGGGCTGCCAGCTGTCTACCACGAATGGGCCGGTGCCCAGGGCGTTGCGGTGGGCAAAGCTCTCGTCTTTGGTTTTAATGTCTTTCGGCTCGGTAGACTTGTTCTTCTCACTCCAGGCTTTGCTCATCATGCGCAGCTCGGTCAGCTGGTTAAGCAGCACTGGGTTGGGTGCTTTGAGCACGATGTCGATGGTGGTGTCGTCAACTTTGACCGCCTTGTCGATACCCTGTGTATATACGCTGTAGTTCGATGTTTTGGCCATGGCCCTGGTAAGCGAAAACACAGCATCGTCTGCGGTAAATGCACTACCGTCGCTGAATTTGACACCCTTGCGCAAAGTAAGCCGCATTTGGGTAGGGCTGGTCAGCTTCCAGTCGGTGGCCAACTGGGCCTCGATTTTGAAGCTGGTGCTGTTGTAGTACACCAGCGACTCGTACACCGCAGCGTGCACGCCGTTGCCCAGGGCGTTGTTTTGCGAATGCACATCCAGCGTAGGAATGTCGCTGGCGCTGGTCCATTTGAAAGTGGCAGCCGTAGCGGAGTGGGCCAAAGCCAACGCCGAGATAAGAAGGGTGAGTTGTAATTTCATAGTGTCATTGTATGCAACAAATTTAAAACTGCAACCCACAGGGTTGCCCACATGGTCGCCCACATGGTCGCCAGGGCTAGCGCGTACTTAAGGCTGGCTAACAAACATGCCGGCCAAAATAAAACCCCCGCTGTGTTGCCACAGCGGGGGTTTTGGGTTTCTATTTACAAACTAGCTAATGCTAGTGTGTAAATTAGAAGTTGTGACCGACTAGCAGTTCGAAGTGGTTGCCGCTGTTGGTCTTATTGCCAGCGTTGTTTTTCCAAGTCCACTGCGCAATGTTGCCGCTGATGCTGGTGCGTTTGCTCAAAGCGTAGCTGGCACCAACAGTAAAGCCGTTACGCTTTTGTGTGTCTTTGGTGGTCTGATTGGCGAAGTGTGCACCAACAGTCACTGGGCCCAGAGGAGCGGATACACCCAAACCTAGTTCTGTTGTGCCTTTAGCATTCTGCGTGCGGCTCAGGGTAGAGAAACCAGCGCCCAGCTTTACAACACCGAGGTCATAAGTACCAGAAGCACGAACACGGCTTTTGAGGTTGTTTGTTGAAACTTCAACAGAATCTTTACGTGTCCAAATGGTGGTATCAATGCGAGCATCAATCGGGCCATTAGCATAGGTTACGTTGGCTGTAATTGAAGGCTGGCCATTTATTGGAGCAATAAGAACGCCACCAGTGGTTCCTGCGCCAATACCTACGCCCGCAGCGCCACGGTCAACATAAGTTACGCCGAAAGTCAAGCCGCTGAAGCTTGAAGATGTGTAGCCGATGAAGTCAATGTTTGACGCGCCGCTGTAGACTTCGCCTTCTAAGTTAAACACTGGTGCGCCAGCAGAAGCGCGTGGGCGAATGCCGTTGCCTGATTCCACGGTACCCATGGTTACGCGACCGAAGCCACCAGAAATTGCCATTTGAGCATCTTCGCCGCCAACAGCACTGCGTGCTAGGCCGCCAGCAGACACAGAAGCTGCCAATTTCAGGCCGCCGCCGAGGTCTTCAACCGCTGCCAATTTGATGGCTGCTGTGTCGGTACCAAAACCAGAACCTTTGACTGCGGTTTCAACGTTACCAGCGAAGGTAGAGTTTTTGTCAGAAGCGAAACCGAAAGCATAAGAACCGCTCAAGGTGACAGTAGATTGTGCGAATGCGGTACCAGCGGTAGCCAGAACAGCCAGTGCAACTAGGGATTTTTTCATTGAGATTTCTCCAAGGTTAAACATAGGGCTCCGGATCGACAATTTGCCAAGCAGATAAACAAATGTAAACATACAAATATATAAGCAGCTATGCACTTCGCCGGAGTCCCGGGCCAACCCCCGTGTTCGGGAAGTTGTATGTATTGAACCAGACGTGAGGTGGGGGCGCAAAGGAAATCAGTCTAAAACGCCATAAAAAGGGGTCTTTCGTTGTCCAAGTGCAACACCCCGGAGGCCTAGCGTGTGTTTGGGCGCTTTTGCTGGGGTTTGCGTGGGTATACAGCAACTATGGTGAAAGCGGGTGGCCCTTACAACCAGCAGCATGCGGATGGCTGATACCCAAGGCCCATGGTGTCTTGATTCCAACATCTTTTTATATGCGGTGGACACAGCAGGCCCGCGCAAACAAGCCATTGCCCTTGCGTTGTGGCAACAGTCAGCATTTGCCAGCATTTTTTTGCCAACACAAGTGTTCGGTGTGCAACTGGTCAACCCGTTTGCCTGAGTGGGTTTGCCACAGCTGCCTACAATGGCGCTATGGCACCTCACAACCCCACCCTGCAAACCCCTCATTTGCAAAATACCTTGCAGGATACATGGCAAGACAGCCTGATCAAGGCGGCAGACACTGCGCTGCGCACGCTGTTTGCCCAGCCCTACGCTGCCAGGCCCATGCCGCTGGCGGCGGCCATCTTTGACACCCAGGGTGCGCCCGACGTGCTGGCCCCTGACGACCGTGCGTTGGCGGGCAGCCTGATGCGGGTAAACCATGTGGGCGAAGTGTGCGCGCAGGCCCTGTACAGCGCACAAAGCTTGGCCACGCAAGACCCATTGCTCAAAGCCCAGTATGCCCACGCTGCGGCTGAAGAAACCGACCATTTGGCCTGGACGGCGCAGCGCTTAACGGCCTTGGGCGCGCGGCCCAGCCTGTTTAACCCGCTGTGGTACGCCGGGGCTTTTGGCCTGGGGCTGATTGCTGGGCGGCTGGGCGATAAGATGAGCTTGGCTTTTTTGGTCGAAACCGAGCAGCAGGTAGAGGCGCATTTGCATAGCCACTTGCAGCAGCTGCCCTTGGCTGACCACGCATCGCGGGCGGTAGTGGCCCAAATGCAGCGCGACGAGGCCCAGCATGCGCTGGACGCGCAGCAGGCTGGCGCTACCACGTTGCCCGCGCCGCTTAAAAGCCTGATGGCCGCTGCCTCTAAAGTGATGACGACTGTGGCACACCGCATATAAGCCTCATCACACTATTAAAAGTGTAGCTGCTTATGCAGGATTTCCTTGGGCGATAGGCCTAAAGTGCTTAAATTTACGGTTTAAACCACATGTGTATTAAATCACGTGCGCACCAAGCCACGTGCGCATCAAGCTTCGTGCACCTCAAAGCTGGTGGTGATAGCCGCCGTCTTGCCTAGCATCACCGTGGCCGAGCAGTACTTGTCGTGGCTCATGGCAATGGCGCGCTCAATAGCTACCGCAGGAATGGCTTTGCCGGTGACGCTAAAGTGCATGTGGATGGCCGTGAACACTTTGGGGTCAGCCTCAGCGCGTTCGGCGCTGAGCTTGACACTACAGCCCTGCACCGCATGGCGGCCGCGCTTTAAAATCAACACCACGTCGTAGGCTGTGCAGCCGCCCGCGCCCGCCAGCAAGGTCTCCATAGGGCGCGGGGCCAGGTTGGCACCACCGTTTTCGGGTTTGGCGGCATCGGGTGCGCCGTCCATGGTGAGGGTGTGGCCACTGCCGGTTTCGGCTACAAAGCCCATGCCCGAGCGAGAGCCGCCTTGGGCGTAGGCCGCGCCAGTCCAGTTGACGGTGCATTCCATGGTGTTGTTCCTTTGAAGTGCGGGTCTGCGGGGCCACACTGGCCCCGCAGCAGGTTGAAAGAGTGTGTAAAAACCGTGCATTTAGCACGCTAAAAGCGTGTGCAAAGACAAATATATGTAAAGTTTGCCGCGTTGCAGCAGTGGCCCGATATACTGGGCTTTATTGTGCAGCAAATGTGCACGCTTGGTTGTCTCCTCCACCCTCCAAGATGGTGGATTTCTAGCCCTAGGTTGTAAAACTTGGGGCTTTTTTTTGATGTGCAGCCAATGTGTGCCTTAGCAGAGCAGCGCCAAGGCTAGGGTAGTGCCAAGGCTAGGGCAGTGCCTTGGGAGGATTGCCTGTGGGCAGGTGCCGCACTAATCAAAAATTTCGTTCAGCCACGATTTTTTGCGGCTGCGGTGCTGGCGCTTGCCATCAAGGTAGTCTGAGTCTTCAAAGTCAGAAGGGTGGCGGCCCTGCGCTGTGCGCACCGTGTCGGCCGCACTGGCGGCGGGCATACTGGATGCACGCTCTAGCAGCTTGTCGAGCTCACCTCGGTCTAGCCAAATACCCCGGCAAGTGGGACAGTAGTCAATCTCGACACCCTGGCGATCGGTCATAACCAAGGTTGTAGTAGGGCAGCTAGGGCACAGCATGGTGTTGGGGTCTTTCAAAGTGGCGCATGGGGCGCGTTGTATGCCAGAGCGGCGTCGGCATCACGGGATTCAAAAATGATGTGCATAAAAGTCTCTCCAGTGGGTTAACCATAAACCTACGATAGTGTTGAAATGAATTCTTAAAAAGCAGATAATTTCTCATTTAAGCTCCCAGAAAAACTGACCATGAGTACCTCGTTCAATTACAAGCATTTGTACTATTTTTGGGTGGTGGCCAAAGAGGGCGGTATATCACGCGCTGCCGACAAGCTTGACATGGCCGTGCAAACCGTGAGCGCGCAAGTGCGGGAGCTAGAGCGTACGCTGGGCTATGCGCTGCTGCGGCCTGCCGGTCGCGGCCTGGTGCTGACCGATGCCGGACAAGCTGCCATGCAGCAAGCGGACCAAATTTTCCAGCTGGGCGAAAACCTGCCTGCGCTGGTGCGCGATGCCGCAAGCACGCCCACGGTGCGCTTGGCAGCCGGCATATCCGATGGCCTGCCTAAACTGGTGGTGCGCCGCCTGCTGCAGCCCGTGGTGGCCGAACCGAATCTGCGCCTGCTGTGCCATGAGGGCGAGTTCGATGTGCTGCTGGGCGATCTGGCCTTGCACCGGCTGGACGTAGTTTTATCAGACCGCCCCGCGCCGCCTAACCCGAACATCAAACTCTACAGCCATGCCATGGGCTCGTCAGCCGTGGCTTGGTACGGCAGCCCGGTTTTGGTTAAAGCAGCGAAAAAGAACTTTCCGCAAAGCCTGGCCGATGTGCCCACTTTGCTGCCCACAGCGCACACTGCAGTGCGCACCCGCCTAGACCATTGGTTTGAGCAGCGCGCCATACGCCCGCGCATTGTGGGCGAGTTTGAAGACAGTGCTTTGCTGAAAACCTTTGGTGCCAGTGGCATGGGGGTGTTCCCGGCGGCGCAGTGGGTGCACGACGATCTGCTAGCCCACTACGGCGTGCAGCGCTTGGGCCCCTGCGACGGTGTGACCGAGCATTTCTTTGCCATTGGCACCGAAAAGAAAGTGCAACACCCGCTGGTACAGCGCTTGCTGCAGCCAGCGGTCTAACGCTCTAGCGCGCCACCTTCTGCAGCATTAGAGCATTTGCAGAGGGTGGCGCGCCCGTCTGGGCTTTACTTAGCCTCTGGCTTGGAGGTGCGCACACTGAGCAGCATGGTCAGCGCAAGAATGCCCACCACCACACCCAACGAGAACAGCACGGGGATTTTGTAAACATCGATCAAGCACATCTTGGCACCAATAAAAACCAGAATAATCGCCAAGCCGTAGTTCAGCAAATGGAACTTGCTGGCCACCGCTGCCAACAAAAAGTACATGGCGCGCAGCCCAAGGATGGCAAACACATTGCTGGTCAGCACAATGAAGGGGTCGTTGGTAATGGCAAAAATAGCGGGGATGGAGTCCACCGCAAAAATCACATCCGTCAGGGCAATCAGGCAAATTACCATGAACAGCGGGGTGGCTATTTTCTTGCCGTTTTCTACTGTCCAAAACTTCTCACCGTCGTAGTTTTTGCTCACCGGCAGCCACTTGCGCAGCAGCTTGAGCGCGGGGTTATCGTCCAGGTTGGGTTCTTTGCCTGCAGCCCACCACATTTTGACACCGGTCAGAATTAAAAAAGCACCAAATACGTACAAGATCCAGTGGAACTGCGCCAGCAGCCAGCCACCGACCAAGATCATGACCGTGCGCAGCACAATCGCGCCGATGATACCGATCATCAGCACCCGTTTTTGAAACTGCGAAGGCACAGCAAAGTAGGTAAAAATCATCAAGAAGACAAAAATATTGTCGACTGCCAATGACTTTTCAATCAAGTAACCGGTTAAAAACTCAAGCGATTTGGTGTTGGCCACTTCAACCGAGCCGGTGGTGTCTTTAACCGCCCACCAAAATAGGCCGTTGAACATAAAGCTCAGCGCAATCCATACCAAAGACCAGTTCAGCGCCTCTTTGACACCAATGTCGTGCGAGCCTTGCTTTTTAAGCACCACAAAATCGACAAATAACGAAACCAGCACGATAGCTGCAAAAGTGGCCCAAAGCCACAGGGGTGCAATAGTTTGCATACAGACCTTTGAAATATGTGTAATGGGCGGTTTGCAACCCAGAAGTGTTGCCTAGCTTGCGAAGAGCATGTTGGGCTCTGAACGCAGACTGTAATTAAGTTTAGGGCAAAAACTCCCTTTTTATCTGTCAATACGTTGAATTTGGTTCGTAAAAAAGAGAGTGTTTAACCGTATTAACCTGCTCAGTGCATGCCGTGGACCCGGCGCGGTGGCGGCATTTGTGGTCGCCATGGCCATCCGCGACACTCCCTATTAACCGAACCTTTAATCTTGTAAATGCTGCTTTTTAAAGGGTATTAAAGCCGTTATTCTCACAACATTGATTAATTTACACAGGAGATTCGTATGAAAAAAATGCTTGCCATGCTTGCCATGCTGGCCGTGGTGTTCACCTTGGGCATTTCCACAATAGCCATGGAGGCTGAGGCGGCTAAACGCATGGGTTCGGGCAAATCTATGGGCACCCAGCGCCAGGCCACGGTAGACAAGGCCCCTGCTACCCCAGCAGCGGCCACGGCTGCGGCCCCCGGTGCTGCGGGCGCTACAGCGGCACCCTCGCGCTCGTGGATGGGGCCTGTGGCGGGCTTGGCTGCAGGTTTGGGCTTGGCGGCCTTGGCCTCCAGCATGGGCTTTGGTGATGAGCTGGCCTCGATGGTCATGATGGGGCTGTTAGCCGCCGGTATTATGCTGGCAGTGGGATTTTTTATGCGCAAGCGCGCTGCAGGGCAGCGGCAAGCGAATGGAGGCATGGGTGCTCCAGGGGGCATGCAGTACGCCGCTGCGGGCGCAGGCCCTGACAGAGGCAACAGCCCAGGTGATGGCGCAGGCTACAAAGTGGCCATGCCCAGCGGCGGTTCGTTGATCGGCTCTGCGCTAGGTTCAAACCAGAGCGGTAGCGGCCCGCTGCGTACGGGTCACATACCTGCAGACTTTGATGTAGCCAGTTTTGAGCGCAATGCGAAGGTTAATTTCATACGCTTGCAGGCTGCCAACGATGCAGGCAATTTGGACGATATTCGCCAGTTCACCACCCCAGAGATGTTTGCGGAACTGAAGATGGAGCTGACCGAGCGCCGCGCTGCAACACAAGCAAGCGATGTGGTTCATATCCAAGCCCAAGTTACCGATGTAGAAGAGGGGCCAGAACGCTACCTGGTGAGCGTGCGCTTTACCGGCGTGATGCGGGACGGCAGCGGCGAGCCTGACGAATCGTTTGACGAGATGTGGCATTTGATGAAGCCGCGCCAAGGGCATAGTGGTTGGGTGCTGTCGGGCATTCAACAGGTTTTATAAGCAGTTTGGGCCTATCGCCCAAGAAAATGCTGCATAAGCAGCTATTGAAATAATAGCATTGACGGCAAAGAACAGCTCAATGCCACACACCGCAATCAGGCTGCAGCCTTCACTTAATCGGCACTCAAGCGGAGCGTTTTTTAGCCACCTTCGCTGTAGCATGCGCGCTGTCAATCAAATAGTCCCACAGCGTTAATGCGGTGCGCTTGGCGGTACGTTCTTGGGTTTTACCGCCGGGCAAGGCGGCATCTCTGTGCAGCGGTTTTTCGCGGTAGGCGCGAATGTCCATGGCCATCTCCAGCCCTGCGCCTGCCAGTGCCAGCTTTTTTGCACGCAGCTCTTTTTTGACCGCGCTTTGCGGCAAAAATGCAATGCCGTGGCCCTCCAGCGCCATCACTTTGAGGCCTTCGGCCATGTCGGTTTCGTACACGCGGTCCAGGTGGTTGGGGGTCTTGGCTTCTTTCAAAATCACGTCCACCATGCGGCCTAAGTAGGCACCGGGGGCGTAGCCTAGGTAGGGCAGCGGTGATGCCGGCCTGCCCGGCAGGCTGAAAATGGGCAGACCTTGTGCGTCGGCAGCGGCGTAAGGGGCAATCACCTCGGTGCCTAAGCTAACAAACTCATAGCGCTCGGGGTCTAGCTGAAAGGGCTGCGAGGGGTGGTAGTAGGCTATCAAAATGTCGCAACTGGCCTCTACCAGGCGCAGCACCGCGTCGTGTACATTCAGCGCAATCAGGCGGCTTTTAATGGGGCCGAAGCGTTCGCGCAGTACTGACACCCAGCCGGGGAAAAAAGTAAACGCCAATGTGTGCGGCACGGCAAACTCAATCACGTCTTGCCCCGCAGCAGAATGGCCGCGCAGCATGGCGCGGGTAGACTGCAGGCTTTGCAGCATGTCCAGCGCTTGTGCGTACAGGGTTTGGCCGGCAGGGGTGAGCCGCGTGGGGTAGCTGCTGCGGTCTACCAGGTCGGTGCCGGCCCACGATTCAAGCGACTGAATGCGCCGCGAAAACGCCGGTTGCGTCACATGGCGCAGCTGCGCCGAGCGGCTGAAACTGCGGGTCTCGGACAGGCTGATAAAGTCTTCTAGCCATTTGGTTTCCATGGGGCGGTATCCTGTGTGGGGCGTATATTTGAGGCGTATGTGTGGCGCCAAACGGTACGCCGTAATACTATTAAATCAATAGCTACTCATCCAGCATTTCCTTGGGCGATAGGCCTAAACTGCTATTTAAAAACGCTGTAACTTGCAGGCGCGTTGGCGTGCCCATAACGCCGTGGCGCTGGGTGCATTTGAGTGCGGCGGCAGCGCTGGCGAAGCGCACAGCGGTGGTGATGTTGTCAATGCCCAGCTGCGTCTCCGGCGCCGTCTCCAGCTGCGTCAGCTCCACGAGCGCCATCAGCAGCGCTGCATGGAACACATCACCAGCACCGGTAGTGTCTACCGCGCGCACCGCAAATGCGGGCAGCCTGTGCAGGCCGTGGCCGCGGGTCCACAGCGCGCCGCGCTCGCCCAGCGTTACCATGGCCACCTGTGCGCCTGCTGCCAGGGCAGCGGCCAGCGCTTCGGCTTGGTCTAAGCCAGGGGCGTAGCAGGCTAGGCCGGGCTCAGAGAACACGGCCCAGGGGGCAGCGGGCACCAGCTTTTGCAACATGGCGCGCGGGGCAATATCGCCGTCCAGCATGCCCAGCACACCGTGTGCCTTGGCCCACTGCAGCGCTGCCAGTGCGCCATCGCCCCAGCGCGGGTCTACCAGCACGGCGCAGGCACCGGCCAGTTGGGTGGTGTCTAGCGGGTGGGCATGTGCCAAGGCGTTGCCACGGTGGTTAAATATTTGCCGCTCGCCTGCCTTGTCTACCACCACGCTGGACACCGAGGTATGCGATTGGGCCACGGCCTCTAGCTGGGTCTGCACGCCGTGGGCCTGCACGGCGCTGCGCACAAACTCACCCGCCGGGTCGTCCCCTACGCGGCCCAGCAGGTGCACCGGCGCGCCCAAGCGGGCCATGGCCATGGCCGCGTTGGCCGCCATGCCGCCGGGCAGCATGTGGTAGCTGCTGGCAGGGGTTTTGGTGGGCTGGTGGGGAAAGGCATCGATCTCAAAGTGGTGGTCTACCGAGGCGTGGCCTACGCAGGCAAAAAATCGTGTCATATAAAAATGGGGTTATGCCAGCATCATACGCGGCAAAACCCGCTGCGCATTGGCGCTGGTGGCCTCTGCCAGCGCGGCCAGCGGCAGGCCGCGCAAGCTGGCCAACACCTGCGCTATGCGGGGCAGCTGGGCGCTGCTGTTGGGGCCCTGGAGCACGCCTGCGGCCCGCTGCGCGGCGGTGGTGTAGAGCCAATGCGGCGGCATGTCGGGTGCGTCGGTTTCCAGCACCAGGCAGGGCAACGGCAGGGTGCTAAACAGGTGGCGCAGCTGGGCCGCACGCTCAAAGGTAGCCCCGCCGCCAAAGCCCAGCGCCATACCGCGCTCTACCATTTGCAGTGCCTGCTGGTCAGAGCCGTTAAAGGCATGGGCTATACCGCCCATCACGGGAATTTCGCGCAGGCCTTTGAGCAGCTGGTCTGCCGAGCGGCGCACGTGCAGCAGCACAGGCAGGCCGTGCTTGCGGGCCAGCTTGAGCTGGGCGCGGTAAAACCGCTCTTGCTTGGCCCGCAAGGCAGGCTCGCGCAGGGCGGGTACAAAATAGTCAAGGCCTATCTCGCCCACGGCCACCAAGTGCGGGTCACCGGCCTGCAGCGCAAGGCCCAAGGCTTGGTCAAGCTGGTCTAGCGCGTCGTCAGTGGCCTGGGCTACGCACAGCGGGTGAATGCCCAGCGCGTAGCTGTCGCCAAAACGGTGGGCCAGGCTGCACACAGCCGCAAAGTTGACCACCTCGACGGCGGGGTAAACGCAGTGGCGCACCCCCAGCGCCGCAGCCTGCTTGCGCAGCTGCTGTGCCTGCAGGGCTAGCTGTGGGGCATCAAGGTGGCAATGGGTGTCAATCCACATGGCGGTGTTTCGTATGATTCTAGATACTACTATTTTAATAGCTGTCTGTTTAGCATTTCCTTGGGTCAGAGGGCTAAAACTTCTACCTTCTACCTTCTACACCGCCCTGGGGCGGGGGGGGGGGGGGGGGGGGGGGGGGGGG
>JAYSRE010000226.1:0-6917 GCA_043721235.1 Polaromonas sp. | reverse complement strand
GGATGGTGCGGTGGGCTGGGAAGTTGCCTGCGCCCAGCACCCGAAAGGCGATGTCTTCGTGCAGCTTCTTGGCGATCTTGCGGGAGCTGAAGGTGCCTGTGGCATAGGCGTACACCATGACTTTGACCATCATGACAGGGTGAAAGGGCTGGTTGCGTGAGCCGCCTACTGCGTAGCGGGCGTGAAAGGCGCTCAGATTCAGGCTGTCTACGGTGTCACCGATGAAGTAGGCCAGATGCCCTAGGGGTAGCCAGTCTTGCAGGGCATTGGGCAGGAGTTGCTGCTGCTGTGGATGGTAGGCGTTGTAGCTTGCTGTCATCAACCTATAACGCTTGAGCGCTACCTTGGGTGGACTCGATTGCATTAGCTTCTGCCGCCCAGACTCCTAGGCCGATTTTTTGCAGCAGGCATAAAACCCACCAGCCAACATCATGCTGGCCCGCATGCAGCCCTAGCCTGGCACTGCCAGGAAAAGCATGGTGATTGTTATGCCAGCACTCGCCCATGGTGATCAAACCACCCAACCCGCCCAAGCTTATGTCATGCCCCTGTACGCCTGCGTCGTCTACCAGGTAAGTTTGGTGGCCTTGGCGGTGCGCAAAATGACCTATTAGCCAGTGGCCTGTCACGCAGGTGGCAACGCGGGCGCATACGCCCCACACCACCCAGGCCCAGCCTCCTGCAAGGTACAGCGCCAGGGCCACGGGCAGCTGCTGCAGCATCCAGGTGCGCTCTAAAAACTTGTAGAACTTATCGTTGGCAATGCGTGCCTCGGGTGCAAATACTGGGGGACGCGCCAGCGTCATTTTGCAATGCAGCTGCCACCATGCATCTACCCAAAAGCTTCTGCGGTGTGCAAAATAGTCGTGGCACTGCAGTTGGCGTTGCGCCCAGTCGCGCGTGTCGTGCGTGTGCACCATGGTCAGTGGGCCCGCCATGCCTACCAGCGTGCCGCAGTAGACGAATACATACTCTAGCCACAACGGGCAGTCGTAGCTGTTGTGCACCAAGCGGCGGTGCATGCCCAGCGAATGGCCCAAGCACAGCGTAAGGCCGCAGCTGGTAAAAAATAGCGCCGCAGTGTCCCACGCTAAAGTAAATGGCCCAAAAATCAGCGCGACCAAAGTCATGCTGCCTAGCCACATCGAATTAACCGGTGACCAGTGCACCGTGCCGTCTATTGGGCTATCGCCCGCAGGGGCTACGATGCGCGGTACGCCAGAATGGGTGTCCATAGCTTGCTCCTTGTTATAAATTATTGTGCTGGATAGTTTATGCTACTACATTTTTAATAGCTGCTTGAGCAGGTTTATGGGGCGGTACAGCCTGTTTTGGCATATGACGCAGCCAGTACAGAGACTCGTTCTTATCCGTCGTGCCACCAGCTTGCAGCATGCGCATGGTGTCGATGCTAAAGACAGTTTGCGGCAAGTAGGCGGCAAAAAATCCACCCAGCTTCATCAGCCACCAAGGCATAGGCAGCCACAGTGCTATGCCTTTACCCGCACCTTGGTTGGCTGTGGCGCGGTGGCGTTGCAGCAGGGTACGGTAGGTCATTACTTCGGGGCCAGCCAGCTCGATGGTGCGGCGCAAAGCTTTGGGGTGTTCGCAAATGCGGGTAACAGCTTCGGCCACGTCTTGCACCAGCATGGGGGCCATCAGCGACGCACCGGGTGCGAATTGGCCGTCTTTCAAAATACCGGGCAAGGCAATAACTGGCAGCTTGGCCAACCACTGAAACAGCCGCGTGCTGGGGCACTGCGCATCTACCACCAAGCCGGGGCGCACGACGGCGTAGTCCACCGGGCAGGCCTGCAGCGCATGCTCACAGGCTAGCTTGGCCGCGGTATAGCGGCCCGCAATATGGCTTGTCAGCCCCAGGCCCGATATGTGCACGATGCGCGCCACACGCTGGGCAGCGCAGGCGGCAAACAACGCGGTGGGCGCTTTAACGTACACCGCGTCAAACGTGTTGTCACCGCGTTCTATCAATATGCCCGCTGCGTTGACCACCATGTCAGCCCCGCGCACTATGGGTGCAAACACCTCGGGCGAGTGGTCGTAGGCAAAGTCCACAGTAAGGTCGCAGCCTTTGCGCCCTGCAGTCAGCACCTGATGGCCGTGGCTGCGTAGCTCGGTGGTGATGGCGCTGCCTAGCAGGCCTGCGCCGCCGAAGACGATAATTTTCATGGTGTGCTCCTTTTCTGTAGTGTTGAAAGTGGTGATGACACACTGCATTGCCCGTTGTGGCAGACACTGGCTGCGGCAGTGGCTTGGTGTGCTGCAGCTTCTATGTCGATTGCCGGTGTTGCATGCGTTGCGTGCGTTGCGCCAGGCGCTGCGCGTTGAACTGCACGCATGTTGCGCAAGCGCTCTAGCACTGGCCCCAGCACGGCAGACACGCTGTAGCGATGGCGCGCGAGCAATGCGTAGGCCACGTCAAACACAGGTTTCAGCAGCGGCCAGCCTGTGGGCGCTGTAAAGTGCCCTAGGCCCACTGCGCTGTAGGCCAGGCGAAATACTTCTACGCCAATCACCAGCGAACCATCGGGCCGCTGGGCGTGGATCAAGCCATTCATATCGGCAAGCGTTGCGCCATAAGGTACGGGGTCAAAAAATGGCGTTGAGATATCTACAAACCGCAGCCATCCTGCCGTATTGCGCGCTTTCAAGTTGTCCATTTCTAGGTTGCACACGGGGCATGCGCCGTCGTAGAGCAGGGTGAGTGGAAAGTTATGGTTCATGGCAAGTTACTTGGTTTTTATTTACAGTTATTTCAGTCTAAACAGAAATAAATAATCAAAAAAAAGCAAAATTGAAGGTTGGTTTGAAGATTCGTTAAGTATCCGTTTTTAAGGCCCAATGACCGACCCTAAAGCCTGCATATCCTCTGCCGCCTTTTGGCTGCTTTTGCTGCCCGCTGGTGCAGCGCTGACGGCGCTACTTGTCATATCACCACGGATCAATTTTTGAATCTTAGCCCCCAGTTTTAGCACCTTGGTCAGCGTCTCGGTGTCCAGCCGCAGCATCTCATCGCTCCACACCGTCATCGTCTCTAGCATGGTCAGCATCTCGCGCACGCGGTTGGCGCGCTCTACGCCGTCTAGCATAATCTCGGGGTGGTTCAATAGCTCGCGCAGCATGTCAATGGTGGGGGTAATCTCGCGCTCCATACGCTCACGCACTATGGTGCGCGACAGCTCCCAAATATCGGTGCTCGCCTCAAAATGGTCACGCCGGTCGCCCATCACATGCACCAGCTTCACCAGGTTCCAAGCCTTCAGTTCACTGATCGAATTGCTCACATTACTGCGCGCCACACTCAGCGTGTCAGCTATCTCGTCCGCAGGCAGCGGCTTGCCAGTAAGGTACAGCAACGCATGGATCTGCGCGACAGTGCGGTTAACGCCCCAGCGCGTGCCCATCTCACCCCAGTGGAGGATGAATTTTTGGCTGGTTTGGCTGAGCTGCATGGTTTTTGGCTTTCTCTTGAAGTTAAATGTAGATCTGTCTTTTATTTCTGTCAATAGAGAAATAAAAGAAATTCAACTAATTTAAAATCAAATTTTAAAGAAAATCGTAAGCATAATCTATTATTTTGCTTGCATTTCATTGATAATTGAAAGCATATTTATAGAAAGTGCTTGCATGAATCAAGATATTGGCAAACTAATAAGTAGTAAAGCTGCAGGCGGTACGGCTAGAGCAGCAAAACTAACTCCCGATCAAAGGAGTGATATAGCAAGGAAAGGTGCCTTGGCTAAACAGGCAAATTACAACGCAACTTTAGCGGCGATTGCGACGCATAAAGGAATCTTAAAAGTCTCGGATTTACAGATTCCGTGTTTTGTGCTGAACGATGGGAGAAGAGTAATTTCTGGTCGTGGAATGACTGCTGCTATCGGCATGAAAGGGCGTGGATCTGGAATCGCTCGAATCAGCGGTTTAAAAGTTTTAAATTCTTTTGAAAACAGTAGCCTTATCAAAACTATTGAATCGCCCATTCAGTTTCTAGGTGGATCTCCAAAAGTAGGTATGCCTAGCGATGGATTCGAGGCTACGGTTTTGCAAGATTTGTGTGAAGCCATCCTACAAGCGCGTGATTCTGGATTATTACTTACAGAACAAGAGTTAAGGTATGGGCAGTTTGCTGATATGTTGATAAGGTCGTTTGCAAGGGTCGGTATAGTTGCTCTCGTTGACGAAGCAACTGGATTTCAGCTGGAGCGTCCGGTGGATGCATTGCAGAAGTATTTAGAAATGTTGGTTAGTAAAGAACTAGCCGCATGGATCAAAAAGTTCCCAGATGAATTCTATGAAAATATTTATAAACTTAAGGGCTGGCAATGGCCTGGAATGCAAAAAAACCGCTATAGCGTAGTGGGGCATTACACAAGGGATTTAGTTTTCGAACGTCTTGCGCCAGGTTTGCTGCCTTTGTTAGAGCAAAAAAATCCAAAAGACGATAAGGGTAATAGGCCTGTAAAACTGCATCAATGGCTAACACAAGATATTGGCGATCCGATGCTTGCGCAACACATGCATAGTTTGGTAATGTTTCAAAGATTGGCAATTGCTAACGGTCATGGTTGGAAACGTTTTTTAAAAACTGTGGACCAAGTTTTACCAAGAAAAGGAGCTACTTTGGAATTACCTTTAAATCATTTTGATTAATGCTTTTGTATGCAGAAATTTTGTGCCACAAAATCAATAATTTGTAGTACACTAGCAGCAATGAACGATATTGCCCTTAACAGTGATCAATTCCTAAGTCTGCGTTTAGGTGCACGTGACTCTGCACTGATACAGCAGTTGCATGACCGTATGGGTTTGAGCAAAACTGACATTGTCAAACATGCCTTGCGCCAGCTGGCTACCAGCACGGAAGCGCAGGCAGATGTTAGCTTGTACGATTTGGGCAGACCTGTCTTCGGCAAGCATGGCGATATGTCGCGTCAGTCAGTTGATATCAAATCAGTTGTGCGCGAGCGCATCGCAACCCAGCGGTTA
The DNA here is from genome assembly GCA_043721235.1 of Polaromonas sp. Taxonomy (GTDB): domain Bacteria; phylum Pseudomonadota; class Gammaproteobacteria; order Burkholderiales; family Burkholderiaceae_C; genus JAAFIP01. The sequence goes on along the minus strand of JAYSRE010000226.1, from coordinate 1,907 downwards.
ATTAATGCGTTGTAAGTCTTGCTTGTGAAAAATTTTGGTCTGCGCGAAGTGCTGTGTGACAGCGGCCCCTTGGCAGCGCTGTTTAACAGCAGTGACAGCTACCATGGCCAAGCGCTTGGCTACTTTAAACGCCACGGTGCTAGCGTGCGACTGCTGACCACTTGGGAGGTGATATCTGAAGTGATGTATTTCCTAGACTTCAGTGCCCACTCGCAAGCTGATTTGCTGCTGTGGCTACACGAGGGTGCCTCACGGGATCGCGTGCGTATTGCCTCCCTTGAAACTGACGATTTGCTGGGTCTATCTGCCATGATGCGCAAGTACGCTGACCGTCCTATGGATTTGGCTGACGCGTCTTTGGTGTGGTTAGCTAACAGTACGGGCGTAACAGACATCATCACCGTAGATCGTGCGGACTTTGCTGTGTATCGCACAAACAAACGCAAGGCATTTAAAAATGTTTTTGCAGACACTTAAGACGCTTTAAAACGTCTTTCGTAAAAATCTCAAAACACCTTCTTCACTACATACCCCCGATGCTGCATCAGCGCAGGCAGCCCCATCGGCCCGATCATGTGCAGCGTACCTACGGCGGTAAACACGTTGCGGCCTTGGCTGTGCAGGGTGTTGATGCGCTCAGCCATGGGCAGGTTGCGGTCGTCTAAGGTGCGCTTCACGTCGGCGCGCTCCTTGTCGGTGTTCATGCAGTTGCACCAAGTGGCGTAGCTGCTGATGGTGTTGTAGTCGCTGTCTGCCCAAGCTTGTGCTAGTTTGGTCATCATGGTTTGTGCGCTGCCGTCTTCTAGCTGTACCAAGCCTTCTTCTACAGCGGTTAGCGCCTCTATTTGGTTGTCGGCGCGAATGAGTTTAATCTGATCGGCTACGGTTTCTAGGGCCTCGATAGGTTTTTTAGTGCTGCTAGCGACGCCTGCAATCACCGAGTCTGCGCCGTAGCTGGGATCGATGCCTTGTCGTTTGAGGGCAGACACTGTGAGTGTGATGATTTGAAACTCTGGCAGCAGGGTCTTGATTTGTGCAGCAGGTAAGCAGCTGGCAACGGCTTGGCGTGCCACGCGCGCCTCTAGCGCGGCTGGTAGCTCCAGCCCAGTTTTGTCCAGTATGCCTTGGCCCAGCTGTTTTGCGGTGACAGGGTCTATGGGGTTGAGCTCTAGCGCCACGATGTCGCTCTGTTTCAAGGCTTGCAGCAACTGCGGGCCAGGCAAGGCCCACTCTAGCTTGGACACATGTATCGTTCCGTACAAATAAGACGCGCGGCCGTCTTTGGTAATGCGCCATAAAAAGCCGCGGTCTTTGGCAGATTTTTGCAATGCAGCTAGCTCTGCCGGCGTGGGCAGGGTGGGCTCTGGCGGGCAGCCATCCAGTGCGTGGGCCGCACTCAGCAGTGCAAATGTCAGTGCCACTAAAAAGTATTGTATAAATTTCATTGGCAAATAGTAGCAGAGACATTTTGAAAACTAATTAACGACATCACTTACAACAATGACAGTTTTATCGTCCTGTAGCGGTAGCGCGCCCTGAATACTTTTGGATACCATCACTGCTCCTTTAACCATTGGAGTTTATGAATGAAAATCCGTCACGCCCTGATTGCTGTCGTAGCTTTGTTTAACTTGGGTTTGGTTCAAGCTGCCGATTGCGCTGTGGAATACACGCGTACTGCCTGCCCTGGCAAAGAAGTGGAAAGTTATGCTAAATGCGATGGCAAAAAGAACTGCGTAAAAACTGAATCCGCAGACACGGCGCAAGCCTGCCAAGCCGCTGCGCTTAAGGCCTGTGCCAACGACCGGCTGGACATCACCCAAAGCAAAGAAATCAAAGCCAGCTTTGATGGCAAACCCATCAAATCGGCGTCTGGTAAAGACGATTTTTGCTCTGATTACGCCAAG
>JAYSRE010000225.1:0-20417 GCA_043721235.1 Polaromonas sp. | reverse complement strand
GCGCTCAAACATCTAAATTTCTGATCCCCAGTTTTCCGCGCTTCGAGCCCGGGGTTCTTAATGGGCGGCAACCGGCATAGCGCCGCAGCAGTGCGCTTGTTGGCATGCTGAGGTTTTTGGCTCGGTTCTGGCTTGTGTGCTGTTTGGGTAGAGCGCAGTATGCTTACTATATATTTCATAGCTACTCATTGAGCATTTCCTTGGGCGATAGGCCTAAAACGCTCTTAAAAACACATAATCCAGCGTTACGGGCAGTTTTGCCCCCTTTTCCGCACCCTAAGCCATCAAACCACCTTTGTATTCGCGGTGCAGCGTGCGCTGTGTGCATGCGCCCCGATGAGGGTAGCGGGCTCGAGGAACGCAGACATGGGGGATTAGAACCGGGCGCTGTCTGAGGCGTTAGCCGAGTTCGCCCGGTTCCCCCCCATGTCGAGTACCGCAGAGGCTCCCCCGAAGGGGCCGCTGCCCTGGGGCGCATGCACACAGCGCACGCTGCACCGCGAAGCCCGCGAGGTCAACTGCAATAAGCGCAACGCAAAAAATGCACCACAGCAAGTTAAAATGCTTTTTGGTGTTTTGCAATGTTCTGTAGCACTTCGCCTCACCTATCCAGAACCATGTAGAGGACTACCATGTATAAAAACCTCGTTGCGAGCTTGCTCGCCACTTGCTTTTCAGTTTTCGCTTTCTCCCAAACCCCAGCTGCCCAAGAGCTTCTTAAAGAGCCCGTTAAAGAACCCATGAAAGTGGGTTTTGTCTACGTGGCACCGCTGTCCGGCGCAGGCTGGGTGCACCAGCATGACGAAGGGCGCAAAGCCGTGCAGGCCGCGCTGGGCAACAAAGTAAAGACCAGCTACGTAGAAAACGTGGCCGAAGGCGCTGACGCTGAGCGCGTGCTACGCGACCTGGCCACGCAAGGCTACAAAATCATCTTCACCCCCAGCTTTGGCTACATGGAGCCCACGCTCAAAGTGGCGCTGGACTTCCCCGATGTGAAGTTTGAGTCCATCACCGGCTACAAAACCGCTGCCAACGTAGCCGCAGCCAACGCCCGCTACTACGAAGGCCGCTACCTTGCTGGCATTGCTGCAGGCCGCATGACCCAGACCCGCGTGGCGGGCTACGTGGCTGGTTTTCCTATCCCCGAGGTGCTGCAAGGCATTAATGCTTTTACGCTGGGCATGCGCTCGGTCAACCCGCAGGCACAGGTCAAAGTGCTGTGGCTTAACGCTTGGTTTGACCCCGCCCGCGAGCGCGAAGCCGCCATGGCGCTGATGAACCAAGATGCTGACGTGCTGGCCTTTCATACCGGCTCTAACGCCGTGATGGTAGCCGCCCAAGAGCGCGGCAAAATGGCCGTGGCCTACCACTCGGACATGAAAAGCGTAGCACCCGATGCGCAAATTATTGCGGTGACCCACCACTGGGGCGACTACTACACCCGCCGCGTGCAAGCCGCGCTGGACGGCAGCTGGAAAAGCACCACCGTGTGGGGCGGCACACAGCAAGGCATGGTGCGCGTAGAAGGCTTTGGCGCTTCGGTGCCTGCTGCCGTGCAAAAAGAAGTGCTGGCGCGGCAAAACGCCATCAGCCGGGGCACTTTGCTGCCCTTTGCCGCCCAGCGCCAAGCTGTGCTGGACAACGAAGGCCACACCGTCATTGCCGCTGGCACGGCGCTCAGTGATGCGCAAATAGGCAGTATGAACTTTTTAGTATCGGGTGTGGTGGGAAAGATAGCAAAATAGCGGGGTGAATACTCCAAACAACCCTTCTGCTCCTGCGGCCCCGCCGCCACAAGTCTACCGCGCAGCGCTGCTGCGCTTTCAAGATACCCAAGCCCCAACCCAAACCCACACCCAAGCGGTATACGATGCCGACGGCTTGCTGGTGGTAGGCGGCGACGGCAAGGTGCTGGCTGCAGGGCCGTATGCCGCTTTGCAGGCGCAGTACGGCCACTGGCCCATACAGCATTGGCCTGGCCGCATCATCGCCCCCGGCTTTGTAGACATGCATGTGCACTACCCCCAGGTAGATGTCATTGGCTCGCCTGCCGAGGGCCTGCTGCCGTGGCTGGAAAACTATACCTTTCCAGAAGAACAACGCTTCTGTGCCCAAGAATACGCAGCACAAGCAGCTAGTTTTTTTGTAGCAGAGCTGCTGCGCCATGGGGTTACCACTGCGCTTACTTTTGCTACATCGCATGTGGCTTCGGTCAACGCGCTGTTTGAGGCGGCGCAGGCCAGCGGCCAGCGCATCATCACCGGTAAATGCCTGCAAGACCGCCACTGCCCGCAGGGTGTGCGTGACGCAACCGAGCAGTCACTTTGTGACACTGAGGCCTTGATTGGGCGCTGGCACGGCCAAGGCAGGCTGGGCTACGCCATCACCCCACGCTTTGCGCCCACCTGCAGCGATGCGCAGCTGCGCGGCGCAGGTGCGCTGGCAGCTAAGTACCCCAGCGTGTGGGTGCAGTCGCATGTGGCTGAAAACTTGGACGAAATTGCCTGGGTCAAAGACCTGTACCCTGCAGCGCGCAGCTACTTGGCCGTATATGACGATTTTGGCCTGCTGCGAGAGCGCAGCGTGTACGCCCACTGCATCCATTTTGACCACCACGACCGTGTGTTGATGCGCCAACGCGGCGCGGCTGCAGCCGTGTGCCCGACCAGCAACTTATTTTTAGGCAGCGGCTATTTTGATTTTGCGGCAGCGCAGACCACGGCGGACGGCGCCGGCATGCTGCACGGCCTGGCCAGCGACGTGGGCGGCGGCACGTCTTTTTCGCCTTTTAAAACCATGCTGGCCGCGTACTATGTGGCGCGCTCATCAGCCGCTACCGGCGGTGTGGCCAAGCAGGCCATCAGCCTGGGCCCGCAGCAGCTGTGGTGGCAGCACACCGCAGGGGCAGCGCAGGCGCTGGGTTTAGGCGGCATCGTGGGCAATTTGCAGCCAGGCTGTGAGGCAGATTTTGTGGTGCTGAACCCGCAGGCCACACCACTGCTAGCGCTGCGCACTGCACGTGCGCAGAGTTTGGACGAGTTGCTGTTTGCGCTGATTGTGCTGGGCGATGAGAGGGTAATCGAGCGCACTTGTGTGATGCCCGCTTGAAGTGCCTGGAAAATTTAAATACTATTAATTTTATAGCTAACTATGCAGCATTTCCTTGGGCGACAGGGCAATTTGACTCTTGGTATGCTTGGTTTGCTTAGGTCTTTGAAGATTGCCATGCCAGCTTATGTAGGTTTGCGCCGCTTGAGCGTGGCCTTGCTGCAAAATCTTCTAAAAACACGCGCGAAATCAGGGCGCGCTAGGCTAGCTTATGCACCGCGCGCCTTTTTCCAGATTTTCATCAAGGCCACGCTCCATCGGCGCTTTGTCGGGTTGGTGGGCGCGCCTTTAAACCCATGTTTCCGTTGCCCGGTTAAGCAAATCAAGGCGCAAAAGTACCGCTGCAGACTGTCCCCACATCATTGCAACGGCTCAGGCAGCTCAGTGCAAACCCTGCCAATCCAGCCGCGAACAAGCCCCAATAGCCCTGCTACGTGCTTTGTTACCCCCCAAAGCCCAAAAAGCATCCTTGAAAAGCCTAAAATGGGCATCATCTGAATCAGCATAGGGCAGCTTGCCCATGGAGCGTGTGTTTTGAACAATAACCAATGGTTTTCTAAAGTTGCAGTTTGGCTCGTTATCGCGCTGGTACTGTTTACTGTGTTTAAGCAGTTTGAAGGCCGCGGCACGGCGGGCAGCGCCAGCATGGGCTACTCTGAGTTTTTAGAAGAAGTGCGGTCTAAGCGCATCAAAGAAGCCGTGGTGCCTGAAGGCATTGGTGGCGGCGAGATTGTGGCCGTGACCACCGAAGGCAAAAAAATCCGCGTTAACGCCACTTACCTGGACCGCGGCTTGGTAGGCGATTTGATTGCAAACGGCGTAAAGTTTGATGTAAAGGGCCGCGAAGAGCAGTCCTTGCTGATGACCATCTTGATCAGCTGGGGCCCAATGCTGCTGCTGATTGGCGTGTGGGTGTACTTTATGCGCCAAATGCAAGGCGGCGGCAAAGGCGGCGCGTTCAGTTTTGGCAAAAGCAAAGCCCGCTTGCTGGACGAGAACACCAACACCGTGACATTTGCCGACGTAGCAGGCTGCGACGAGGCCAAAGAAGAAGTCAAAGAAGTGGTCGACTTTTTGAAAGACCCCACCAAGTTCCAAAAACTAGGTGGCCGCATTCCGCGCGGCTTGCTGCTGGTTGGCCCGCCCGGCACCGGCAAAACGCTGCTTGCCAAGTCGATTGCGGGCGAAGCCAAAGTGCCGTTTTTCTCCATCTCGGGTTCGGACTTTGTGGAAATGTTTGTAGGCGTGGGTGCATCTCGCGTGCGCGACATGTTTGACAATGCCAAAAAGAACGCACCCTGCATTATTTTCATTGACGAGATTGACGCGGTAGGCCGCCAGCGCGGTGCAGGCTTGGGCGGTGGTAACGACGAACGCGAGCAAACCCTGAACCAAATGCTGGTGGAGATGGACGGCTTTGAAACCAATGTGGGCGTGATCGTGGTGGCCGCCACCAACCGCCCTGACATTTTGGACGCTGCCCTTTTGCGCCCCGGCCGTTTTGACCGCCAAGTCTACGTTACGCTGCCCGATATTCGCGGCCGTGAGCAAATCTTGGCGGTGCACATGCGCAAAGTACCGCTGGGCCAGGACGTAAGCGCCAACGTGATTGCACGCGGCACGCCTGGCATGAGCGGCGCTGACCTGGCCAACTTGTGCAACGAAGCCGCCTTGATGGCTGCCCGCCGCAACGCCCGCGTGGTAGAAATGGTGGATTTTGAAAAAGCCAAAGACAAAATCCTGATGGGCCCAGAACGCAAAAGCATGGTGATGCCCGAAGAAGAGCGCCGTAACACCGCTTACCATGAGAGCGGCCACGCCTTGATTGGCCGTCTGTTGCCCAAGTGCGACCCCATCCATAAAGTCACCATCATTCCCCGTGGCCGCGCCTTGGGCGTTACCATGAGCTTGCCTGCGCAAGACCGCTACAGCTACGACAAAGAGTTCATGCTGAACCAAATCAGCATGCTGTTTGGCGGCCGCATTGCCGAAGAAGTGTTCATGAAGCAAATGACCACCGGTGCCAGCAACGACTTTGAGCGTGCCACCGGCCTGGCCCGCGACATGGTAACCCGCTACGGCATGACCGAAGCCCTGGGCCCCATGGTGTACGCTGAGAACGAAGGCGAAGTTTTCTTGGGCCGCAGTGTCACCAAAACCACCAATATGAGCGAGCACACCATGCAAATGGTGGACATCGAGGTGCGCAAAATTATCGATACGCAGTACGCCTTGGCGCGCAAGCTGATCGAAGAGAACACCGACAAGATGCACGCCATGGCCAAAGCCCTGCTCGAATGGGAAACCATCGACATGGGCCAGCTAGACGCCATCATGGAAGGCCGCACCCCGCTAGCCCCCAAAGACTGGACCCCGCGCGTACCACCCACAGGCGGCGACGGCGGCTCTGGCGGCGCACCAGTGGTGGCTCATCCTGCACCTACGGCGGCCTAGGCCTTAAACGCCCAAACTGAGGAAAAAAACGGAGCTTCGGCTCCGTTTTTTGTGCGCCCAGCAGGCTGCACCCGGCTTAAAATTATAGCTAAATTCATGACTACGCATTGGCATACCACCCGTTTTCAAATTGACTTGGCGCAGCCCAAAATTATGGGTATTGTCAACGTCACGCCAGACTCGTTTTCTGATGGCGGGCAGCACGCGGGCACTGCGCAGGCTATTGCGCATTGTGAACAGTTGGTGAAAGACGGTGCGCATATTTTGGATATTGGCGGCGAATCGTCGCGGCCGGGTGCGCAGCCACTGCCACAGCATGAGGAGCTGCGCCGTGTACTGCCGGTGCTGCGGGCGGCGGTTACGCTGGGTGTGCCGGTGTCGGTAGACACCTACAAGCCGCAGGTGATGGCGGCGGCGCTTGACGCTGGGGCAGACATCATCAACGATATTTGGGCCCTGCGCCAGCCGGGCGCGCATGCGGTAATCGCGCGCTACCCCCAGTGCGGCTTGGTGCTGGTGCATATGCACCGCAGCCCGCAAACCATGCAAACCGAGCCCATGGTGTGCGCAGATGTAGTGGACACCGTAAAAAATGATCTACTATCATTTTGTGAGCTACTCGCGCAGCATTTACTTGGGCGAGAAGGCTATAACGCCGATAAAAACCCACTTAAAAACCGCACTATGCTAGACCCTGGCATTGGTTTTGGTAAAACCGTGGCGCAAAACTTCTGCCTGCTGGCGCGGCAAGACGAGCTGCACTGCCTAGGCTACCCGGTGGTGGCGGGCTGGTCGCGCAAATCGTCCTTGGGTGCGGTAACGGGGCTAGACGCGGCTGACCGCATGCTGCCCAGTGTGGTGGCGGCCCTGCTGGCAGTGCAGCGCGGAGCCAGCGTGCTGCGGGTGCATGACGTGCGCGAAACTGTGCAGGCGCTGGCAGTGTGGCAAGCGGTTAATCAAGCCGCAGTGCAAGCCACTGCCCAAGCTTCTCTTCAAGTTATTGCCCAAGCCGCCCCACCCAATGCAAGTTAAAATCATTTAACTATAAAATTAATAGCTGTCCGTGCAGCATTTCCTTGGGCCAGAGGCCTAAAATATACCTAAAACTACCTAAGGAACCCACCCCATGGCAAGACAGTACTTTGGCACCGACGGCATTCGCGGTACCGTGGGCATTGCGCCTATCACCCCCGATTTTGTGCTCCAGCTGGCCCATGCTGTTGGCCGCGTGCTGCGCCAAACCAGCCCTGGCAGCAAACCCACCGTGGTTATCGGCAAAGACACCCGCATATCTGGCTACATGCTGGAAAGCGCGCTAGAAAGCGGGTTTAACTCTGCGGGTGTAGACGTGATTTTGCTCGGGCCCCTGCCCACCCCTGGCGTGGCCTACCTTACCCGCGCCATGCGGGCCAATTTGGGCGTGGTCATTAGCGCCAGCCACAACCCGTTTGCCGACAATGGCATTAAGTTTTTCAGCGCCCAAGGCACCAAGCTGGACGATGCGTGGGAAGAGGCTGTAGAGCGCGCCCTGCAAGATGCCCCTGTGTGGGCCAACAGCGGCGACCTGGGCAAAAGCCGCCGCCTGGATGACGCGGCCGGGCGTTATATTGAATTTGCCAAAAGCACTTTTGCCACCGACCTCACCCTCAAGGGCTTGCGCATCGTGGTAGACGGTGCCCACGGCGCGGCCTACCACATAGCACCCAAAGTCTTCCACGAACTGGGTGCTGAAGTCATTGCCATTGGTTGCGCACCCGACGGCCTGAACATCAACAAAGACGTGGGTGCCACCCACCCTGAGGCTTTGGTGGCGGCGGTTAAAGCCAACAAAGCCCACTACGGCATTGCGCTAGACGGCGATGCCGACCGCCTGCAGTTTGTCGATGCCACAGGCCGTCTGTTCAACGGCGACGAAGTGCTCTACATGATGGTGACCGAGCGCCTGGCGCGCGGCGACAAAGTGCCTGGTGCCGTAGGCACGCTAATGACCAACATGGCCGTTGAGCTGGCCCTGGAGGCACGCGGCGTGCAGTTTGTCCGCGCCAAGGTGGGCGACCGTTACGTGCTGGAGGCGCTAGAAAAGCACGGCTGGCTGCTGGGCGGCGAAGGCTCGGGCCACCTGCTGGCGCTGGACAAGCACACCACCGGAGACGGCATCATCAGCGCCTTGCAGGTGCTGCAAGCGGTGCAGCGCAGCGGCAAAACCATAGCGCAAATTTTGGATGGCATGACGCTGTTTCCCCAAGAGCTGATCAACATTCGCCTGAAACCTGGCCAAGTGTGGAAAACGCCTGCGCTAGATGCCATGGTTGCCACCATCGAAGCCGAGCTAGGTAACACCGGCCGTGTGCTGATCAGGCCCAGCGGCACTGAGCCCTTGGTGCGCGTGATGGTAGAGGCCCGCGATGCGCAGCAAGCCAAAAGCTGCGCGCAGCGCATGGCCGATGTGATCAAAGCGGGGTAACTGCCGGCCCAGCGCAGGCTTGCTTTGCCTCGCACTTGGGTTATGCTTTTAGCACTATGCATACACCATTTATTTTGCCAAAGCGCAGCCTTTTTGCGCTCCCCAAGTTAGCGCTGGCAAGCCTGGTTTTATGCGCTTTGCAGGCCATAGCGGCGCCTGCAGATACCGCGGCCCAAGAGGCCGCAGCTTGGGCAGCGCTGCGCAGCGGGGCTATGGTGCTGTTTCGCCATGCCAATGCCCCCGGCGTGGGCGACCCGCCGGGCATGCAGCTGGCCGACTGCGCCAGCCAGCGCAACCTGGACGATGCAGGCCGCCAGCAGGCCCGGCAAATGGGCGAGCGCCTGCGCCAGCACAAAGTACCTGTGGCCCAAGTCATGAGCTCGCAGTGGTGCCGCACCCTAGAGACCGCCCGCTTGATGGACATGGGCCCGGTGCAAGAGCAGCCGGTGTTCAACTCTACATTTGCCGACCGCAGCCAAGAGCCTGCGCAAACCCTGGCTGCCCAAAAACAGTTGTTGGCGTGGCGCAGCGCCAAGCCTGGCGGTAGTTTGGTGGTGGTGACCCACCAGGTCAACATCAGTGCGATCAGCGGTGATTTTTCTGCCTCAGCTGAAGGCGTGGTGGTGCGGCGCAAAGGCGCTGGCCTGGAAGTGGTGGGCCGTATTGCACCGCCAGCACTGCAGCCCTAAGCTTTGTGCCCTGTGCCTAAGCGGGTGTGCAGCGTTACCACTGCACACAAGCACCACATAAGCACCTCGTGTGCACCTCGTGCGCACGTACTTTAAAATGGACGAGACACGCTCTGTCCTCTCTAATTAATGACAAATTTCAACAATATCAACAAAGTAGCCATGAAAATCGAAAAAAACTCCGCCGTCACTATGCAGTTCAAGCTGTCTGAGGCCAATGGCAAAGTCGTTGAAAACAGTGGCAAACCAGCGGTATACCTGCACGGAGGCTATGGCAATACGCTGCCTAAAATTGAAGAGGCGCTGGACGGTAAAGAAGCTGGCTACGCAGTAACTTTGAACCTGGCCGCTGTTGATGCCTTTGGCGACTACAACGACGCACTGTTGCGCACGCTGCCTAAAAAGCAGTTTCCGCCTGGCGTAAAGCTGGGTGGCCAGCTAGAAGGCCGTGGTGACGACGGCAGTGTGCAGGTATTTACGGTGATGAAAATCAAAGGTGATACCGTGTACATGGATGCCAACCACCCCATGGCGGGCAAAGACATTCGTTTTGAACTGAAAGTAATTTCTGTGCGCGCGGCCACTGAAGAAGAAATTACCCACCAACACGTGCATGGCGAGCACGGGCACCAGCATTAGCTGCGGGCGGTACAGCATGGCGCGGTGGCGCATCTTGTAGCCAAACCAAAGTTTGCACCACACAGCCTTGCCAAAGTAAGCATGAATTCCGAAGCCACCATTGAAAAAAAGCTGCGGCTGGCACTGCTGGTCGCAAGCATACTGACCCTGGTTTTGGGCTTGGTTACTTTGCGAGTGGTGTCAGAAGCCGACAAGGCGGCGCAGTGGGTACGCCACACCTACCGGGTGTTGGATAACATAGCCATCGCGCGTGAAGCCACCATACAGATCGAGTCGATGACGCGTGGCTACATGATTGACGGTGACAAAAGCATGCTGGCAGAGCGTGATGCGGTAGCCAAGCGGCGCACACAAGCTGTTGCGCAGATAGAACAAGAAACTGCAGATAACCCAGTCCAACAAGCACGCCTACCAGCATTGCGCACAGCTGCTGCCCAGAGGCGTGCCTTGTCAGACCAAATTATCATGCTGCGTGATACCCAGGGTTTTGAGGCAGCGCGTATTTTTAGTGGTGCTGCAATTACCATGCAAACACGCAGTGCGTATTTGGTTTTGCTCGGCGAGATGGATGCACACGAGCGTGGTCTGCTCAAGCAGCGTGAGGCAGAGCACGAGCAAGGGCGCGCCAGCGCCACGGCCATCGGTGTACTGACTGCTGTGGTGACGTTGGGCACCTTGTTTTTTGCCTTTTTGATGATCAGCCGGCATGCCCGCAGTATTGCCACTGCGCGCCAGAAACTGCAAGAGTCCAATCAGAGTTTGCAGGTGGCTAAAGATGCAGCAGAGCATGCCAACGCCTCTAAAGACACTTTTCTGGCCACCATGAGCCATGAAATCCGCACGCCCATGGGCGGCTTGCTGGGCATGCTGGAGCTGCTCGCGCTGTCTAAGCTGAACACGGAGCAGACCGAGACGCTGGCAGTAGCGCGCGACTCAGGCCAAGCGCTAGGGCGCATCATCGACGATATCTTAGACCACGCAAAAATCAATGCGGGCAAGTTAGCCATATTCCCAGAGCCCGCATCGCTACGCCACTTGCTGCAACGCAACGCGAGCGCTTATTTTGCTGTTGCCAGCCGCAAAGGTTTGACACTAAGCCAGACGGTAGACCCGCGCCTTGGCCAGTTTGTGCTGGTAGACCCGCTGCGCCTGCTGCAGGTGCTGGGCAATTTAGTGAGCAATGCCATCAAGTTCACTGAGAAGGGCTCTGTCGAGGTGCGAGCCGACTGGGTCAGGCGCGCAGGCAGCACTGAGACAGTGCGCCTGTCGGTCAAAGACACCGGGATTGGGATGATGCCAGAGGTACAAGCACGGGTCTTTCAACCCTTTGAGCAGGCGGGCATAGATACACAGCGGCTGTACGGCGGCACGGGTTTGGGTCTGGCCATCAGCCGCCGCCTGACGCAGATGATGGGCTGCGACATCGTGATTGAAAGTGCGCCAGGCTTAGGCACTACCGCGAGCGTTACGCTTGAGCTAACAGTCACCGATGCGCAGCCGATGGAGCGGCTTGCACAAAGCAGCGTTCAACCGTTATGGCAAACGGCAGACGCAGACAGCATTGAGGCTGCGGCGGGCCCTTGGGTATTGGCAGTGGATGACAACCCCACCAACCGCTTGCTGATAACGCGGCAACTGGCAGCACTGGGTATCCAGGTGCAAACGGCAGCGCATGGGCACGAGGCGCTCGCCCGGTGGCGCGCAGGTATTTTTGCACTGGTGATCACCGACTGCAACATGCCCGAGATGGATGGCTACGCGCTCACCCGCGCCCTGCGTGATGCAGAGCTCAAAGAGAACCGCGCACGCACGCCAGTACTGGGCTGGACAGCCAACGCACTGCCCAATACCTTAAGCAATTGCCGCGCTGCAGGCATGGACGATGTGCTGACCAAACCTTCACAGCTGATGCAACTGCGTGTGTTGTTGGCAAAATACTTGCCAGATTTGCCATCTGCACCCGTCAAGCAAGCCTTCTCAGCCGTAGATCCTACCGTAGTCAACCTTGCATTGTTGCAAGAAGTGTGCGGTAACAGTCCCGACATGCTACGCGAGTTTATAAAATCCATACGCGGGTCGTTTCAGGCGCAGATTCCTGAGCTAACCCTCGCTCTACAGGGCCAGCACATGGAAGCGGTTGCGCAAGCCAGCCATAAGATGAAAAGCTCAGCAGGCATCATTGGTGCCCAGTCTTTGCTGGCATTGTGCACGCACATAGAGCAGGTAGCCAGCAGCGGCGGTGCGGCTGATTTGCCTGCGCTGTGCAGTCTGTTTGGCCAAGAAGCAGGGCGCGTGACGGACGCGTTGCTTGCTCTGGATGTGGCATGATGTAAATTGATTATGCAAAATTACCTTCTACTGCACGTTGACGTAGCTACGAAATTTGTACTATGCCGCTGATCGTTGTTATTGAAGACGATAACGCAATGCGCATGCTCATCAAGCAGATGCTGCACAACCAAGGGCACGACGTAATTTCGGCTGAAAACGGCGCGCAAGGTCTTGAGCTGATTCGCCAGTTCAAGCCAAAATTGATCATCAGCGATGTGCAAATGCCCCTGATGGACGGCTTTGAGGTACTGGCGGCAGTACGTAACCATACTGCGTTGGCGACCATCCCCTTTATTTTGCTTACCGCATTGCAAGAGCGCAGCCATATGCGCCAAGGCATGGCCAGTGGCGCCGATGATTATTTGAGCAAACCTTTCTCTGCCCAAGAGTTGTGTGCAGCCGTAGATGCACAAATCAACAAGATGATCCGCAGCGAGGTGCAGCAAGTTGCGGTTTTAAAAACAGCCGTGGAGACGGAAACCCAGCGCCAGCGACAAGAAATCAGCAAGTTGTATGAAATGCGTTTTGTCAGAACCTTGAGCGAGCAGTGGCCTGGCAGTGGCAGCCAACAAGACGCCAGCAAATTTAACCAAGCCACAGTCCTGTACGCAGATATTTTGCAGTATGACCGTTGGAATGCCGACCTTTCCAGCGATGAATTGAGTGAGGTGATCAATGCCCTCTACAGCAACGTGGGCGACACCGTACATTTGTTTGGTGCCCACCATATGCAATTCGTGGGTGAGGGCATGTTGTGCGTTTTTGTTGATGACGCTGATACGCGGTCGGTTAACCATGCTTTGCGGGCTGTGCGTGCGGCCTTTGGGTTGGGTGCTGCAACACAGCGTGTGGATGCGTTTGTACATGAGCGATTTCCCAACCGCCATCTGCCCCCGTTTGCTCTTACGGTGGCGATCAACAGCGGCACTGTCGCGTTTACCCAGCTCAGTGGCCTGTCTGGTGGCGCAGTGCACAACACTCCGGTGGGTGGTACCGTTACTGCGGCGCTGCGCTTGTTCCAATGCACGCCTGCGTTGCACTGGACCATAGCGTGCAGCGCCAGTACCGCGAGATTGGTGGCTACCACCGTCAAGCTAGGGGAGTGTGCCGAAGTAGAGGTGCCAGGCTGCGCCCTGTCGTTTGACGTGGTTGAGGTTTTGAGTTTGCTGGGCTAAACCGCAGGGCCTGCAGGCAGCTGGGTTGCTTTAGCTTACACAGCGGGCACTTTTGTGCGCAAGGCCTCACGGTGCAGTGGTGTATGGTTTTCATCCCACAGTCATGCAGCGCTAAAAAAAAGCGCAGCCCTCTAGCCTAAGGAGTAACCGTGTGATTTGGCAACAGCCGCCGCCAATAGATGCAACAGCGCCACTCATTTTTGTAACTAATACGGCGGCGGGTACGCAGCAGGCGGATGCACTGCGCGCGCTGGTAGAGGGTGCGCTTAAAGCAGCCAGCCGTGCTGGTCAATGGGTTGTCTCTGAGCCAGGTAATCTAGCAGCAGCAGCGCGCCAAGCTGCTTTCAAGGCGGCAGTCACGCACACTGCGGTGGTGGCCATTGGGGGCGATGGTACCGTCAATACGGTGGCACAAGCTGCACATGCCGAAGGCTGTGTGATGGGCGTGATACCCAGCGGTACGTTTAATTATTTTGCGCGTACACATGGCATTGCGGTAGACACGTTGCTAGCGACGCAGTCGGCGTTGGGTCTGGCGGCCCAACCCGTGCAAGTGGCCATGGTGAACAAGCAGGTTTTTTTGGTTAACGCCAGCTTGGGGCTCTACCCCACGCTGCTGGAAGACCGCGAGGCCTACAAGGCACGCTTTGGCCGCAGCCGTTTGGTGGCCTTGGGCGCTGCCTGCGCTACGCTGCTGCGTGTGCACCGCCAGTTGTGCTTGCACGTAGAGCTGGGCGCAGCGGTGCATGACGTGCGCACCACTACGGTCTTTGTGGGCAACAACCGGCTGCAGCTGGCGCAAGTGGGCCTGCAGATGGGGCTGCAGCTAGGCGGTAGCGCCAGTGCACACAACAGCGGACGTGTTGCCGCTGTCATGCTGCGGCCCATGGGTACACTGGCCATGGCGGGGCTGATGCTGCGTGGTGCCATGGGCACACTGGGCGAGGCAGACAGTGTAGAGAGCTTTGAGTTTGACCATATGGTGGTCAAGCCCCGGCTGGACTTGGGCCGGCGCAAGGTCAAAGTAGCCTTTGACGGTGAGGTGCAACAGATGCGCTGGCCTATTGAGTTTGAGGTGTCACAAAAGCCTGTGTATTTGCTCAAGCCCACCCCAGCGCCCCTGTCTGAAATCACCGCGCAAGGCGCACCATGAGCGTGCTACTGCACCTATCAGATACGCACTTTGGCACTGAGCAGCCACAGGTCCTGGAGGCCTTGGTTACGCTATCGTTGCAGCAAAAGCCCGATGTGGTGGTGCTTTCGGGCGACATTACGCAGCGCGCACTGCCTGCTCAGTTTAATGCCGCAAGTGCATTTACCAACCGTCTTGGCGCCCCCGTGTTGGCCATTCCTGGCAACCACGACATAGCACTGTTTAATATTATGGCCAGGCTGTTCATGCCCTATGCGCGCTACAGCGCAGTTTTTGGTGCTGACTTAGAGCCTGTGTATTCGTCCCACGATTTGCTGGTGGTGTGCGTTAATACTACCCGGCGTTACAGGCACCTGCACGGTGAGTTGTCTTATGTTCAAATCAACCGTGTAGCGGGATTGCTAGGCAGTGCCCTTGCTGGGCAGCTGCGTGTGGTGGTGGTGCACCAACCTATCGCGGTGGCGCGTGCTAAAGACGCCAACAATTTACTGCGTGGTCACAGGCTGGCGCAGCAGCGCTGGGCTGCTGCCGGTGCAGACTTGGTGCTGGGCGGGCATATCCACCTACCTTATGTAATGCAGGTGCCTGATGTAGCAAGGCCTATGTGGGCGGTGCAGGCGGGCACGGCTGTGTCTGGGCGTGTGCGGCCAGGATTGCCAAATTCGGTCAACATTGTTCGGTGGACCCAGGCCGACTTACCGACGGGTGCGCAGGGCGCTTGCATTGCAGAACAATGGGATTTTGATGCTAGCAGGCAAATATTTGACTGTGTGAATGTTACCCATATGCAAACAGACCGCTCTATGGCCTAACTCTAGAAAGCTAAAAATGAACGACACCTTATTGTGGATTTTGTCAGGCGCTTTGATCGTGGTGGGCTTGGCTGGCACGGTGCTACCTGCGTTGCCAGGAACGCTGTTTGTACTGGCCGGCATTGTTTTGGGTGCATGGATAGACGACTTCACGCGCATAGGCTGGCTTAGCGTGGTGACGGTGTCTGTGCTGGCCGTTATTGCCTGGGTGCTGGACTACGTGGCGGGCTTGCTAGGCGCTAAAAAAGCCGGGGCCAGCCGCTATGCCATCGCAGGCGCGGCTATAGGCACGTTGGTGGGTATTTTTATGGGGCTGGTGGGTGTGTTGTTTATGCCGCTGGTAGGTGCTGCACTGGGTGAGTACCTTGCCAGAAAGAACCACCAACAAGCCATCAAAGTAGGTATATCAACTTGGCTGGGCATCATGGCCGGTTTGGTGGCCAAGGTGGTGATCGCTTTCATGATGATTGGGGTGTTTGTAGCGGCTTTGCTGATCTAATTCAGACTGGGTTTGGGCTTTGTACAGATCAGGTCGGCGGCGCCACTTCAGCTACGCGGTTGTCCAAGTCAAGCGCCACAGCGAACAAAAACCCAGCGCCCCACGCCGCAAGGCCATGTCAATAGGCACTCTATAAAATCGTTTTTTCCGAAGGTGCTGGTACCGGTGCTGGTACTGGTGCCAGCGCAGGTGCCGCGACATTGCGCGTTTTCCACAGCGACACAATCACGCCACCTGCAATCAAACCAAATGTGATACTCAGTGAGAACACCGGCGGTATCTTGCCGATAATGCCGACCAGAAATATTTTGGTACCAATGAATACCAGTACCAGAGCCAAAGCGTATTTGAGGTACTTAAACCGGTGGATCATCGCTGCCAAGGCGAAGTACAAAGCACGCAAGCCCAGGATGGCGAAAATGTTGCTGGTGTAGACAATAAAAGGATCTGTAGTGATGGCAAAAATCGCCGGCACTGAATCAACAGCAAACACCAAGTCTACAAACTCTACCAAGCACAGCGCTAAAAACAGGGGCGTAGCCCAATACTGTAATTTACCTGTGGCAGGGTCTGTGCGTTTAACGACAAATGCGTTGCCTTCTACATGCTCGGTCACCCGCAAGCGTTTGCGCAGAAATTTGAGCAACGGGTTATTGGCAATGTCGGGCATATGGTCGGCAATGATCCACATTTTGATGCCCGTGAGTACCAAGAACGCGCCAAAAATATACAGCACCCGACTGAACTGGCTGACCAATGCGGCGCCTAGGCCAATCATGATGGCGCGCAGCACAATCACACCCAAAATACCCCAGAACAGCACGCGGTGCTGGTACTGCCTTGGAATGGCAAAGTAAGAAAATATCAGTGCAATCACAAACACGTTGTCCATAGACAGTGATTTTTCAATTAAAAATCCCGTGTAGTAGGCCATACCGCTGACCGAGCCAAGGTACCACCATATCCAAGCACCGAACATGACTGCTACGCTGATATAACCCGCAGACAGCCATAAACTTTCCTGCACACCAATCTCATGGTTGTCCTTGTGTAAAACGCCCAAGTCAAAAGTTAACAGTGCAACAACAATGCCGCCAAAAACGAGCCAAAGCCATGTGGCTTGGCCTAAAAAAGGATTATCTAAAAATGCTTGTAATGCTTGCACTAAGGGCCTTCTAAATAAAATTTAACCTTAAGCGTAAGTGCGATGTGAATTCTTAAAAAACAGATCATTTCGATAAAACATTCCTAAAAAAACTGAATGTTAATGGGTATCCTAAGCTTGGGTGATATATCTTGGCCGAGCTGCATAAGGGTTTACACATTACGCTGATGGACGTTAAGCAGCCGTATTATTATTTTGGAGTTGGGTTATGAAAATTTTGATTTGGGCCATCACTACCGTGGTCGCATTGTTGGGAACTTTACTGGTTGCGGTGATGGCTTTTACGGTGGGCTGGCTTAGTGACAATATGGCCGGTGGTGCCGACTGGGTCAAGCAGCTAACCCAGGTTCCAGTGCCTGCTTGGTTGTCTTCATTTTTAGACCCTGCCGTGCTGGAGTGGGTGCATTCAGCAACGCTGGGTGCAATAGGTGCAGTGGCTGCAGGCTTGCCTTGGCTAGCGCCCATGCTGGGCTGGATTGCACCAGCTTTGTGGGTGGTGTGGGTTGTAGTCTTGCTCTGCTTGATTGGTCTGGCCAGTGGTTTACATTACGCTGCAGGCCGCAGGCGCAGTACGCCTTGATCAACACCAGAACCTATAGTATTTTGGCATCCAACACCATTAGGTGCAGGGTAGACACAATGGAGTTATTTGCGTAATCATCCTAGTGCGCAGCGACTTCCTGGGTGTTCTTGTCTAAGTCTTTCGCCAAAAACCCGCCCGACTGGCGCTGCCATAGCTGGGCATACAGCCCTCCTGTGGCCAACAGCTCTGCGTGGGTACCAAACTCTACAATGCGGCCCGCATCCATCACCACCAGCCGGTCCATGCGGGCGATGGTGCTTAAGCGGTGGGCGATGGCGATGACGGTTTTACCCTGCATCAGCGTGACCAGTTGCTCTTGAATGGCGGCTTCTATCTCGCTGTCCAGCGCAGAGGTGGCTTCGTCTAATACCAAGATCGGCGCGTTTTTCAGCACCACGCGCGCTAGGGCCACGCGCTGGCGTTGGCCTCCAGAGAGTTTGACCCCGCGCTCGCCTGCATGTGCCTCATAACCGGTGCGGCCGGTCCAGTCGCGCAGCTCGGTAATGAACTGGTGGGCGTGGGATTGCTCTGCGGCCAGCTGCACCTGCGCGTCGGTGGCAGTGGGGTGGCCGTAGCGAATGTTAGCGGCTATGGAGCGGTGCAATAGCGAGGTGTCTTGCGTCACCATGCCAATGGCAGCGCGCAGGCTTTCTTGCGTTACGCCGCGCAGGTCTTGCCCGTCGATGGTGACGTTGCCGCTCTCCACATCATAAAAACGCAACAGCAAATTCACTAAAGTAGATTTCCCCGCACCCGAGCGTCCCACCAGGCCCACACGTTCACCCGAGCGGATATGTAAATTTAAATTTTGCAATACGGCCAGGCCACCAACAGCGGCTTGGCCGTAGCTAAAATTAACGTTGTTAAATTTAATGTCGCCATGCGGCACGGTCAATTCAACGGCCCTAGGTGCGTCAACCAGTGTGTGCGGCACCGCAATAGTTTGGATACCTTCTTGCACCACGCCCACGTTTTCAAAAATACCCGATACTTCCCAGCTTACCCAGCCCGCCATGTTGGCGATTTGCCAGACCAATGGCAGGCAAGTGGCGACAACAGCTGGTGTGATTTGCCCCGCTTGCCACAGCCACAGACTGGTGCCTGCTGTGCCTACCAGCAACATCACGTTAAGCACATTGAGCGTAAACATAAAGCGCGTGGTCATGCGCATATGGGCGGCAATTTTGTCTCTGTGTTCGTCCACCGCTTCGCGCACATACTGGTCTTCGTCTTTGGCACGCGAGAACAGCTTGACGGTCATGATGTTGGCATAGCTGTCCACCACACGGCCCATCACCAAAGAGCGCGCCTCGCTGCTTACCCGCGACAAATCACGCATGCGCGGTACAAAATAACGCAAGAAAAAACCATAGCCCACCAACCAGCACAGCATGGGCAAAGCCAAGCGCCAGTTAAACACCAGCATCAGCGACAGCGCGCTGATACCGTACACCACGATATACCACACCGCCCGCACGGTAGCCACCACACTTTCGCGCAGTGCGTTGGCTGTGCCCATCACCCGGTTGGCAATGCGCCCAGCAAAATCGTTTTGAAAAAACGGGCCACTTTGGCGCACCACATGCCAGTGGCTTTGCCAGCGAATCAGCGTGGTAGCCCCCGGGATGACCGCGTTGTTGCGTACCATACTGTCTAGCAGCACCAGTGCTGGTTTTAACAACAAAATGACAACAGCAATACCCAACAGCAAAGGTCCTTGCTGCTGCATTGCAAGCGCAGGCTCGCTAGAGGTCATCAACCCCACCATGCGGCCAATAAACACCGGAATCAAGGTGTCCACCAGCGCCACAGCCAAACCCGTAACCAACATCAAGGCATACAGCCCCCGAGTCTGGCGCACAAAGTGCCAGTAAAAAGCCACCAAACCCGGCGGTGGACCGCTGCTAGAGGCCTCAAGCGGGGTAGATATATTGTGGATGCGTGATTCGAAAAATTTGAACATGTACCGTCATAGTACTCGACCCGGCTACAAGAAAAAGTGTGTCTTGCCACTCCCTTGAATACTGTAGACCGGCGCTCTGATATGCCTGACTAAGCTTTTTTATGCCAACAGAGCTGCTGCACTGGTGGAGAAGATTGCTGTGCGAATTTGGTCTTTGTTCATTTGCACCAGACCCATGATGCGTTGCGTTAGCTGTAGAAAAACTGAATTAAAAGCGGCTAGCTTTTGCGCTTCGGGCGCATCGCCTTCGCCAGGGTCAGGATAACCCCAGTGCGCAGTGGTAGGGCGGCCCGGCCAAGCGGGGCAGGGCTCGTTAGCAGCTTGATTGCACACCGTGATAATCAAGTCCATGTGGGGTGCATCTGCTTGAGCAAAGTGGCCCCAATTTTTGCTGCGCAAGCCCAGTGTGGCGATACCAGCATTTTGCAATGTTTGCAGCGCCAGCGGATGCGGCTGCTGGTGTGGCTGCGAATGGCTGCCTGCAGAAAAGCCTTTGAAGTTACCCTGGCCCATATGGTTGAGCAGAGCTTCAGCCAAAATGCTCCGCGCCGAGTTGTGTGTGCATAAAAACAGAACATGTACCGGTGTATCCATCACACGCGTCTCCTTAAATATTTTATATTTACTTTTATTTCAAGCTATTTTTTGTAAAAAAGTGCCTGCGGTTAATGACGTTGTCATGACAAGTGCGCGTTGAGTCAGCCTGCAAACTGCAACCTTGATTCTGTTGTCTACCAAGTTGCGCGCATGCCAAGCCAAACTGAGCTGATAAGGCGCGTAAGTTGATATGAAGGTGCCACTCTAAAAGTAGCTCAACAAATTTGAACTGCTGAGATAACTGAAACTCTGGCTAGATTTTTACCGCACCACAGTCCAGCGCAGCTGCTTGCACCGCGGCTGCGCGAGGCGCTTTGGATTGTGCTTCTACCCGCTCCGAGTACCTGTCTGTCAGCATGTCTGTCTGCCCGCGCAGCAGCACGGTAAATCGCACCAGCTCTTCCATGGTGTCGACGATGCGGTCGTAGTAGCTGCTGGGGCGCATACGATCTTGGTCATTAAATTCTTTGTACGCCATGGCAACGCTGCTTTGGTTGGGAATGGTGACCATGCGCATCCAGCGGCCCAGCAGACGCAGTGTGTTGACAGCGTTGAATGACTGCGAGCCGCCACTGACCTGCATGACTGCCAATGTACGGCCCTGTGTAGGACGCAGCGCGCCCATGGACAGTGGCAAGTGGTCAATCTGCGCTTTCATCACTGCAGTAATCGCGCCATGCCGCTCGGGGCTGCACCACACTTGGCCTTCGGACCACAGTGACAGTTCGCGCAGCTCGGCAATCGCAGGGTGGTTGTCGTTCTCAATTTGATCGGGCAACGGCAGG
>JAYSRE010000224.1:0-7006 GCA_043721235.1 Polaromonas sp. | reverse complement strand
GGCAGCAAAACGTCAACCTGTCGGCTCTAAGCCCGCTAAACGACCTGTCCAAGCCCGACGGCTGCTGGTTTTCTAAAGCCAGCGGTATTTTGTGGATAGAGACCGACGACAACACCTTTACCGACCAAAGCAATGCCATGCTGCTGGCCGCTATTCCTGGCAAGCAAGGTGACGGCGGTGCCCGCAGCGTGGTCAACAAAGCCAATGGCAGCCCCAATACCAGCGTAACAGCAGACAAAACCGTCACCACTTACGCTGGCCGCCCAATGACCGACACCACGTTTAAGCGTTTTATGACCGCGCCTTTAGGTGCCGAGGTCACCGGTGTGGCCGAGTCACCCGACGGCAAGGTGCTGTTTATCAACATTCAGCATCCGGGTGAAAACACCAGGGCGGCCAACTTTGACCTGAAGGTGTTTGAAAGCAACTGGCCAGGCAATGGTGGCGGCGTAGCAGCCTACGGGCCCGGTGGCGCATCGGCACGGCCCCGTTCAGCAACCATCATGATCACCAAAAACGACGGCGGTGTGATTGGTTTGTAGTTTGTCAAAAGTATTAAATTGATAGCAAACTATGTAGCATTTCCTTGGGCGGTGGGGCTGTTTTGCTTGAAATTCTTGGTCTTGGGGTTATCTTTGGGCCTTTGAAGAATTGCTATTCCAGCTTTTGTGCGTTTGCGCCGCTTGAGAGTGGCCTTGCTGCAAAACCTTCCGAAATCACGCGCAGCAGCGTAAGTATTTGCCCGTTGGGAAGTACGACGCGCTTTTCTGCAGATTTTCATCAAGGCCACTCTCAACCGGCGCTTTACCATGGACTGTTAAACCGCTTGCGTCAAACAAACCAAGTCACTATAAAATATATAGCTACTTGTGCAGCATTTCCTTGGGCGATAGGGCTAAAAGACCTATTTTTTAGGCGCAGCAGGTGGTGCGGCGGCAGACCCACCGCCGGTTAACAACCAGAGCGATTTGAGCTTGACCAGCTCTTCTTCAAAGCGGGCGTTAATGCGTTTTTTCTCGCCCTCTTGGTCCACAATAAAGCGCTTTTGTACGGCCACGCTGTTGTCATTGTCTTCAACTTGGCGCTTGAGCGACTGCGGTGCTTTGGCTGGGTCTTTTTTGTAAAACTCCAGCTCGGTATTAATGTCAACGCGCTGCGCGGCCAGCTCGGTGACGCGCTTGGTGGCGGCGCGCATCACGTCGTCTACCTGGTTCAGCGCCTCCAGGCGCTCTTTGTCATGGCTGGGGCGGTTAGGGTAGCGGGTTAGCAGGGCGCGGTCTTTGCGTTTGTCTTCGGCGGTGCGGGCGCGCTCTTCGGCCAGTGCCTTTTGTTCTTTGTCAAAAATGCGCTCTTCTTCCACCGTCATCACTGGTTTAACCGTGCGCTTTACCGTGCCGCTCACGTTCAGTTCTTTTTGCTCGCGGTCAGCGCAATCGGGGATGGGGCGGTCGGAGGTGAGCTTGCGGCCTTTGGCATCGATGCAAGTGAAAATCTGCGCGGACACCAGCGTGCTGGCGCAGCATAGGCTGGCTAGCAGGGTGGTTTTAAGTGCTTGTTGAAGGCGCGTTGTCATAGTGCTTGCAAGGGGTCCGTTACATTGGCTACTTTAACGCAGGAAGCCTAGTTTAGGTTGTCTGGGTTGCCAGCTAGGCCGGGTTTTCATCTACACCGTAGCGCTGGCGGTAGGCCAGCACGGCGCTGCTATGCGGGGCCATGGTGTCGCCGCTGGCCTGCAAATAGTGCAATAAGTCACGCAATGAGGCTATTGCGCACACCTCCAGGCCCAGCACCTGGGTTACATACTGCACCGCGCTGTGGGCTACATCCCGCTGCCCTGTGGCGGTTTTTTCGGTGGCCATTTCTTGCCGGTCCAGGGCAATGGCCACGGCATGCGGCGTAGCGCCAGCGGCTTGGATAATGGCGATAGACTCCCGTGCGGCGGTGCCTGCTGACATTACATCGTCCACAATCAGCACCCGGCCCACCACGGGCGCGCCTACCAGAGTGCCGCCCTCGCCGTGGTCTTTGGCTTCTTTGCGGTTGTAGGCGTAGGGCACGTTGCGCCCCAGCCGGGCCAGCTCGATGGCCACTGCAGCGGCCAGTGGAATGCCTTTGTAGGCCGGCCCAAACAGCATGTCAAACACGATGCCGCTGGCGATAATGCGCTGGGCATAAAACTGCGCCAGGCGGCCTAGCTTGGCACCGTCGTCAAACAAACCGGCGTTGAAAAAATAAGGCGACAAGCGGCCCGCTTTGGTAGTAAATTCACCAAAGCGCAGCACGCCCGAGTCCACCGCAAACTGCACAAAGTCCAGCGCCAGCGCGCTAGGTTTGGTCTGCAACGATGACCTGTCTGCAGGCGTGGGGTGAGAATTTGTTAGCATGGTTAATTATTCAGTACGACAAGGCTTGTCCGTGAAAAAATCACTTTTTAAAATTACCAGTCTGAACTTTAACGGTATTCGCTCAGCGGCTGCCAAAGGCATGCAAAGTTGGGTTCAACAGACGGCCCCTGATTGTATGTGCGTGCAAGAGATCAAGGCCCAGGCGCCCGACATAGCGGGCAAGTTTGAGCAGATTGCGGGCATGCAGGGCTATTTTCAGTTTGCCGAGAAAAAAGGCTACAGCGGTGTGGGCGTGTACACCCGCCATGCGCCCAGCGACGTGGTGGTGGGCTTTGACGGCGGCGAGTTCGATGCCGAAGGCCGCTACGTAGAGCTGCGCTTTGACACGCCAGCGCGCAAGTTCTCGGTCATCAGCAGCTACTTTCCCAGTGGTTCGTCGGGCGAGGAGCGGCAACGGGCCAAGTACCGTTTTCTGGCGGTCATGTACCCGCATTTACTGGCGCTGAAAGGTAAGCGGGAGTTTGTGCTGTGTGGCGACATCAACATTGCCCACCAAGAGGCAGACCTGAAAAACTACAAAAGCAATGCGAAAAACAGCGGCTTTTTGCCCGAAGAACGCGCTTGGATGACCAAGCTGACAACCCAAGCGGGCGTGGCCGACGTGTACCGCCGCCTGCAGCCCCACACCACCGACACCTGCTACACCTGGTGGAGCCAGCGCGGCCAAGCCTATGCCAACAACGTGGGTTGGCGGCTGGACTACCATCTGGCCACCCCAGCGATGGCGGCCTTGGCGCGCGAGGAGGCCATCTACAAAACCGAGAAATTTTCTGACCATGCGCCTTTGACGATTGGGTACGATTTTGCTTTTTAGCGGGCTTGTGTTACTACATATTTAATAGCTAACTATCTAGCATTTCCTTGGGCGGTAGAGCTTTTTGCTTGATTACTTTGTGTACGTTAGCGCCGCTTGCGTGTGGCCTTGCTGCAAAATCCTCCGAAATCACGCGCAGGTGGCTTAAGTATTTGCCAGTGTGGTGGGCGTGCCTTTAAACCCATTTACCAGCGATAAGTGATGGGTGCGGGTTTGTGCAAACCTGTCCCGTTGCCCGAGCTAGGGTCTAGCTATGTAGAGCACTCCAGCATTGGCTCGGGCTGTTCAAAACTCCCAGCAGAACCAAACTAAGCTACTACAAAATACATAGCTAACTATGCAGCATTTCCTTGGGCGGTAGCCACAAATCGCTGCAAATCCTATAAAACCAGCCGCAACCCCTAAAATACGGGCATGACACTACATGCTAGCCAAACCATTGCCTTGGCACTGGAGACTTTTGACATTGAGGCTGCTGCTATTGAAGGCTTGCGCAGTCGCTTGGCCACCAGCAGCGCGGAGCAGGCTGCTTTTACCCAAGCCGTGGCGCTTATGCTGGCCACGCGCGGGCGGGTGGTGGTGATGGGCATGGGCAAAAGCGGGCATATTGGCCGCAAAATTGCCGCTACTCTGGCCTCTACCGGCACCTCGGCCATGTTTGTCCACCCCGGCGAGGCCAGCCACGGCGATTTGGGTATGGTCAAAGCCATTGACTGCGTGCTGGCCATCTCTAACTCGGGCGAAAGCCAGGAATTTAACGCTATTTTGCCTGCCATCAAACGCCTGGGCACGCCCATTGTGGCCCTGACCGGCGGTGCCAGCTCGACCCTGGCCGTGCACGCCAGCGTGGTGCTAGACACCAGTGTGGCCAAAGAGGCGTGCCCGCTGAACTTGGCGCCCACGGCCAGCACCACCGCCCAGCTGGCCACCGGCGATGCGCTGGCGGTTACGCTGCTAGAGGCGCGCGGTTTTAAAGCCGAAGACTTTGCACGCTCTCACCCCGGCGGTAGCCTGGGCCGCAAACTGCTGACCTTGGTGCGCGATGTCATGCGCACCGGCGATGCCGTGCCCCGCGTGCTGCCCAGTGCCAGCTTTATTGCGCTGATGCGCGAGATGAGCAACAAAGGCCTAGGCGCAGCGGCCGTGGTCGACGCGGCAGGCGTGCCCGTGGGCATTGTTACCGACGGCGACCTGCGCCGCTTGGTAGAGCGCGGCTCTGACCTGCGGGCACTGACCGCGCTCGACGTAATGCACCCCAACCCACGCAGCGTCAGCGCCCAGGCACTGGCGGTGGATGCCGTGCAACTGATGGAGCAGCACAGCGTTACCAGCGTGCTGGTGACCGATGCCCAAGGCGTGCTGATAGGCGCACTTAACAGCAACGACCTCTTGCGCGCTAAAGTGATTTAAATAGCCCCAACCCAACCCAACCCAACAGCGCAGCCCCACCCCCTCTGTATGACCGAAGCCTTTATCCCCGCCGTAATGCCTGCGTTCACCCCGGCAGCTGTTTTTGCGCCTGCGCTGCTGCTGCGCGCCCAAGCTGTGCGCGTGGTGTTTTTTGACGTTGACGGCGTGCTCACTGACGGCGGCCTGCACTTTAGCGAGGCAGGCGAAAGCCTCAAGCGCTTTAACGTGCTGGACGGCCAGGGTTTTAAATTGCTGCAGCGCGCCGGCATTCACATTGCCGTTATCACTGGGCGCGACAGCGCACCCCTGCGCACCCGCCTGCACGCGCTAGGCGTACAGCACGCGGTCTACGCCACCGAAGACAAGCGCCCCGCTGCCCAAGCGATACTGCAAACCCTGGGCCTGGACTGGTCACAAGCCGCAGCCATGGGCGACGACTGGCCCGACCTGCCCCTGCTGGCGCGCTGCGCCCTGGCCTGCGCACCCGCCAACGCCCATACCGAAAATTTGGCCATGGCCCACTACACCACCGCAGCGCGCGGTGGCCACGGCGCGGCGCGCGAGCTGTGCGACTTGATCTTGACGGCGCAAGGCCACTACGCGCGGTTTTTAGCGCAGGCCCTAGCGGCCTAAAACCGCAAAAGACCGACCAAGACTTACTAACAGCGCGCAAAATGTGTTTGGCCATGCACCCACCTTTAGCTTTTAACCAAGCCACTGCCGCAAAAGAGGGGCCACCGTGAACGCCCGCTTGGGCTGGGCGTGGCACCTGCTTAAAACCCTGTGGTACGCCTCCACCACCTACCTGCCGGTGGTGTTTATTGTGCTGCTGGCACTGGGCACCTGGTGGCTGGCGCGCAACACGCCTGGACTGGCCGGGCCCACCGCCGTGCCAGCCGTCAAGCATGAACCCGACTACTTTATGCGCAACTTTGCGGTCCGCAGCTTCGACGCGGCAGGCCAGCTCAAAAGTGAGCTGGCAGGCCAAGAGGGCCGCCACTACCCCGACACCCAAGTGCTGGAAATTGACGGTGCACGGATTCGCTCGTTCGCCCAAGGCCAGCTCACCACCGCCACCGCCCACCGCGCCTATGCCAACGCAGATGGCTCAGAGGTGCAACTGGTGGGCAACGCACGGGTAGTGCGCGAATCCGGTAAAGACGCAGCTGGCAACGCCCAGCCGCGCATGGAGTTGCGCGGCGAGTTCTTGCACGCTTTTTTAAACACCGAAAAAGTCCAGTCGCACCAACCCGTAACCATTATTCGGGGCCGCGACCAGTTTGTGGCGGACACTTTGATGTACGACAACTTAGCCCGCGTGGTGCAACTGCAAGGCCGCGTCAAAGGCACTTTTAACCCCAAGACCCCACCATGAGCCAAGCCCCAAGCCCATCAACTGCATTGGCGAGCAACGCGCCCTTGGTGTTTATTACCGGTGCCTCCAGCGGCATTGGCCAGGCCTTGGCTTGGCGTTTTGCCCAAGCTGGCTACCGCCTGGCCTTGGTAGCGCGCCGCACGACAGAGGTAGAAAAGTGGGCCAGCGCCATGCAACTGAGCCCCGCCAGCTACGCCATTTACAGCGCCGACGTGGCCCACATCGACAGTATTGCCGCTGCGGGCGCGGCCTGCCTGGCCAGCCAAGGCCTGCCCGACGTGGTGATTGCCAACGCCGGTATCAGCGTAGGCATGGACTCGGCGGTGCGCAGCGACATCGACGTGATGGCGCAAACCTTTGCCACCAACAACATTGGCTTGGCCGCCACCTTTCACCCGTTTATCAGCGCCATGGAGGTACGCAAAACCGGCCGTTTGGTGGGCATTGCCAGCGTAGCCGCTATCCGCGGCCTGCCGGGCCATGGCGCTTATTGCGCCAGCAAAGCCGCCGTGGTGGCGTACTGTGAGAGCCTGCGCGGCGAGATGCGCGCCGCCACCGGCAAGCAAGGTGTCAAAGTCGTCACCCTAGCACCGGGCTATATCGATACACCATTAACGCGCGGCAACAGTTACGCCATGCCTTTTCTCACCCAGCCCGAGGTATTTGCCGACCGTGCCTACCAGGCTATCACGCAAGGCACCAGTTACCGCGTGATTCCCTGGCAAATGGGCGTAGTGGCCAAACTCTTGCGGCTGCTGCCCAACGGGCTGTACGACCATGCCATGTCAGGACGGCCGCGCAAGAAGCGGCGCGGCGAGGTTTAGGCTGCCTGGGGTCTGGTGTCTGGTGTCTGGTATTAAATACATAGCAAACTATCTAGCATTTTCTTGGGCGATAGGGCTTTTTGCTCTTGGATTCCAGCACGAAGTGCAACAGTAGCTAGTTTAACGGACACATTTGCAGGCCATAGAACACCTCATGCGGGGTGAGATAGCCCAGACA
>JAYSRE010000223.1:0-20601 GCA_043721235.1 Polaromonas sp. | reverse complement strand
AACCCTGCCTGGCTTTGTTTGCCAAACGCATCCCACGGCGTGTGGTTGCCTTTTACGCGGTTGGCTTGCCGCATAGCTACGGTTTTGTTGTTCAGGCTGTCGTCTAATGTTTGCGAGAAGGGCAATATGTGTTCAATCTCTACTGCGTCGCTCAGCAGCATGGCAGCGCTAATTTGCACGCCAGAGTAGGGGCAGCGTCGATGCGCAGGGTCAAAGCTCAGTTCTTCCCACAGCACCATCTTTTGCAGGTCTGTGCCTTTCACGCGCTCTTCGCTGCAGTTCAAAATACCGGCAATAGCTGTGCGGTGGCGCTGGTTACGGCGCTGGTTTTCAGCTTGTCGCTTTACGTCTTCATCACGCTGGTCTTTGCTGCGTTTCAAGTCGCGTGCAATTTCAACAATCACTTCGCTCGGGTGGCCATAACGTTTGATGAGTGCGTTCACCACCAAGCGTATTTGGTTTAAGCCAATATGCACAGTGGGGTTGGCAATTTTGCCAAAGCGTTTTTCTGGCGTGTCTTGCGGGTTACCGGTGCCAAAGCCTACGTGGCGTTGCAGTGGTTCGCCGTAGTAGGGCAGTTCGGGCAATATCTCACCTGTGGCAGCGGGGCTGATATGGCTATGGTGGTCAAAGCCTGCGGCCAGCACGGCTTTGTCGTAGGTCACTACATCACTTCGTAGCTCAGGCAGTATTCGCGCTAGTGCTTTGGCGCTGAGCGCGCCGTAGCCCTCGGGCAGGCCTGTGTTGGCTATGGTTTCGGCACGGTTTTCGTCAATACCTGTCTCGGCTTGCAGCCAAGCAACAAGTTTGGCTTCGTTTTCTTCTTTCACCAGTTGCAGCACGATGGCGTCTTGCTTGGCTTCATCAAAGCCCATCCAAGCTTCGCCAAAGTGCTCGCCTTTGCGCAAAATTGCATTGGTTACGTTGCCTTTAAATTCTTGGCGCTTTGGGTCTTCAAAGTTAAATTGCACCGCACCACTTAGGCCCAACATTTTTTTAATCTGGGTAAAAGTGCATTTGCTGTTTTGGTCTAGCGCTTTAGCCAGTTCATTACGCTGCTGCAAAGTCAGCGGTTCTTCTTTTAAACCTTCTCGCAAAATGCGCAGGTTGTTAACCTCTTGGTAAATGCGAAAGCGCTGCGTGCTGGGCAAAGCCAGTGGTGCGCGCTCTTCCTCGGGCAGCAGCGTACAGCGCCCCGGTTTGACAGGCTTAAGTGGCCGCTGGTGCAGCAAGCAGTCTTTTAATTCGTAGCGCGCAGTCTCGTTAAACAAAGCGGGATTCAGCGCAGTTTGCCTCGCCCAAAGCGCATCAAACTCTGCCTCAATCATGGCGCGGTCAATGTACAGGTCGTAGCTTTTGTCGATGCGAGTTTTGCCATCGTCTTTAACCACTTTGGTTTGCCGGTAGCGTGCGCGTACCGTTTCACCATTTTCATCCCGCTTATTGAGCCATTCGCCCACAGTGCGGCAACCCGTGTCTTTCAGCATTTGCCGCAGTTTGTTAATCGCCGTTTTTAAAGCGCCACTGTCATTGTCTTTTTTATCGGTTTTACGGTTGCTTTTAAAGCCCCGCCGCTGGTTGATATGAAACAGCGCACGCGCAAATTCTTCAGGGTTAAGTGCTTCGTCAAGCCCTTTGGCGCGCAGCGCGTAGGGGTTAACAGTCTGCATTTCCTTGCGCGCGGCCTCGTCCTTGGGGAAAAACCCGTGCGCAATCAAGGTTTGCATCATGCGCGCCTTACGCTTGAGCAGCCGGTCGCGCCTGCGCCGCATAGCCCGCGCCTCGCGCCGGGTGACAGCCAATGAAGAGCCGTCTTTGGGGTTGCGGCCGTCAGAAAATATGCGTACCCCTGCTTTTGCAATGGCTTTGGGGCGTGGTGGTTGCGCATCGTCGAGTGCTAAAACAGCCCAACCTAATGAAGTCGAACCCAAATCAAGTGCTAAGCGGTATTTCAAACATGTTCTCCCTGTTGCAAATCGGCAATATGCGATTTTGTTAATTAGATTAAAATTAAACTGCTGGTCTGGCCGTAATTTGAGCTTAAATCCAAGGCATCGGCAATAGCCTTGAGATTTCCCGGACGGATCTGGATGAGCCGATCATCCAAGAGGTGGCGGCACCTTGTGTGCAGGTTTTCGACCCACCGCGTAGCTAAGAAAACGCTTCGACCTCTCCAGACCAGCACTTTTTCGGCCCTCACTCAAGCCTACCTATTAATTCACCCATTGGCTGCCTTCGGCTAAAAGCGGTGATGATCGTATAAAAACTCTCATGTTTTATAGTTTTGTACTCCAAAACTACAGTGCCAATACGCACATTGACAGTTTGTGTACGTTGGGAATCTTTTAGGCTCTCGAACTCGCAAAATATGGGACTACCCGGCTTGACTATCGAGGATACGAAGGCTGCGGGCTCAATTTTCAAGCGTTTGATTTCGCTCGCATGTGCTAACGCTATATGCCGCAAACCCCATTTTGCGTTACCCACTTGCAAGCGAACAGGCCCTCTGGCAAACTCACGCAATCGGTGAGGTATGTTTGGAAACACAGCAAAATCGATGCAATTTGCAGTATTTTTGATAAAATCGTACATTAAGCTGGTGGGTGAGTGTTTAAGAAATTATAATTGAATTTTCTGATCATGCGAGTGTTTAGTTCCGGTTAGAGCGCATATCCCAATTTTTAGACTTTTGGTATTTCAGGTGGCATAATTCAATCACTTATCGATTGGGATATGCGCTCTGAACGCTAACAAGCTGAAAGATGCACCAAATGGAAAGGCCGCTACATGCGGCCTTTCGTCTTTGCGCGCAGCGCTGGGCTAAATTGGATGGTATTTTGGGCACATATTCAGCCTGTCGCCCAAGGAAATGCTGCATAAGCAGCTATTAAATTAGGAGTTTCGTATTTTGCACACAGCTCAAAACAACGTGGCCAACGGCTATGGGCTGGGCATAGCCTATGGCGAGCAGTAGCACTAAGCAGCAGCCATGAGTCTTTTCGCCATCCAGCTGTTCAACGGCCTGTCGTACGCTACCACGCTGTTTCTGATGGCGGCGGGGCTGACGCTGATATTTGGGGTGACCCGGATTGTGAATTTTGCCCATGGCAGCTTTTACATGCTGGGGGCTATGCTGTCGGCGCACTTGGTGACTAACTGGTGGCCGTCGTTGGCAGACAGCGCCTGGGGTTATGCGGGCGCTATGCTTTTTGCGGCTGCTTGCACAGCAATCCTTGGCGCGGTGGTTGAAATTGTTTTGCTGCGCCGCATGCTGGGCGTGCCCGAGCTGTACCAGCTGGTGGCCACCTTTGGCCTGAGCCTGTTGATGCACGATGTGATGCTGTGGGGCTTTGGGCCTGATGAGGTGTTTGCACCGCGCTTTCCGGGGCTGAAGGGTTCCATAGAGATCGCGGGAGAGTTTTTGCCTACCTGGCACATAGCCACCATTGTGCTGGGCCCGCTGGTGTGGCTGGGGCTGCACCTGCTGCTTACCCGCACCACCTGGGGCCAGCGCCTGCGCGCGGCCACGGCGGACCGCGCCATGCTGGCGGCTTTGGGCGTAAACCCTGCGCCGCTGGTGCTGGGCGCGGTAGCGCTGGGCTGCGGCTTGGCCGGGCTGGGCGGGGCGCTGCGCCTGCCTACCGAGCCGGCCAATTTGCAGATGGACGTGAACGTGGTGGTGGAAACCTTTGTGGTGGTGGTGACCGGCGGGCTGGGCAGCATCAGCGGGGCGTTTTTGGCGGCGCTGCTGATTGGCATGGTGCATGCGCTGGGGGTGAGCTTGTTTCCCCAGGCTACGCTGGTGCTGGTGTTTGTCACCATGGCGATGGTGCTGGCGGTGCGGCCGCAGGGCCTGCTGGGCAGCCCGCTGCAGGCTGGGGCCAAAGAAATTGCACAAAAGTTCGTTATAGCCCAAGGAAATGCTACACAGGCAGCTATAATTTTAGTAGTACTGGTTGCCGCGCTGGCCGGCTGGTTCGCTGGTGATTATGGGCGCGCGCTGGCATCTGATGTGATGATTTTGGCCATCTTTGGCATCAGCCTGCAAACCATGATGGCGCTGGGCGGCTTGGTGAGCTTTGGGCATGCGGCGTTTTTTGCACTGGGGGCCTACGGCGCGGCTTTGTCGCACACGGCGTGGGGCTTTGGCTTGCCTGGCGCGCTGGCCGTGGGCTGCGCTGCAGCCGGGGCGGCGGCGGCCGTATTTGGCGCGCTGGTGGTGCGCTCTGCCGGGGTGTATTTGGCCATGCTTAGCCTGGCGCTGGCGCAGGTGGTGTGGGCTACCGCTACGCAGTGGACGGCGCTGACAGGCGGCGACAACGGGGTGATCGGCCTGGGGCTGGTTAGCGGCGAGACGCGCGGTGTGTTTTATGCGCTGCTGTGCTTTATAGCCCTGCTGTCTGTGGCCGCGCTGGCTTTAATGAGCCAAACCCGCTTTGGCGCAGCCCTGCAGGCCGCACGCGACGCGCCCCAGCGTGCCGCGGCCAGTGGCCTGCGGGTGGGCTGGCTGCGCTACCGCGTGTTTGTAGAAAGCGCGGTGCTGGCAGCGCTGGCAGGCGGGCTGTTTGCCGCGCACAAGGGGGCGGTGTTCCCGTCTAGCGCCAGTGTGGGCACGTCGGTAGATGTGCTGCTGGTGGGGCTGATAGGCGGCGTGCACTGGCTGTGGGGCGCTGTGGTGGGCAGTGTGCTGCTTACCACCGTGCAGGCCGAGCTGGGGCGCAACTTTGCTTATTGGCGCGGCGCTTTAGGGCTGCTGGTCATGCTGCTGATGGTGCTGGCCCCTTCGGGCGTAGGCGGCTGGCTGGGCCAGCGACGGTATGCCAAACGCCAGCGCGGCCGTAGGTAAAAACACAATGCTATTAAAAGAAGAGCTAACTATTGAGCATTTCCTTGGGCGAGAGCCCCAAAATGCTGGAAAACTATGAGTTTACTGTTGTGAGGCACTTGCCATGGCCCTGCTAAAAGTTACAGGCCTTAAAAAACACTTTGGCGGCGTGCGTGCGCTGGACGGTGTGAGCTTTACCGTGCAGTCGGGCGAATGCGTTGCGTTGATTGGTCCCAACGGCGCCGGTAAATCCACCTGTTTTGCCGCGCTGGCTGGGCAGCACCGGCCCGACGCAGGCACGGTAGAGTGGGGCACCGGGGCCCAGGTTGATGTGCCGCTGCACAACGTGACTGGCCTGGGCGCAGCAGCGCTGAGCGCCCGCGGCATAGGGCGTACTTTTCAGGTGGCGCAGGTGTTTGAGGCGCTTACCGTGCTGCAAAATCTGCAGCTAGCTACGCGCAAGGGCATGGGTTTTCAAGGTTTTAGTTTTTTGGCCCAGCAACATACTGCCAGCAGCCAAGCGCTGCTGGCCCAGCTAGGCCTAGAGCAGGTAGCGCACACGACAGCCCTGGCGCTGCCCTATGGCCTGAAAAAACGGCTGGAACTGGGCATTGCGCTGGCTGCCAAGCCGCTGCTGCTGCTGTTGGACGAACCCGCCGCTGGCTTGGCAGAGCAAGAGCGCGCCGCGCTGATGGCGTTGGTCAAAAACCTGACTATGTCTACCCCAAGCCAGCCCCAGCCCCAGCCACTGGCCGTGCTGTACACCGAGCACAACATGGACGCCGTGTTTGGCATAGCCGACCGGGTGCTGGTGCTGATAGACGGCCAACTGGCCGCCCAAGGCACGACGCAACAGGTAGCGCACAACCCGCTGGTGCGCCAGCGTTACCTGGGCCGCACGCAGGGCGGCCAGCCTGAGGGCCAGCTTGAGGGCCAGACAGTAAATCAGCCAGCAATCCCTATCTCCAACCCTGGTGCTAGCAGCCATGCCATTCCTGCCAGCGCGCCTGTGCCCGCACCGGCCGTCCTCAGCATCGACAATTTAAACGCTTGGTGGGGCCCAGCGCAGGCGCTGTTTAACGTCAGCCTGCAGGTGAGTGCCAGCGAGTTGGTGGTGCTTAAGGGCCTTAACGGGGCCGGTAAATCTACCCTTTTGCAAGCAATTATGGGTTGTGGCCCAAGGAATTGCTGCACGAGTAGCTATCAAATAAATAGTAAAAAAATCAGCCTTCAAAACGGCAGCCATGGCCTGCCCAGCCACCAGCGCGCCCGTTTAGGCCTAGGCTACGTGCCCGAAGACCGCCGATTGTTTGCCGCACTGACCGTGCAGCAAAACCTGCGCATAGCCTGCAGCGCAAGCCCAGCTGATACCGCCCAGCGCGAGGCGCGCGTGCTAGACCTGTTCCCAGCGCTTAAAACCATGCTGCACCGCCCCGCCGCCCACATGAGCGGCGGCCAGCAGCAAATGCTGGCGCTGGCCCGCACCCTGATGACGGGCCCCAGCCTGCTGCTGCTAGACGAGCCCTGCGAGGGCATTGCCCCCCTGTTGGTAGAGCACATGGCCAATGCTTTATTGCAACTTAAAAGCCAAGGCGTGCCCATGCTGGTAGCTGAGCAAAACCACATATTGACCGACCACGCCGACCGCGTGCTGACCTTGGTAGCCGGTCGGCTCTAGAAGGATTGGTGATAGAGGCGAGGTGCTAACGTGTAAAACTGCAGTGCAGTGCAGTGCAGTGCAGTGCAGTGCAGCGCAGCGCGCAAGTAAAAACAGTGCGCATGCAAAAAAAGAAGGTATCTAAAGTTCTAGTAAGTGCAGTCAAGCAACAATTAAATATAAATAGCGTGGCAAATATCACTTTTAGTTTGCTTCACAACAACCTAAGGTATTTAATAATTGCATAAATACCTGATTTGTCAGTTACAGGTAACTTAAAACAGTCTTAGTAAGATAACCTACACTATTAACGTATTTTATTAGTTAATTTTTGTAACAATTTATTTTCAGGTTTATGACTGTTTACGCCCGCACAGAAGAAGGACAGCTAGCGGCTTATAGCGCCGACTCGGCCTTGCCACGCAAGCTGCGCTCTATCCTTAAGGTCATAGACGGCAAAACAACCATAGAGGTTTATGTAGAAAGCCTAAGGGCCTTTGGCGACGTGCGCGGTGTGCTCAAGTCCCTGGACATCGCGGGCTTGATACGCCCTATGTCCCAGTTGCCCCCAGGCGCGGCCAAAGCCGAGCAGGCCGGGCTAGCCACCGGGGCCAGCACCTCGTTTCGCCAAAGCCAACAGCAAAGCGCTCCCTCCAGTGTGATGGGGTTTTTCAAACGCCCTGGCAAAGGGCCTACAGACACTGACACCCAGTTTGCAGCTACGCGCCAAGAGCTGCCCAGCGCCGTATCGCGCACCAGCCCAGGTACCAGTACCAGTACCAGCACCTGTGCCAGCCAAGAACAATCGCTGGCACTGGGCCGTGCGGTAGACGCAATGAGTAATTTTATACTCACCTACGCTCCTGAGCACTCATTTATGGTGCTGAAAGAGCTAGAAATGCTCAGCAATTTAGAGCAACTGGCCGTGACTTTAGGCGGCTATGAGCAGTTGGTAAAACATATTGGCGTACCTGCGCAAGAGCATTTGTCATCGATTAAAACTTTACTGCGTGAGAATTTGTAGGTAGATTAGTATTTCTACTTAGCAACACCCGCTTGCACCTACATTCAGTAACAAAATTTAACCCATGTCTAACTTAAACGATATTGTCTTTGCGATCACCGCGAAGGGCTTTTCAGCACTTCGCAGTGATGATTTGACGATTTCGCTTGACCTGCGCACGGTGCTCACTATGGTGGAAGGTATTTGTCCGGTAGAGCAATACGTTCCTTTTTTGCAGGTGTTTGCACCTTTGGTGCCTAAATTTGAGACTTTAGAGCGTTTTGGGTTGATTCGGCGTGTCGGCAGCGTTTCAGGAGCGGCAGTTCAAATGTTCCATAGCCAATCGCAATCGGGCACCCCATTGTCAAAAATGCGCCGTATCGATGCAGAGCACCAAGATTCCGGCTTTATGCCCATGATGTGAGTTTGTTTTTTAAAAAAGTAAAGGAGTAGGAAATGTCTATTATTTTCCGAAAATCATTCAAAGGCATCGACGAAGTGGCCTTCAAAACCACAGGCTTGCCGATGCGTATGATGAGCTACCTGCTGGTGGTGGATGGCGAATCGTCGGTAGACCAGCTGGTGGCACGTAACCCGCAGCTACCGTCGCTTGCCGCTGTGTTCCAAGGCTTGCAAGAGCAGGGCTTTTTAGAAGTGGCAGGCAGCGCCGCCAATGTAGTGGAAATGGCCGGCATGCGGGTGGCCAACGGCGCGCCCATGCAGGGCTATGCTCCCCAGCAGCAATCGATGCAACAGCAAATGCAGCCCATGCAGCAGCCCAACTACGTGCCGCCGCCCAACTACTTTCCTGAGCTGGAAACCTACAAAGCCAGCATGACGCGCGATATCAGCGCGCTCTTGGCTGCCGATGCAGCCCCCGTAATAAGCAAAATCCAAGCTTGCCGCACCAAAGACGAGCTGTTTGCCACCATGGTCGGGATAAAGAAAATCATTGGTATTTACTCAGACCGCAATGCAGCAGATAAGTTTGGTGCCAAATACGGCGCTTTAGCGGTCTAACTTCAACCCCACATGACTGCGTATTTTTATTCCCTCAACCCCTAATTTTTCGTTTCAAAAATTTACCTAGGAGCACTTGATGCAATTTGATTTAATTATGGCCACCCAATTCTCATTTTTAATGGGATTTTTGGGCATGACAGGCGGCGCACTGTATTTTGCGTTGATTAAAAATACGCTGCCCCTTGACAGCCAATCCAACGCAGCAACCTCTGCGGTGTATTGCTTCATGGCCGCCATGATGTACGCCATCATTAACTGGAAATACGGTATCGGCACCGATGCATTGTCCAAGGGCGACTACCCCACAGTTTTGCGCTACATTGACTGGCTGGTGACAACCCCGCTTTTGGTTAACAAGTTTCCAGAAATGTTAGGCGGCGACGATGCGTTTGCAGTGTCTTTGCTGGTCATCGTGGCAGACGTGTTGATGATTGTGTTTGGCTGGGCAGGCGAGGCATCTATCAACGCAGCCAAGGGCGCTACGGTAGTAGGTTGGGCTATGTTTGGCGTAGGTTGCCTGGCTTGGCTGTTTATTATTTTCATCTTGTACACAGCAGTAACCAACGCATCTGCCAACAAACTGGCGCCTGTACGCCAAGGCCTGTCACGCCTTAAACTGTTTATCGTGTTCGGTTGGGCTATTTACCCACTGGGTTTCTTGATTACGCTGATTTCCAATTCACCCGACGTGCGCGTAGGCCGCGAATTAATCTACAACATTGCCGACCTGTTTAACAAAGTAGGTTTTGGTATGGTGGCGATTTACACCGTGCGCCAAGTGGTGCGTGAACAGAAAATTCGTGATGCGATGGCGCAGCTGTAATTCCCGCTTTTGATTACTAAAAAGCCATGTGAAAGCATGGCTTTTTTTTGCTTAATTGAGGCTGATTTGATAAACCCTGGCAGTTAGTCAACATACGCGTATACCCGGATACCAACTACACCGTATAAAAATAGAATCAAGTTTCATGATTAGTCTGGACTCGCTATTTGTATAGCCAGATCACTGAAATCATGACAGGCGAAGTACCGCAAGGTGCTTCATTTCAACCGGTCATGCATTTTAGGGAGACACACGCATGATATTTAAAAGTATGGGGCCCAAAGCGGCCTTGGGGTTAGGTTTAGGGATTGTTGGAGCACTAGTCTCAACACAGGCGTTTGCCGCTACAGGCGCGTTGTTAAAGTCAAATGATTTTGTCGGCATTTCATTTTGGCTAATCACCATGGCTTTGATGGCCTCCACAGTGTTTTTCTTCTTAGAAAGAGACAGAGTTTCTGCTAAGTGGAAAACCTCGCTGACGGTGTCAGGCTTGGTTACCTTGGTAGCCGCGGTGCACTATCTGTACATGCGCGAGGTATGGGTTAACACAGGCACTTCGCCCACCGTGTTCCGTTACATCGACTGGCTTATCACCGTACCGTTGCTGATGATCGAGTTCTTCTTGATCTTGTCTGCCATTACCAAAGTCCCTGTAGGGGTGTTTTGGCGGTTGATGGTCGGTACCTTTGTTATGCTGATCGGTGGCTACTTGGGTGAGGCGGGCTATATGTCTGTCTGGCCTGCATTCATCATCGGTATGGTTGGCTGGATTGCTATTTTGTACGAAATCTTTATGGGCGAAGCCAGCAAGATCAACGCACAAAGCGCACCACCCGCAGTGCAGTCAGCGTTTGGAACCATGCGCTGGATTGTGACCATCGGTTGGGCTATCTACCCGGTCGGTTATTTCTTTGGTTACCTGACAGGTAGCGGCCCAGAAGCCAGTGCCAATGCGCTCAACCTCATCTACAACTTGGCTGACGTTTTGAACAAAATTGCATTTGGTTTGATTATCTGGAGTGTGGCTGTCAGCGAGTCTGAAAGCGCTGCTAAAAAGTAAGTTGGTCTAAAGTAGGGGCATTCCATGTAAGCGCGTGGAGTGCCCAATTTTTTTGACCAATTCAATGACCCACACCACTGGAACATCTTTATGTTTGCGCAAACTGCGATGGAGCCGGTCAGTTTGGAATCGTTAAACGCCTTGGATGTGGGCGAGAATGTACTAAAGCAGCTTGAGGTGAAAATTGTCAGCTTAGTCAACGGCGGAGCTGCAAACAGCGTTAATTTCCCCCAGTCTGAGGCGCAGCTAGCGGCCATTTACCACCTAAGCTCGGGTGGTAGGCGCGTAAGAGGCCGCCTGGCCATCCATGCCAGTTTGGCGCTCGGCTTGTCTAAAGACGATGCGCTGTGCATTGCTGCGGTAACCGAGCTTTTGCACAACGCCTCGCTCATTCACGACGACGTGCAAGACAAAGATACATTACGCCACGGCTTGCCTACAGTGTGGGCTAAGTTTGGCAGCAACGTGGCTATTTGCGCGGGAGATTTGATGCTCTCTGCCGCGTATGTCGCACTTTGCGGTATCAGCCGCAGCCAAGTGATACCCAGTTTGTTGGCGTTGGTGCATGAACGGACTGCTCTGGCCATACAAGGGCAGTGCGCTGACCTGGCTGCGCGAAGCCAGAGTGTCAGCCATACCGACACTTACGAAAAAATTGTAATTGCCAAATCAGGCGCTTTGCTCAGCCTGCCACTTGAATTGGCACTGCTGACCAGCGGCAAGCACAGCTGGACTGGCCAAGCGCGCAGTGCCGCAGAGGCATTTTCGTTAGCTTACCAAGCGGCCGACGACTTGGCTGACAGGCAGCGTGATGCCCAGGTCAATAGCCTCAACATTGTGCATGTTTTACAGGCCGCAGGCGATAATACAGATGCTGTAGCTTGCGCCTACCAGTATGGTGCGCGGCATCTTGACATGGCCATTGCCGCTGCCCAGCAGCTACCTGGCGAAGCAGGGGCTTTGCTCTTGCAGTTGGCTTATCAACTGCGCGAATTTTTTAATGCCAAGGAATAATGGATGAAGGTTGTAATTATTGGCGCAGGCTTTGGCGGCCTAGCTGGCGCATTGCGCTGCGCTGCGCGCGGAGAGCATGTTACGGTGCTAGACCGTCTGCCTGGCCCTGGCGGGCGGGGGCGCGAGTTCGTACGCACCACTAACAACCTGGAGTTTCGCTATGACGCAGGCCCCACGGTGCTTACAGCGCCGCAGTTGTTTGAAGAGCTGTTTGCGCTGTTGGGCGAGAAGTTGTCTGACCATGTAGAGCTATTGCCCGTAACGCCGTGGTACCAAATGCGTTTTGCCGACGGCACCCAGCTTGACTACGGCGGTTCTACAGAAAAAATCCAAGCCGAGATCGCAAAATTTTCACATGCAGATGCACAGGCCTACCCGGCTTTTTTAGCGCACTCGCAAAAGCTGTTTGAAAAAGGCTACGAAGAGTTGGGCTCGCAGCCTTTCTTGGGCGCTCTCTCGATGCTCAAAGCCTTGCCTGCCATGGTCAAACTGCGGGCCGACCGCTCTGTCTACAACGCCACAGCGCAGTACTTTAAAGATGAGCGGGTGCGCCGGGCTTTTAGCATTCAGCCGCTGCTGGTAGGGGGCAATCCGTTTGACACCACCAGCATTTACAGCCTGATTCACTACCTTGAACGCAAGTGGGGTGTTTGGTTTCCGCGTGGCGGTATGGCGCGCTTGGTCGGGGCATTGGTAGCCCTGGGCCAGCGCCACGGCGTGCAGTTTGAGTGGAACGCTGATGTGCAGACTATTACCACCTCAGCAGGCCGTGCCACAGGGGTGCAGCTGCAAGATGGGCGCCACATGGCGGCGGACGTAGTAGTTAGCAATGCCGACGCGGGCTACACGCTGGCGCACCTGCTGCCCGCAGCGCAAAAACGGCCTAAAGCCATCACGGGTAAGCAGTACTCTATGGGTTTGTTTGTTTGGTACTTCAGCACCAGCCGCCAGTACCCAGATGTGCCGCACCACACGATTTTGTTTGGTAACACGTACCGTGAGGTACTGCATAAAATCTTTGAAAGCCAAGAGCTTAGCGACGACTTAAGTATTTACCTGCACCGCCCCACAGCCACCGATACGCAATACGCCCCCGCTGGGCACGACAGCTTTTATGCCTTGGTGCCTGTGCCCAACTTGGCTGCGGGTATCGACTGGAAGGTGCAGGCCGCCCCCTTTAAAGCGCTGCTGCAGGCTGAGCTTACCCGTCGTTTGTTACCGGGCTTGGCTGACTGTATAGTGGATGAACACATGGTCACCCCCCACTACTTTGCCGACGAGCTGCTTGCGCCCCTGGGCTCGGGGTTTTCAATCACGCCTAAGCTGACGCAGTCGGCGGGTTTTCGCTTCCCAAACCGGTCGCCTGACGTGCCCAACCTGTATTTTGTAGGCGCGGGCACGCACCCTGGTGCGGGCGTGCCCGGCGTGGTTACCTCAGCCAAAGTGGTTGAGCGCTTGATGTTTGGGACCGTACAGTGAATTCGCCTGTATTAAAGCCAGCGCAGCATGACCCACAAGCGGGTATGAACCCACAAGCTGTGATGGACCAGCATGCCAAGTCATTTTCTTGGGCGGCGCGGTTCTTAAGTGCTTCAGCGCGGCGCGATGCAGCGCTGCTGTATGCCTTTGCCCGCACTGCAGACGACTTTGCAGACGAGGCGCGTTTAGGCTCACTGCAAGAGCGTGGCGCGGCTTTGCAAGAGCTGCGCAAGCAAGCCTTGCAACCCACACTTTCAAGCTCCCCTAGTGCACAGCCAAACTTGCCCGAACAAACCCTGGCCAACCAAACTGGCAGTATGCTGCGCCGCCACGGGGTACCCGATGCTGTGCTGGCAACGCTGATGGACAGCTTGCAGACCGATGCCGATGCCCGGCACATTGACAGCACTGAGAATTTACTGCGCTTTGCTTACGGTGTGGCGGGCACAGTAGGGCAAATGATGCGCCCCTTGTTGGGCGCCCCATCTGCAGCTGATGCCTACGCGATTGCCTTGGGTGTGGGCATGCAGCTTACCAACATTGCCCGCGATGTGGTGGAAGACGCGCAGCGTGGGCGTTGCTACATTCCCATGCAATGGGATGTCACGCTGCACGGCATGTCGGCACCGCAAAGTGCAGCCCAGCGCGCGCAAGCGTTTGCTGCGCTGCAGCGTTTGCTGGCATTGGCAGATGATTTTTATGCTTTTGCGCATGCCGGTATTTCGGTCATACCGCGCCATAACCGCCGCGCTATCCGCATAGCTGCAGCCCTGTACCAAGGCATAGGCCATAAGATTTTGCGCCAAGGGGCAGGCCGCTATTGGCAGGGCAGGGTGTTTTTGACGCGCGCAGAAAAAATCAAACTTTTAGCGCAAACTCTATTGCTGCCAGAGATGCCCAAAAAAGTGGTTGCGCGCGATGTCTGGCACAACGACCTGTCCCACTTGTTCGGCACTCCGGGCTTTCCGGGTGCGCGTATTTAGCCCGTCTGCTGTGGACAAGCTTTGGGACATCGTGATTGTGGGCGGTGGTTTGGGCGGCTTGGCGCTGGCTGCAGAGCTGGCCGCGCCAGAGTTTGCAGCTGTGTCGGTGCTGGTGCTAGAAAAACGCAGCCATTACGTGCGTGACCGCACTTGGAGCTACTGGGCTAGCGCAACGCACCGCTACAGCCATCTTGAACGCCACCATTGGCGCCAATGGAGTGTGTCGCTGGGCAGTGTAGCGCACAGCCAAAGCTCCCCAAGCAGCCGCTACGCCAGCTTAGATGCAGATGCGTTTTACCAGGCAGCAATTCGCACCATAAGCCAATCGTCCCACGTTGTTTTGCAAATGAACTCTGGGGCGGCTGAGGTACAAGTGCGCAGTGCATCTGAGGCTGTCATCACCCTGGAGCAAGGGGGCGCAGTGCACGCCCGCACCGTGCTAGATGCACGGCCTGTAATGCAACTAGCGCCCAGCGCACTGGTGCAGCAGTTTACGGGCTGGGAGGTGCAGACCCAGCACGATGTGTTCAACCCCAACCAAGTCCAGCTCATGGCCTTTGAGCCGCACCCGCGCGGGTTGCATTTTTGGTACATTCTGCCCTACAGCGCACGCTGTGCTTTGGTTGAAAGTACATGGGTGTCACCGGCCAGTTGGCAGCCTGACTATGGCGCAGAGCTGCAGCAGTACCTTGCCAAGCTGTGCGGCACCGCCAGCTACAACGTGGGTTACCGTGAACATGGTGTGCTCAGCCTGCAAGATGCGCGGGCGCAAACTACCGCGCCCATCGGGCTGGGGCGGCGCGGCGGCACACTGCGGCCGTCTACAGGCTATGCTTTTATCGACACGCTGGCGCATGCTGTGCAACTGGCACAGTCGCTGTCTGCAGCGCTGCGCGCTGGTACGCAAGCGGCATGGCAGCCCACAGCATTTCGCCGCCCAGCGACTGAGCATTGGATGGACGCTGTTTTTTTAGACGTATTGGCCCGTGACTGGCAGCGCGCGCCCCAGTACTTTATGCAGCTGTTTGGCCGAATGACCGCCGCCGACACCATTGCTTTTTTGACAGGCCAGGCCAGTGGGCAGCAGCGCTTGCGCGTGATGCGCTCTTTGCCTGTCGCCCCTTTTGCGCGCGCCGCGCTCTCGCACGCAATGCTTGGTGGGTTACCCGGTAAATTGCTGGGTAAATTCGCCAGCAGGCCTTCATGATGTTGCGGGCGCTTCCGTGGTGGTTTAAAACTGCGCTGTGGGGCCTTGCCCTGGCTTGCCTGTATGCGCTGGAGCAGCAGTGGCCTACTCTGGGTGTATGGCTGTTTGTAGGCCTTTCACTCACGCTGGGCATGG
Organism: Polaromonas sp.; assembly: GCA_043721235.1. GTDB lineage: Bacteria > Pseudomonadota > Gammaproteobacteria > Burkholderiales > Burkholderiaceae_C > JAAFIP01. The sequence continues at coordinate 5,392 of JAYSRE010000223.1, read as the reverse complement.
GGCATGGCGCGCTAGACACTGTGCTGTTGCTGGGCCAGTTTAAGCCGTACTCCAAGGCCATGGTGTACGGGTTGCTGTACCTTGCACTCACACTGCTTTGTGGTGGGCTGCTGTCACTGTCGTTTGCTGGGGCGTTGATTGCTTTGCTGCTGATGTCTGTATGGCACTTTGGTGAGCTGTACGCGCAGCGCATCTGGCTCAGGCTGGCGGTAGGTGGTGTAAGCGTGATGGCACCAGCCTTACTGCAAAGCACACCCCTAGGCCAGCTTTTGCAAAGCGTTGCCCCGCAATACGCACCAAGGCTGCTGAGTGTTTGGAGCGGCTTGGCTTGGGTCTGGGCTGCATTGGCCTGCTTTGTGGTGGTAACCAGCCTGCGCAGCCAGCGTAACAGGCCCATGTTTGGTGACAACACGGCGCATTTACAAACCCGGGCTTGGGTAGAAATTAGCATGGTCCTTGCTTTGAATTTGGTACTTTCACCACTTTTTGCTTTTGCGCTGTACTTTGGGCTGTATCACTGCACAGCCCATATTGCACGCGTGCAGCGGGCCGCTGTGAGCCACCAGGGCTTGTCTGCTGGGCAGGTGGCCTGGGCTTGGTGCGCCAGCATGCTGCTAACAGCCGTGTTGATGGCTGCACTTTGGCAATGGCTGCCCAGTGCAGGCCAGTGGGCTGGCCGTGTAGATGCCCAATTGCTGCACTGGTTGGTGGTGGCGCTAGGGGCAGTGACGGTGCCCCATTTGCTTTTGGTAGGCTACAGTGGCCGTTGGCTGGGGCGCTAAAACTGTCGCAAGATGTTTGGTACGATGCAGAGCATGATCATCACCAGCCTGCTTGACACTGACCTGTACAAATTCACTATGATGCAGGTGGTGCTGCACCAGTTTCCGGGCGCGCAGGTGGAGTACAAGTTTAAATGCCGCAACCCTGGCGTGAACCTGGCCCCCTTTGCCGACGAAATCCGCAACGAGATCCGTTCTCTGTGCACGCTGCATTTTTCACAAACCGAGCTGGCCTATTTGCGCGGCATGCGCTTTATCAAAAGTGATTTTGTCGATTTTTTAGGGCTGTTCAAGCTCAATGAAAAATACATCACCATCACGCCTTTGCCCAACGGCGAACTTGAGATTTCGGTACAAGGCCCCTGGCTGCACACTATTTTGTTTGAAATTCCGGTGCTGGCGATTGTCAATGAAGTGTATTTCCGCAATATTCAAAAAACGCCCCCGTTGGCCGAAGGCCGCCAGCGCCTAGATGCCAAAATTACCCTGCTGCAGGCTGACGGGCTGCACGAACTAAAAATTGCTGATTACGGCACCCGCAGACGTTTTTCTAAAACCTGGCATGAAGAGGTGCTGCGCACACTCAGCGCCCAGCTGGGCACGGACGCAGCCAGTAAGCCTGCAGGCCAGTTTGCGGGCACCAGCAATGTGCTGTTTGCCATGAAGCTGGGCCTCACGCCCCTGGGCACCATGGCGCACGAATATCTGCAGGCCGCACAAGCCTTGGGGCCCCGCCTGCGCGACAGCCAAACCTTCGCCTTTGAGTCGTGGGCGCACGAATACCGGGGTGACTTGGGCATTGCCCTGTCTGATGTGTATGGCATGACAGCGTTTTTACGCGACTTTGACATGTATTTTTGCAAGCTGTTTGACGGTGCACGCCACGACAGCGGCGACCCGTTTGCCTGGGGTGAGCGCTTGATAGCCCACTACAAAGCCAACCGGGTTGACCCTAAAACCAAAATCTTGATCTTCAGCGATGGCCTCACCATACCGCGCACCATCGGGCTGTACCAGCGCTTTGCCGGTCGCTGCCAGTTGGCGTTTGGTATTGGTACCAACCTGACCAACGACTTAGGCGACGCGCCCGCGCATGTGCCACTGCAAATTGTGATGAAGCTGGTCAAATGCAACGGCCAGCCTGTGGCCAAACTGTCTGATACACCGTCTAAAAACATGTGTGAAGACGAAAAGTACCTTGCTTATTTACGCCAAGTTTTTGAAATAGAGCAACCTGCATAGTTACTTTTACGATTTGAGTCCATGAATTTTTTGCTTAGAGCCGCATTTGTAGCCGCGCTATCGTACGCTCCGCACTGGGCTTTAGCAGCAGAGATGTGGGGCAGCCAACTCTCCGTGGCGTGGGGCATACCCTTTGCGGGGATTTTGCTGTCCATAGCGTTAATGCCCTTGCTAGCGCTGAGCTTTTGGCACCACCACTACGGCAAAGTGACAGCGGCATGGGCGTTTGCTTTTTTGCTGCCGTTTGCAGTGGTGTTTGGCCCAGCTACAGCCTTCGCAGGCTTGGTGCATGCGCTGCTGGCAGAGTACATCCCTTTTATCGTTTTGCTTACTGCGCTGTACACCGTGTCGGGCGGTATCCACATACGCGGTAATTTGCATGGAGCGCCTGGACTTAATACGGCTATTTTGGGTATTGGCGCTGTATTGGCCAGCTTTATGGGTACCACAGGCGCATCGATGCTGCTTATCCGGCCCCTGATCCGTGCTAACGACAACCGGCAACATAAAGCGCATGTGGTGGTATTTTTTATCTTTACCGTGTCTAACGCAGGTGGCTCACTCACACCGCTGGGCGACCCGCCTTTGTTTTTAGGTTTTCTCAAAGGGGTTGATTTTTTCTGGACTGTGCGGCATATTTTCCCAGAAACGGTTTTTTTAGTCGGCACATTGCTGGCTATTTTTTATGCGCTGGACTGGTGGTACTACCACCGCCGGGAGGAGGTCTTGCCTACAGACCCTACACCCGATACACGGCGCATCGGTTTTGATGGGGCGGCTAATTTCTGGCTCTTGGGGGCTATAGCAGCGCTGGTACTGATGAGCGGATTTTGGAAATCCAGCACCTCGTTCAATGTGCTGGGCACGCAAGTTGGGTTGCCGGGCCTGCTGCGTGATGCAGGCTTGGTAGTGATTGCGCTGCTCTCGTTCAAGCTTACCGCAGCCCAAGTGCATGCCGACAACCAGTTTTCCTGGGCACCTATGCTGGAGGTCGCCAAGTTGTTTGCCGGCATATTTTTAACCATCATTCCAGTTATCGCCATGCTTAAAGCGGGATTAGACGGGCCATTTTCGGCTGTGGTGGCCGCCGTTACCCGCCCCGACGGCACACCCAATCCTGCAGCTTATTTTTGGGCTACCGGCATTTTGAGTTCGTTTCTAGACAACGCACCCACTTATCTGGTGTTTTTCAATACTGCGGGCGGCGACGCAAAAGTCCTGATGACGACGCTGGCCCCCACGCTGGCCGCCATATCCGCAGGTGCCGTGTTTATGGGGGCCAACACTTACATTGGCAATGCACCCAACCTCATGGTCAAAGCCATTGCCGAAGACCGTGGCCTAAAAATGCCCAGCTTCTTTGGTTACATGGCCTGGTCCATGGGCGTGCTGGTGCCGCTGTTTGTTGTGATGACCTTGGTATGGTTTCGTTGACCAAACCAATAGCTATTAAATAAATAGCTAACTATCTAGCATTTTCTTGGGCCATAGACTACTTTCACTGCTAAATTATGAAAAAACCCTCCATTCTTATTGCCCGCGCCGTTGCCGCTGAGTCGGTAGACCGCCTGCGCCCCCACTTTGATGTTGAAACCAACCCACAGGACGTTATCTGGTCTAGCGCTGAGTTGATAGCCAAGCTGCAAGGCAAGGTAGGCGCGTTCACCAGTGGCGGTGAGCGTATTGACGCAGCGCTGCTAGCCCAGTGCCCCCAGTTAAAAATCTGCGCCAATATGTCGGTGGGCTATAACAATTTTGACCTTGACGCCATGACCGCCGCAGGCGTGCAAGCTACCAACGCCCCCGACGTGCTGACCGAGACCACCGCAGACATGGCCTTTACCCTGCTCATGGCCACTGCCCGCCGCGTGAGCGAGGCCGAGGCGTATTTGAGAGCAGGCCTGTGGAAGAAGATGAGCTTTGACATGCTGCTGGGCAGCGACATCCACGGGGCAACCCTAGGTATCTTAGGCATGGGCCGTATTGGACAGGCCATCGCCAAGCGCGGTGCGCATGGCTTTGGCATGCATGTGATTTACCACAATCGCTCACAGCTTGACGCGGCTACAGAGGCCTGCGTCAACGCCCGCTACGTAAGCAAACAAGACCTGTTTAAACAAGCCGACCACATCGTGCTGGTCGTACCCTACAGCGCAGAGTCGCACCACACCGTGGCCGCAGCCGAGATTGCGCTGATGAAGCCTACGGCCACCATGGTCAACATTGGCCGTGGCGGCCTGATCGACGAAGATGCACTGGCTGCAGCATTGGCTGCCAACAAAATTGTAGGTGCAGGCCTGGATGTGTTTGAAGGTGAACCCAAGATCAACCCAGCGTTGCTTGCGCTAAAAAACGTCGTACTCACGCCCCACATCGGCAGCGCCAGTGTGCCTACCCGCAAGGCGATGGCCAATTTGGCGGCAGACAATTTGATTGGCTATTTAGTCCACGGCAAAGCAGTCACCCCGCTGAACACGCCAGCGCCTCGCTAAAAGTGCCAGTAAATTGCCCCACTAAAACATGACCAAGACCATGACCACCACCGCCCTACAAGCCTTTTTCACCGTCTTTTTGGCCGTATTTTTAGCCGAACTAGGCGACAAAACCCAGCTGGCCACCATGCTGTTTGCCTCCGACAGCAGCGCAGCAGTTAGCAAATGGACCATCTTTTTTGCCGCCAGCGCCGCGCTCACGCTAAGCGCGGGCATCGGCGTGGTGGCGGGTAGCTGGCTAGGCACACTGGTATCACCGCGCACTTTGCAGTTAGTGGCGGGCACGGGGTTTGTATTGATTGGCGCCTGGACGCTGTACAAGGCTTGGTCTTTGTAGCGTTATTACGCCGCAAGCTGCAGATTCACGTTAAACAAAATCGCAAATCTCTAAGTCGCATACCAACCCTGGGCACGGCTCACACTAGCCCGTACTGAACATAGTCAAGTTCAATGAAGTCCATGACCTCTGGCTTCCAGCGCGTCTCTACAAAGTCAACATGGTCAGGGTGCATGTTGTAAGCGTCGTAGTCTTGTTGCGATGCAAACTCCATCGAAAGCCCGAAGGTAAAGGTGTTCTTTTTGCCCACTTGCACAAGGCACTCAAACTTACGCACGCAAGGGATAGTAGACAGCGTTTGGGCGGCCGCTAAAAAGGCAGCTTCTGGCTTGGAGCCAGCCGGGTGTTTGAGTTTGAAAGCTACGGTGTGGCGAATCATGTTGGCCTTGTATAAGTTGTTAGTTGGCACTTTATGACCGACTTGAAAGTACGATTCCCACTACAGCGCTCAGGATGTGCCAAGCCATAGCCCAAGTTTGGGGAGTGTCAGCATTTCTGTGTGTGAGGCGGCTTAGGGTTTATCCACGCAGGTGTGCGCT
>JAYSRE010000222.1:0-2772 GCA_043721235.1 Polaromonas sp. | reverse complement strand
AGCACTGTCATTGGCCGCTTGGTTGGCGGGCGCAGAGGCACCAGCCATGGGTGTACTGGCACTTGGTTTAGCACCAGGCTTGGCGGCAGACGAGGCACCTGGGGTGGCGCTGGGTACAACTTCAGAGGGCGCCTTAACCTGCGGCACAGCAGGCAGGCCCAGTACATTGGCCTCCGGCTGCGCCAGCACAGTGGCCGCGCCGCTGCACAGAACCAGGGTGAAAAGTAATTTTTGCATCGCTAGATTTTCGCTCAAATAACCATGTTTTAGCTATGATGCAGCATGCAATTACATTCAAGCCCACCCTTGTCCTTAAGTCCTTATGTGTGCAGTGCACCGATATACCCGTCGTCGCGCCGTGCTTTTAACTTGCAGCTTCTAGCAGCCTTGGGCAGCACCGCGCTGACACCGCTAGCCCTGGCAGCCGCCGACGCAGCGTCGCCCGTGCTGCTGGCAGCTAACGCGCCCGCTGGCGTCAACCCCACAGGCTACCTGGTAAGCGAAAAGCTAGACGGTGTGCGTGCCTTGTGGGACGGCACGACGCTACGGTTTCGCAGTGGCCGCACGGTAGCGGCACCTGCCTGGTTTACAGCCAAGCTGCCCGCTGGTACGCCGCTAGACGGTGAGCTGTGGCTGGCGCGCCGCCAGTTTGACGTGTTGTCGGGCATGGTGCGCAAGGCGCAGCCGGTAGACGCCGATTGGCAGCGCATTCTGTACATGGTGTTTGAGCTGCCCGGTGGCAGGGGCAGTTTTGACCAGCGCGCGGCGCAGCTGCCCGCCATCATCCGCCAAGCTGCTTGGCCGCAGCTGCGTGCAGTAGAGCAATATCGTGTAGCCAACCACGCTGCGCTGCAGGCCAAGCTCAAAGCGGTCACTGCCGCAGGCGGTGAAGGCTTGGTGCTGCATTTGGCTAGCGCCCCAGTCACTACAGGCCGCAGCAACGTACTGCTGAAATTAAAGCCCGTGCAGGACGCAGAGGCCGTAGTAGTGGGCCACGCAGCCGGCAAAGGCAAATACCAAGGCCTGCTGGGCGCGCTAGAGATGCAAGCCCCCAGCGGCCAGCGCTTTAAGATAGGCACCGGCTTGTCAGACGCGCAGCGCAAAGATCCGCCCGCCATCGGCAGCACAGTCACCTACACATACAACGACACCACGCCCAACGGCAAGCCACGCTTTGCCCGGTTTTTACGCCTAGCAGACACCCTCTAGTGCGGGCATATCCAGTCCATGCGCGCCATGCCGGGGCGAGGCGCCGGCAACGCTGTGTCTGCACTACCCATGCGCAGCACAGTGCAGCCTTGCACTGTGACAGCGTTTGTATCCATTGGTTTTATTTCAAGACGCGCTAAATTGTCAGCCAGTTTTGCGGTGTCTATCTCTTGCACCAACCCTTGCGGAGGACTAACCTGTAGCTGCTGGCCAAAAGCGGTGACAAAATAATAGCCAGGGTCTGCACAGTGCAGGCTCCACCGCTGCGCAGGCTGCTCGGTAGCTTGCACTGCATAGTCGATCACGATACGCGCACGCCCATCTGCACTGAAGTCCAGTGCGGGGTCTTCTTTGGGGGTCAGGGCCAGATCCTGGCCATCTGCCTGAACACCAAACAACCAGTTAGCGCGGCCCATTTGCATCTTCAGCGCAAAAATAAATTTACGTGTTTGCTCTGCATCAGGTTGACCCAACGCATCGCGGGTAAGCTGCCATGCGCGCTGTGAATGCCAAGCATCTAGCCACAATTGCCCACGCAAATACCGCAGCTGTGCCGCCTCAAAGCGCAACTCGGCTCGGCAATCTACCGCGCCATGCGGGTGCGCGCACGCTATGAAAGGCAGGCAAGTTATGCCTAACAAAAGCGCTAATTTTTCCCACCAGTGGTGCATACCGTCACCTCGCGGCGGGCTAGCGAATGGCCACTGGGTTGACTATGGCTTGCACGCCCCCAGTAATGCGCGATGCGCCCAACACAAACATAAATTCATACGCCTTGTCTTTTACCAGCGGCCCGGTGTTCATATTTTCTAAAATGTAGATGCCGTTTTTAGCCAATAAAATCTGGTGCACTTCAAACACGCCTACGTCTTTTTCAAACGGAATTACTTCCAGGGCCCACTGGTCTGCGCCTATGGCAATCACTTCTTTAGAGGCTAGATACAGCGCACCTTCTTTGCCCAGGCCCGGCTCACCCGCCAGAAAACGCTTGTTGTCTTTGCCCTCCAGCGCTTGCCACCCCGTGTGAAACAGCACTACATCGCCTTTTTTAATTTCAATGCCTTGGCGTTTGGCTTGCTCGTCAATTTCTTTACGGTTAAACGCTACGCCCTCCTTCACCATGTCGGTGCCGTAATAGGCCGTCATGTCCAGCACAATGCCGCGCGTCACAAAAGGCGGTATTTTTTCAATACCTAATTTTTTCAAGCCATTGGCCTGCGCAAAATCTGAATTTTTATTGCAGTTGTAGTACACGTTGTCTATGCCAATATGGCCCAAGCCATCAATCTGCGAGCCAGTGCCCACCCAGCCCATGTAAATGTCATCGTTGTAGGTTGTTTTGGTGCCGCCCAGACTGATGCCACCTGCCTGGCCAGGCTGCACAATTGTCACGCCCCAAGTGCGCGGTGCATACGCTGCGGTTTGTGAATTGGTTTCAAAACCCAGCGGGTAAGTTTTGCCCGTTTTAACCAGTTTGGCAGCCTCAGCCGCCAAGGCAGGCGTTAGCAAGTTGGCAGCGCCGATCTCGTCATTAGGCCCCCATTTTGACTTGCACCAGTCATT
>JAYSRE010000221.1:0-7093 GCA_043721235.1 Polaromonas sp. | reverse complement strand
TACCTACGACTTCAAATACCTATGGCGTGCGTGGAACTACATGCCCAGCATTACGGGCACATCCCACGGGCAAGAACGCTACCAGCAGTTCAATGCCGGCAGACAACGCGGTTTTGCCCTTAGTAACCGCAGCGTTACGGGGAATGTGCCTGCAGCTTGCGCGCTGGGGGTTAGCGGCGGACCACTGAGCGTCGCTTTTCTTGCGGGGCGCAGCCCCACTCTACCAATTGAAAATCCAAGGCAAGTTAGCGCCTACCATTACCCAGCGCGGTACGGCAGCCAAAGCCCCACATTTTCCCGTGCTAGCTTGGCACAAGTGCAGCAGCAAGAGCTGTTGTTTCTGTCGGGCACCGCCAGCATTGTGGGGCACCAAACCGTGCATGTGGGCGACGTGAAGAACCAAACCATTGAAACGCTTGCCAACGTTCAAGCCATCATCGACCAAGCCAATCTGCGCAAACAAGGCCCCCAGGCGTTTGGTCCGCAAGACCTGCAGCTGCGTGTCTATGTGCGCCATGCACAAGACTGTGATGCCGTTCGCGCTATTGTCAATGCGCACTGGGGCTGTGCAGTTCAAGCGGTGTATTTGCAAGCGGATATTTGCCGTTCAGACTTGGATGTTGAGATTGAAGGTATTGCTTGGCATACTATGTCCTCACAGCCAGCCACCTAAAATACTTTAACCATGTACTCCACTTTTCGACCTATCGCTGCGCTGATGGTACTCATGGTCAGCACCTTAGTTGCAGCCCAAAACACTCCCGAAGAGCCGTCTAAAACTGAAGTGGGGTTAGGTTTGGTGGTGCTGCAATTTCCCGCCTACCGTGGTTCAGACCAAAGCCGCACCTTGGTTTTGCCCGTACCCTATTTGGACTACCGAGGTGACTTTCTAAAGGCCGACCGCCAAGGTGTGCGCGGTGATTTGTTCGACTCTGAGCGGGTCGAACTCTCAATCAGCGTATCAGGCTCACCACCCACCAGTAGCGACGGCATTACGCTACGCAAAGGCATGCCAGACCTTAAGCCCTCGCTAGAGATAGGCCCCCAGCTCAACCTGCTGCTCAGCGCCCCGCAAGACAACGCCGTAACTTTGAAATTGCGCCTGCCACTGCGCCAAGGCATCACCCTGGGCGGTAAGCCTGGCAACGCTGGGTTGACTTTTTCGCCCAACCTCAACCTTGACATCGCCAACCCCTGGGGTGTTTCGGGTGCTAATTTAGGTTTTGTAGCCGGGCCTATTTTTACCAGCCAAAAGCAAAACGACTATTTCTATACTGTAGCTGCTCCCTACGCTACAGCTGCGCGCCCCGCTTACCAAGCCCGTAGCGGGTACGCAGGCACGCAGCTGCTGGTGTCTTTTAGCCGCCGCATGGGCGATGTGTGGCTGGGCACCTATGTGCGTTATGACAGCTTGCGTGGCGCTGTGTTTGCCGACAGCCCACTGGTAGCCACGCGCAGCTATGTCACCGCTGGTGTGGCATTAAGCTATATTTTTGCCAAGTTTTGACCACTGACCTGCTCTACCCCCTGCACTTGGATGCGCAAGCGATCCAGCGGTTTATCCCGCACCGCGACCACATGCTGTTTGCACGCCAGGTAACGGTACTGGCCCATGACCACTACACAGGTGAGGCCATGTGGACAGCAGATTCGTTTGTGTTTAAAGGCCATTTTCCAGGGCAACCCATAGTACCGGGAGTAATGATTGTGGAGGCTGCTGCGCAAATTGCAGGTGCAGGACTGCGGGCCGGGGATACCAAAGCCCAAGCCATTGCTGCAGGCAATGTGGGTTTATTGCTCAGTATTCGCCGGTGCATGTTTCGCCGCCCCGTACCGCCCGAGCAGGCGCTGCAGTTTGAACTGCACACGCGCCAACTGTCTGACGATGTGGTGAACGTGACTGGCGAGGTGAGTTGTACACATGGGCGCGTAGCCAGCCTGGAGTTTGCATTTGCACAGGCACCTGCTGATAAATTACTGGCCAGTTTGGCGCACCCATGACATTGCCCATCAAGCCGCTACCGCCAACCCATTGGCGGTCTGAATGCGCTGGCCGTATCATGCACCTGTGGTTTTTTAAGGCTACAGGCACTGCGCTTTTTGCAGGCATATTTTTTTACAGCTATTTTGCACTGCTGCAGTCGCCGGTGTACCCTGTCACCTTGATGCCTACCACTTGGGTAGACGACCACATTGCGCTGTGGCCGCCGGCGTTTTATTTTTACGTCTCTCTTTGGCTGTACACGGCTTTGGTACCTGCCTTGCAAAAGAGCTTGCTGTGGCTGATAGGGTATGGCTGCGCCATGGGGGCGTTGTGTTTGACGGGTTTGCTATTTTTTCTATTTTTCCCCACTGCCGTGCCGTTTAGCCCTGACTCATGGCCCGCAGATGCTGGATTATCTATTTTGCGCAAAGTCGATATGTCAGGCAATGCATGCCCTTCACTGCATGTGGCCACCGCCGCCTTTACCGCTGTGTGCATGCACAAGCTGTTGCGCGACATGCACTGCCCACCATGGCTGCAAGTAAGCAATTGGGTTTGGTGTGCGCTCATCGTTTACTCCACCATGGGCATCAAACAGCATGTGATGTGGGATGTTGCAGCAGGCTTGGTACTGGCATTGGTTTTTGCTTTTTTGTACCCCTTGCTAGAGCGGCGCCTGGTAGACAAATAAGACAAATGAACCCGCCAAGCCGGTCACAGCTTAGCCTTTGGTAGCCTGAACCAAAGACTCAAGCTTGGCCTTGGCGGCGCCAGATTCAATGGCCTTGCGGGCGGCTGCCACACCGTCTTCCATGCTGCCCACCACGTTAGCCGCATACAAAGCTGCACCTGCATTAAGCATGACAATATCCCGTGCAGCGCCGCTGTGGTTATCTAGCACACCCAACAGCATGGCTTTGGATTGCTCTGGTGTTTCTACCCGCAAAGCACGGTTGCTGCTCATTTGAAAGCCAAAATCTTCGGGGTGAATTTCATACTCGGTAATTTCACCGTCTTTGAGCTCGCCTACCACGGTAGCTGCGCCTAGGCTCACCTCGTCCATGCCGTCACGGCCATAAACCACCATCGCGTGCTCAGCACCCAAGCGCTGCAATGCGCGCACCTGAATACCCACCAGGTCGGGGTGGAATACACCCATCAAAATATTCGGCGCGCTGGCAGGGTTGGTCAAGGGCCCCAGAATGTTAAATATCGTGCGTACACCCAGCTCTTTGCGAATGGGGGCCACATGCTTCATAGCCGTGTGGTGGTTAGGCGCAAACATAAAGCCAATGCCTATGTCGGCGATGCACTTGGCGATGGCATCGGGTGTCAGGTTGATATTGATGCCTAGGCTCTCCAGCACATCGGCACTGCCCGACTTGCTGCTGACACTGCGGCCACCATGCTTGCTCACCTTGGCGCCCGCTGCAGCAGCTACAAACATACTGCAGGTAGAAATATTAAAAGTATGCGAACCATCGCCACCTGTGCCCACAATGTCCACCAAATGGGTTTTGTCCTCTACGTGCACCTTGGTAGAGAATTCACGCATCACTTGGGCCGCAGCGGTAATCTCGCCAATGGTTTCTTTCTTCACACGCAGGCCCGTAATCAGCGCTGCCATCATTACCGGGGACATGTCGCCCGACATGATCATGCGCACCACTTTGAGCATCTCATCATGGAATATTTCGCGGTGCTCAATAGTGCGCTGCAGGGCTTCCTGGGGCGTAATTTTTGAAGTGTTGGGCATGGTTTTCTTATCTTAGATTCTGGATTAACTTAGGTTGATGACAGAGATTTTTATTTGAAATACTGTTGGACAACGTGAATAGTGCGGTCAATGGCCGCAGCGTCCACATCCAAATGCGTGACAAAGCGTAAACGGTACAGCCCTGTGGCCAAGATGTTGTGCTGCTTTAGGTGGTCAATCAACCCTGCCGCTTTGGCTTTAGCCGGGCCAGCCAAGTCGACGAAGACGATGTTGCTGTGCACTGGGTCAACCGTAGCGCCGGGGATTTGCCCAAATGCTGCACCCAAGCGCGTAGCCAGTGCATGGTCGTCAGCCATGCGGTCGATGTGGTGGTCTAGTGCGTAGACCGCGGCGGCGGCTAAGATGCCTGCTTGGCGCATGCCACCACCGGCCATTTTGCGGATGCGGTGGGCTTTTTGTACCAACTCTGCACTACCGCACAACGCTGAACCCACAGGCGCACCCAAACCTTTGCTAAAGCACACGCTCACAGAATCAAAACACTGGGCAATGCGCTTTGCCTCAGCCCGTGGATCGGTTTTAAGCAAGGCCGCCTGCGCCACCGCTGCGTTAAATAAACGCGCACCATCTAAGTGGGTGGCCAACCCCTTGCTGCGGGCCAGATGCGTTGCAGCGTGCACATAGTCAAATGGCAACAGTTTGCCGCCGATGGTGTTTTCTAATGTGAGCAGGCGACTTTTGGCAAAATGCGCATCATCAGGTTTGATGGCTGCTTCAATCTCTGCCAAAGGCAATGAGCCGTCTGCAGCATGCGCCAGAGGCTGCGGCTGCACACTGCCCAGCACCGCCGCGCCGCCGCCTTCCCAGCGGTAGGTGTGCGCCATTTGGCCCACAATGTATTCGTCACCACGCTGGCAGTGCGCCAATATGCCGCAAAAATTGCTCTGCGTGCCTGTGGGCGTGAACAAGGCAGCTTCAAAGCCCAGCATGGCCGCGATTTTGTCTTGCAACGCATTGACAGTTGGGTCATCGCCAAACACATCGTCGCCCAAGGGCGCGGCCAACATAGCGGCGCGCATAGCGGGCGTGGGCTGGGTGACGGTGTCGCTGCGCAAATCAATCATAGTGTTCATGGCGTTATTTTGCACTATCGCTTAAAGCTAACTTGACTCCAAACCCGATAAACAATGCGCCCGCCGCGCGCTCTGGCAAAAAATGGCTACCGCCCAAGGAAATGCTGAATAGTTAGCTATTATTTTAATAGTAATTACTGCAGCGTCTGCCGGTAATCCTCCAACCCCACCCAGTTTGAAGCCATCACCCGCTGGTGCGCCTGCGCCAAGGCATGGTAGGGCAGGTACGGAAACAAATGGTGCGCGGCATGAAAACGCTGGCCTACCGGACACAGCAGCTCACCCAACACTATGGGCAAGCCGGTAAAGGTCGTAGAGTCGCGCAGCTGCCCCGCAGCGCTTACCGCAAGGCCCACCGAGGTGTACTTGTGCGCCCGCAAGGTGCGCCACGCATTAAGCAGGTGGGCCGCTGTCATGCAAACAAACAGCAGCCCGGCAAAGCGCCACGGCAGCCAGCCCAGCACCAGCGCTGCCAGCAGGCCGTAAGCCCACAGCACAGTAGCCGCCTCGGTCAGCAAGTCAAAGCGGCTTAGCTTTTGAAAGTCAGAGCTGGGCCGGTAAGCACTGTTCATGGTCATGTAGCTCATGCATGTGCGCAGCCATATGTGCACACGGCGGTTTGCCCACGCTGCAGGCACCAGCACCAGCGCCCGCGCAGCGTACGTGCACGGCACCAGCAGCGAGCCCAGCCAAAACGCCCGTTTTATGTGCGGATACGCTCCAAACGGCAAATACTCCGGGTCACGCGCTGTGCCGTAGCTGGCCACACCGTGGTGGTCTGCATGCGACTTGAGCATAAATGATGGCATACCCATGGGCACACCGCACAACGCATTCCACACCCAGGCAAAGCCCGGTACGCTGCGCTGGCCAAAATGCCCAATCTCATGCGAGAACAGCGCTGCCCGGTACAGCGCCAAGCTGGCAGGCACCACTACCAGCGCAGCCCACAGCCCATGCACCGTAGTACTGGCAAACACCATCAGCGCCCAAAACAGCCCTATTGATAAACCAAAGTCAGCCCAGTACAGCGCCCGCCGGTGCACCCGCAGGTCAGTGACCAAACTGTGCGCACTGACGGTAGGGGCGGCAGGAGGAGAAGCTGAAGCAACCGTTGTTGTGTTCATAAGGCTTGCCGCACCAAATGGTAAGTGTCAGCAAAGCCCAGCTTTTGCCACAGCCGCGCCTGCGCAGGTTTGCTTACCCCTTGCACTTTAACGGCGCCTTGCTGCTTCATCCAGGCCTTTATGGTGGCCCAAGGCTGTGTGCTCTCAATGACCCTGCGCCCGCCTATGCTGTACACATGGGCTACCTTGTAGTTAGGGTACTGCAGAAACTGCACCACCAGTGCAAACACTACAGCCTCCAGGGGTGTAACAGCCACAATCAAATGCCCCTGCTGTGCCTGCAGCAGCGCCAGCACATGTTCTACATTAGACTCGCCATCACTAGGCTCTAGACCACTGGCAATCAAAGGCTCACACGCTGGCCAGTACAAATTTAATTGCGCCGTGTCAACAAAACGCACTGTCAAATCTACCAATTTCACACCCCTTTTAGATACTTTTTGGATACTTTTTTCATAACTATGCAAGCACATGTAAAGACACGGTAACTACCTGCAATTTGATTGACATTGTGTGGGGGGGGGTAATACATTGTCAATGCCTTCAATACGAAGGTATTAAAAAACGGAGTGAAAAATGAGAATTTGCAAGATTGATAAGTCAGAGATGGTTTGGGGCCGGGGTGGGATGAGCATGGCACCTGTGGCCGTGCCAGTACTAGACATGTCGAGCGTAAAGTTCGATCTTGTAAAGCCAAATATGCCGAACACAGCCTCGTCAACCGCACAAGAGCCTACATTCGCTAACTCAAGCACCTCTTCAGGTGGCAGTTTCAATGAGACTGTTGCATTAGCACCAATGGCTGTGGCCTGCGTAGTCGGCGCTGCTGGATCTGCGTTAGGTCACGTGGCTCAAAACAGGGGGAATGTTGGTTTTGCTGATACCGCAACAGCAGCTGCCTTTGGTTGTCTAGGCGGTGTTTCAAGCACCGTGGGTGGAGTTGCAGGTGGTGCCTACGCAGTAGGAAGTGCAATAGCGGGTTCTGTTGGCGCTCAGGCCGCATTGAATAGTACGCCTGGAAGTTTTGGAGGTGGTTAGTGCAACATTCTTTCTGTAATTTCCAGCCTCCCGTATAAACCGGGTGGTATTCGGAAACTTTTTAAACCAAGGCCCCTGCCAGGGCCGGCGGCAG
>JAYSRE010000220.1:0-7131 GCA_043721235.1 Polaromonas sp. | reverse complement strand
CGGCCATCGCGGTGCAGTCCCAACGGCTGAAGTTGGTGCTGTTGCTGTCAGCTGGCGTCACCGTGGACCAGCGCTGGTGTGCAAAACCCGCAGCTTTGGGTTTTAAACCGTTACGCAACATGGCACTTTTGTCTTTGGGGCTGCGCACAGCATCGTCATCGCCTCGGGCAAAATAGCCAGCCCAGTTTTCCTCTGCCGCCAAGTACGTGCCCCAAGGGGTGTAGCCATTACCGCAGTTGTTGACGGTGCCGCGGGTTTGTGTGCCCGCAGGGGAGAACTTGGTTTTGGTAAATTCAGAGGCCCGGGCTGGGCCCGTCAGCTCCATCAGCGTGGCGGCGGTGATGCGCCGGTTCATGGCGGAGGTCTTGACATAGCCAAACTTGCCTGCGGTTTTGCGCAGTTCAATGATCGATACCCCGTGGGCTTCCATTTCCTTGACTGCCTCTGCTTCTGGCCGCCCCGCTGGCGCTGTGGCCGCGTTGTGGGTTTGGCCTTTGGTGTGCATAAACTGTACTGTGCCAGAAATATTTTCGTGGTTGATGACCAGCAAGGCGCGCTCGTTGCTGTTGTTGTCTGGCTTGCCATCGGCACTCAAACCAAAAAAGTGCATGCCGTCATGGTGTTCACCCGCGCGCTGGGCAAAGTTATCGTCACTGCCGTCGTTTTTATAGTCACCCACGCTGGCACTGATCGGGTCGCCTACCGCGTAAATTACTGTCGCGGTGTAGCCTTCTGGCACGGTCACTTTGTCTGCAATCGATTTATTGACCGCGTTAAAACCCAGCTTAGGCTCAGCTGCGGCAGCTGAACTGCCCGGCACCGAAGTCGTGCTGCAGGCCGCGAGGCCCAGCGTGCCCAAAGTAGCCATCGAAATCGCCCCTACCCCGCCTTTGAGTACATACCTGCGGTGCATGCGCGCACCCATCACGTCGTGCAGGCTGGGGTTGGCGCTGTGGTTGTTGTGCAGATCATCGGGGTCGGCAAGGTGCTCGGGCGCACAGTTGGTGTTCGCAGGCATAGGTGTGCTCCAGTGGCTAAGTAAATCTGAAAATGCAGTGAAAACTGCAATTATTTTATTATCAACAGCAATGTGACAGTGCCATGAATTTGTCATTCTGCGCAGTTCGGCATGCGACCTGGTCTTGGCACAGTACCCGCATTAAAAAAAGGCCGTGCAGCGCAAGCGGCACGGCCCTTAACTACTAGCTGCTGAAACAGCAGACAGGCCAGTGAATTACAAACCAATCACTCCGCCATCATTTTTAGTAATCACAATAGTTGCAGAACGCGGCCGGGCCTTGGCGCCGCCAGATCCATAAGCCTGGGTACCGCTGCCGTTGCCGGGCCAATTGCTTTCAAACACACCTAAACCAAAGTTAGTGGTCGATGTGTTTTCGCCAGGGTGCTGGATATTGACAAACAGTACTTTTCCGTCAGCAGACTCAGCAACTCCAGTGACTTCAGAGCCTAACGGGGCCGTCAAAAAGCGTTTTAAGGTCGCCTCTGTCATGTCGCGGCCCGCATACGTGGTAACGGTTTTGTCGGTGGTGACAGCGGTATTAGGGCTTCCATTGGCCTTGTTCACCACAGTGCGGACACCACCATCGCCGTGTTTGCCAGGAATGGCGGCCAACAACATGGCATTGCTTTGGTCGGTAAAGGTGTTGTCGTCGGTCTCAATCCACAAAATACCGCTGGCTTTGGAGAACCAGCAACCATCGGGCTTGGACAGGTCGTTCATGGCGCTTAGCTTAGAGAGATTCACGTTTTGCTGCCAATTGACGTTATCCACTCCCGTGTCTGCCGTAGCCTGTGCGCCGAACAAGAAGATATCCCAGGCAAAAGTTTCTGCCGCGGCCGTGTCCGCCGTCTCTTTGATCCTAACAATATGGCCATTCACATTACCTGTCTGTGATGGTCTCGCCGGGCCTTGGCTGGTAACGCCTTTGGTGTCGAACCAGTAGCGTGGGTTGGCAGCATCAACGTCAGGATTGGCAAAGTTGTTATTAGAGACTGATGTTGCCGCAGTGCTACCACGGTCTGGGTTCTCAGTACATGTGATGTAGATCTCGCCATTCTTTGGGTTCACTGAGGTCCACTCTGGGCGGTCCATTCGGGTGGCTTTGGCGGCATCTGCAGCGAATCGGGTGTTGACGCAAATATCCGCTAAGCTGTCAAAGGTATAGCCAGCAGGGTTAAGTGAACTCACCGGTACGCCGGCAACCACATCCGGATTAGACAACGCTAGCTTGACCCAAGTGCCCGTACCGTCAGCGTTAAAACGTGCTGCGTAAATCGTTCCTTCGTCCATGTACTCTGCGCCCACACTCAAGCGGTCGCTGCGGTTGGCGTCTGCAGCAACCCAAAGCTTCCTGGAGACGAACTTGTAAATATATTCACCGCGTGAATCACAGCCCATGTAAAAAGCCACGGGCTTGCCTACCACAGCCAGGCTTGGCCATGCACCTTCGTTCGCGCGACGACCTAATGCGGTACGCTTGACAGGTACCGATGCTGCGTTGTAGGGGTCAATTTCTACCACGTAGCCAAAGGTATTAGGTGCGTTACGGAAGTCACCCATACCGTCTGCTGGGTTGGCAGCAACGGCAGTGCAGTCCCAGCGGCTGAAATCTGTGCTAGCAGCGTTCGCTGGAACTACCGAAGCCCAACGCTGGTGGGCAAAACCACTGGCCTTTGGCCTGATACCGTTGCGCAGCAAAGCGCTTTTGTCTTTCTGGCTACGTACAGCATCATCGTCGCCACGCAAAAAGTAACCAGCCCAGTTCTCTTCTGCCGCCAGGTAGGTGCCCCACGGGGTGTACCCGTTACCGCAGTTGTTGACAGTACCGCGTGTTTGTGTTCCAGCAGGAGAAAACTTGGTTTTTACAAACGCTGTACCACGTGCAGGGCCCGACAGTTCCATGACCGTTGCCGCTGTAACGCGACGATTGAAACTGGAGTCTTTGACATACCCATATTTTCCGCCAGTTTTGCGCAGTTCAATGATAGACACACCATGGGCATCGATTTCTTTAACGACCTCTGGTTCGGGGCGGCCTGCTGTAGAAGCGGCTGCAATATTTGTTTGGCCTGCCGCATGCATGAACTGGACTGTGCCAGCAATATTCTCATGGTTAATGACCAGCAATGCGCGGTCATTGCTGGTTAAATCTGGCGCTCCTGTGGCACCCATACCAAAAAAGTGCATGCCGTCATGATGATCGCCTGAGCGTCTGGCAAAATTTTCATCTGTGCCATCATTTTTGTACTCGCCAACGGTAGCGTCAATAGGATCACCGGTGGCATATAGCACTGTGGCGGTGTAGCCCTCTGGCACCGTAACTTTGTCCAAAATTGACTTGTTAACCGCGTTGAAGCCTAACTTAGTCTCCGCGACAGGAGCTGGTACTGGTGCTGGTGCTGGTGCTGCAGCAATGGGGGCGGGGCCGCTGTCACCGCCGCCACACGCCGCTAATCCCAGGGTCCCGATGGTAGCCATTGAAATAGCGCCTACGCCGCCTTTAAGAACATAACGGCGGTGCATGCGTGCAGCAAGCACATCGTGCATGCTGGGGTTGTTGCTGGTGTTATTTTCAAAATCGTCTGGGTCTGCGATGGTAATCGTGGAAGAAATCGCTGCGTTGCTCATGAAAAATGCTCCATTGGCTGTTCAGCACAAATAATATGATTTGTGCAATCTAGTTGTCCCATGGGCTGAATACTGTTGAAAATGTCAGCCGATGTGTGACCACTTCATCTATCATCATCTGGCTATGTGACGTTTTCATGAACGGCTTAAGCGCAAAACCTCCTCGCCATAGGCTTCTAACTTTTTTGTACCCATGCCGCTGATACCTGATAAGTCCTCCAGGGATTGTGGCGCGACAGTGGCTATCGAGATCAATGTTGCATCGTGGAAGATGACGTAGGCTGGCAGGTTGTGCTGTTTGGCGACTTCGGCGCGCCAGGCTTTTAGCGCGGCAAAACGCTCACGTGCACCCAGGTTCATGGCGGCAGTGGATTTCTCTTTGCCGATTTTGTCTTTGACAGATTTTTCGCTAGAAGCTTTGCGCGACGTGGCCGTGGCTCGCTCGGTAACTACTTCGCGCACCTGCAGTTTTTGGTCGCTACGCAAAAAGTCGCGTGCGGCTTGTGTGAGCTGCAGCGTGTTGAAGGCCTCAGCGTTCACATTGACCATGCCCAGTGCAATCAGCTGGCGAAATACACTGCGCCACTGCTGCTCGCCTATATCAGCGCCGATACCAAAAGTGCTTAGGCTGGAATGGTTAAACTGCGCCATTTTGTCGGTGCTTTTGCCGCGCAAAATGTCGATCAAATGCCCCGCGCCAAAGCTGATGCTGCTGGCCTGCTGGACTCTGAATATACAGCTTATGGCTTTGCGTGCCGCTTCGGTGGCATCCCACACATCGGCGGGGCTTAGGCAATTGTCACAGTTGGCACAGCGGTAGCTTAGGCGTTTGCCATCGCTGTTAAGTTCACCGGCGACTTTTTGGTCAAAGTAGCCTAGCAAGCGGCCACGGCGGCAGTCCATGGCCTCTGACAGCGCCAGCAAGGCGTCCAGTTTGCCGCGCATGACCTGTTTGTAGGTTTCGCTGGCGGGGCTTTCATCGATCATGCGGCGCTGGTTCACCACGTCTTGCAGGCCGTAGCACATCCAGGCGTTGGCAGGTTCACCATCGCGGCCTGCGCGGCCGGTTTCCTGGTAATAGCCTTCGATGTTTTTAGGCATGTCCAGGTGGGCCACAAAGCGCACGTCGGGTTTGTCGATGCCCATGCCAAAGGCTATTGTTGCCACCATTACCACGGCCTCACCTTGGGTGGTGTCGCTTCGCAGAAAAGCGTCTTGGTTGGCCTGGCGCACCGAGCGGTCTAGCCCAGCGTGGTAGGGCAGCGCGCGCACACCGTGTGCGCACAGCATGTCAGCCACCTCTTCCACCCGTTTGCGCGATTGGCAGTACACAATGCCTGCATCGCCAATGTGTTCGGTATCAATAAAGCGCAAGAGCTGTTTGCGTGGGTCGTTTTTCTCCACAATTTTGTAGCGAATGTTGGGGCGGTCAAAACTACTGACAAACTGCTGCGCGCTTTGCAATTGCAAGCGCTCAACAATATCGCTGCGGGTCAGCGCATCGGCGGTGGCCGTTAGCGCAATGCGCGGTGTGCTGGGAAAGCGCTCGTGCAGTACCGTAAGCCCCCGGTACTCGGGCCGAAAGTCATGGCCCCACTGGCTTACGCAGTGCGCCTCGTCGATGGCAAACAAACTTAGCTGACCACGCTGGTACAGTGCGTCCATCAGGGCTAAAAAGCGCGGGTTGGTTACCCGCTCGGGCGCGGCGTACAGCAAGGTAATTTTGCCGCGCAACAGCTTTTGCTCTACCTCGCCTGCCTCTTGCCCGGTGAGGGTAGAGTTTAAAAATGCCGCCTTAACGCCCGCTTCGTGCAGGGCACCGACCTGGTCGTGCATCAGGGCAATCAGGGGCGACACCACCACGGCGATGCCTTGGCCCAACTGCTGGCGGGCAATGGCAGGGATTTGAAAACACAGCGACTTGCCACTGCCGGTGGGCATGAGCACCAATGCATCACCGCCTGCAATCACATGTTCAATGGCCGCTTGCTGGTGGCCCCGGAAAGCCGAGTAGCCAAATACGTCGTGAAGGATGGTGTGCGGTAGTGACAAGGTGAAACCAGAACAGGCGGTAAAAGGAAATTGTGAAGCTAAGTGGTGAGGCTAGTTGACGAAAGACGCGCACTATTAAAAGTATAGCTTCATATGCAGCATTTCCTTGGGCGATAGGCTTAAAACGTTGTTAAATAAGCATTATTTACCAATACAAAAGCGCGAAAAAATTTCACCCAGCAAATCGTCGGCACTGAACTCGCCGGTGATGCTGCCCAGTGCATTTTGGGCCAAACGCAGCTCTTCGGCCAGCAGGTCTAAATTTTGCGCTTTGGCGGCCAGGTGCACACTGGCCAGCTTCAGGTGCGCTTGCACCGCTGCAATGGCCTGCACGTGGCGCGCGCGGGCTATAAAAATACCTTCAGGGGCGGACTGCCAGCCTGCAATGGCCAAGAGCTTTTGGCGTAGTTGCTCTATGCCTTGCCCCGTTTTAGCGCTGATGGCAATGCTGTTGGCCTGGGCTAAACGGTCAGGCAGCGTTTGGTTGGGGGCTTTGTCTAGCTTGTTCCAAATTTGAATGACGGGCGTGTTTTTAGACGTTGTCAGCCCCATGGCACTGGCCAGTGCTTCGTCTGCTGCCGCGGTGTGTGCGCCAGTGTCGGCGGCCAAAGTGGCGGCTAGGTCGTGCAGGTGTATCACCGCGTCTGCGGTCTTAATTTCGTCCCAGGCACGTGCAATGCCAATTTGCTCCACCTCGTCTTGGCTGTCGCGCAGGCCTGCGGTGTCAATGATGTGCAGGGGTACGCCGTCGATTTGGATGGTTTGCTGCACCTTGTCGCGCGTAGTGCCGGCAATGGGTGTAACGATGGCCAGCTCAGCTCCGGCCAGCGCATTGAGCAGCGAGCTTTTGCCCGCATTGGGCTGACCAGCGATGACCACCCTAATACCTTCGCGCAGCAGCGCGCCCTGCTTGGTTTTATGCAGCAATGTTTGGGTGGTTTGCGCAAGTTGCAATAGCTGGCCCTGCGCATTGCCCTTGGTTAAATGGTCAATTTCTTCTTCAGGAAAGTCCAGCGTGGCCTCTACCAGCATGCGCAGGTGAATAAGTGCATCGCGCAGTAGATGCACTTCGCGCGAGAACGCACCGGCCAGCGAGCGGCTGGCACTTCGGGCGGCGGCTTCGGTGCTGGCATCAATCAGGTCGGCAATGGCTTCGGCCTGGGCCAGGTCGATTTTGTCGTTAAGAAAAGCACGTTCGGTAAACTCGCCGGGTGTCGCTACGCGCAGGCCCATGGCCTTGCCCGCCTCTAGGCAGCGGGCCAGCAAAAGCTGCAGCACCACTGCGCCGCCGTGGGCTTGCAGCTCCAGCACATCTTCTCCTGTGTAGCTGTGCGGTGCAGGAAAGTAGATGGCCAAGCCTTGGTCGATGGCACTGCCGGCGGCATCGGTAAACGGCACATACGTCGCTTCACGCGGTTTAAGCGGCTTGC
>JAYSRE010000219.1:0-7150 GCA_043721235.1 Polaromonas sp. | reverse complement strand
TGGCCACTGGCGGGCCAAGCTAGACCACGTGCTGGTGATCGACTGTAGCCAAGAGACCCAAATTCTGCGCGTCATGCAGCGCAGCCAATGGCCGCGCGACCAAGTACTGCAAGCAATCGCCGCGCAGGCCAGCCGTGCCCAGCGTTTGGCAGCTGCGGACAGTGTAATTTGTAACGATAACATCGACCTTGCAACACTTGCGCAGCAGGTGGGTGAAATAGCGCGGCGCTTCGGGCTATGATTGCAGCCCAGGAAAGAGCCTACTGTGATTGTTTACGAATACCCTTTTAACGAGCGCGCACGCACCTATTTGCGACTTGAGAATCTGTTTGAGCGCCTTGGCGTTCTGCTTGCGCGCGAGAGCGCTTTAGACCATCACTTTGCGTTTGTGACAGTATTTGAAATTATCGAAGTTGGTGCCCGCTCCGACCTGAAATCTGAAATTCTCAAAGACCTGGAAAAACACAAACAGCTGTTCAACAGCTACCGTGGTAACCCTTCGATCGCCGAAAGCGCCTTAGACGAGGTGATAGGCCAACTCGAAGAAGCTTTTGCAGGTCTTAATGGCCAACCAGGCAAGGCAGGCATAGCCTTGAACGACAACGAATGGGTGGTTAGCGTGCGCAGCCGCATTGGGATTCCCGCAGGAACCTGCGAATTTGACCTGCCCGCCTACTACCACTGGCAGCACCTGGGCGCGGACCAACGCCGCTCTGACCTGACGCGTTGGGCCTCTACGCTGTGGCCACTAGCCCAATGTGTGAACTTGCTGCTCAAGCTGCTGCGCGATACCGGTGCACCACAAAAAGTAATGGCCACTGGCGGGCAATACCAGCAAACACTGCCCCAAGGCCGCAGTTTTCAGCTACTACGCCTGCGCATCGACCCTGGCAGGGGTTTCATTCCTGAGATCAGCGGCAACCGCTTGATGGTGTCGGTGCGCTTGCTGCGTGAGTCAGGTGCAGACAAGCTGCCCGTGGTTACCAGTGAAGATGCCAGTTTTGAGCTGACTTTGTGCGCCTAAACCACCCGCCACTGTATGAGCACACCCGCACAGTCTGCCAAACGGCCACCCACCGTGGCTTGCCCCAGCTGCAAGGGCGACAGCGTGTTTTCACCCAACAACCGCTGGCGGCCTTTTTGCTGTGAGCGATGCAAGGACCACGACTTTGGCGCATGGGCCAGTGAATCGTTTCGCGTGCCCAGTGCTGCGCCACCACCTGATGCAGTATTTGGTGATGCCAAATACGAAAATTTGCATTAAATGAGCTTATCGCCCAAGGAAATGCTGGATAAGAAGCTATTAATAATATAGCACCCATTAAAAAACCGCCCGAAGGCGGTTTTTTAATGGGTGCACTAAATTACTTTAGCTTGACTTCTTTGTAGTCCACATGCTTGCGTGCTTTGGGATCAAACTTGCTGATCAGCATTTTCTCAGGCATGGTTTTCTTGTTTTTGGTTGTGGTGTAAAAATGGCCGGTACCTGCAGTAGATTCCAGCTTGATTTTTTCGCGTCCGCCTTTTGCCATGGTCGTTCTCCTTAAGCTTGGCCACGTGCGCGCATGTCTGCGAGCACAGCATCAATACCGTTTTTGTCAATTAACCGCAACGCAGCACTGGTAATGCGCAAACGCACCCAACGGTTTTCGGTTTCAACAAAAAAGCGGCGGTACTGCAGGTTGGGCAGAAAACGGCGCTTGGTTTTGTTGTTTGCGTGGGACACATTGTTACCCACCATGGGTTTTTTACCCGTTACGTCACAGACGCGTGCCATAGCTAGCACTCCTTACACATTAAATTAACGGCTTTTGCCGCACCTCGCTCTGCTTGGTACTACTTGTTTCTACGCAGTAGCCACCCGCCAGCGGTCTTTGATTTTGCTTTGTAAACAAAAATTGTCCATTTTAAGAACAGCCTAAGATTATAACCTGAAGGAAAGCGGCGTGGTAGCCTGTATCTGCCTGGCCAGCTACATTCAAAGACCCGTATGGGCGATTTAAGCGCCGTTTTGTTCCAAAAAGCGCTGCGCGTCCAAAGCCGCCATGCAACCTGTGCCAGCGCTGGTGATAGCCTGACGGTAGACGTGGTCTTGCACGTCACCCGCTGCAAACACCCCTGGCACGCTGGTCATGGTGGCCATGCCTTTGAGGCCTGACTGAGTCACGATGTAGCCATCTTTCATCTCTAGCTGGCCTTTGAAAATATCGGTATTGGGCGAATGGCCAATAGCAATAAAACAGCCTTTAAGCGTTACGTCTTCAGTTGCACCAGTTACGGTACTTTTCAGGCGAATGCCAGTCACACCTGTTGCGTCACCCAGTACTTCGTCCAAGGTCTGAAAGGTTTTCAGCTCGACTTTGCCTTCTTTGACACGTTCCATCAGTTTGTCCACCAAAATGGGTTCAGCTTTGAACTTGTCGCGGCGATGCACCAAATACACTTTACTGGCAATATTGCTCAGGTACAGCGCTTCTTCCACCGCCGTGTTGCCGCCACCCACTACGCAGCAAATCTCGTCCCGGTAGAAAAAGCCGTCACAGGTAGCGCAGCCGCTCACGCCTTTGCCCATAAAGGCCTGTTCTGATGGCAAGCCTAGGTATTTGGCCGATGCACCGGTAGACAAAATCAACGCATCGCAGGTGTACTGGCCTGAATCACCCGTCAAGGTGAAAGGCCGCTTTGAAAAATCTACCGTGTGAATGTGGTCAAAAATAATTTCGGTCTTAAAACGCTCTGCGTGTTCTAAAAACCGCTGCATCAGCTCTGGGCCTTGCACGCCATGCACATCAGCAGGCCAATTGTCCACCTCGGTGGTGGTCATCAACTGGCCGCCTTGGGCCATACCGGTGATCAGCACGGGGTTTAAATTGGCGCGGGCTGCGTAGACGGCGGCAGTGTAGCCTGCAGGGCCTGAGCCCAAGATAAGTACTTTGGCGTGTTTCATAAAGTAAAAAGTAGTGTAGACAATGTAGCCAATTAGCCACGACTAAGGTAGAGTGGGGCTAGTGCGTTTATAAACAAGAACTTCCACTTTGCATGCTTGGGTTTATTCTCAGGATGTGAACTAGTGCACAGACTGAATCTAAGACAATCATTTTAGTTCTCAGTGCCAGAAAACTATTTTCGAGGGTGAAATATGTCGATGCTGTCTAATTTAGAGCTTATCCGCCGTGTTCCGTTGTTTTCCATGCTGACGCCCACGCAGGCCGAGTCTGTGTCAGATGCCGTAATTAAGCGGCGTTTTAAGCGTGGCGAGCTGATTGTGGAGCAGGGCAAAAAGTCTAACGCGCTGTTTATTATTTTGAACGGCCGGGCCCGCGTGCTCACCACCGATGCACGGGGCCGTGAGGTGATTTTGGCCAATTTGTCTCCCGGCGACTATATAGGCGAGATGAGCCTGATTGACAACGAGCCGCACTCTGCCAGCGTGCGCGCCGAGGTGCAAACCGATGTGCTGATGCTGGGCCGGGTAGAGTTTGCCCGCTGCTTGCCAGAAAATACGTCGATGGCTTACGCGGTCATGAAAGGCCTAGTACAGCGTCTGCGCCATGCGGACCGCAAAATTGAGTCACTGGCGCTGATGGACGTGTACGGACGCGTGGCCCGCGCGCTCATAGAGGCCGCCGAGATGGATGCTGACGGCCAAGCGGTGATCCGTGACAAAGTCTCGCGCCAAGATTTGGCCAAAATGGTGGGCGCATCCCGCGAAATGGTCAGCCGCGTGATGAAAGACCTGGAAGAGCGCGGCTACATTGAAACACTAGAGAACAATTCAGTGCTGATCAAAGAGCGCTTGAACACTTTGGGGTGAGGCCCCCAAGAGAGAGGGAGAGATAGGGTAAGCTTGCACTAGCAATGACTTACTCACTCGATACCCTCTCTTCCAAAACCACCGCCCAGCGTGGTGGCAGTTCATCTCATAACAACTCGCCAGGGCTTATTTTTGCCCACGAAATAGCTCTGCTGCTCAGCGCAGTAGCGTTGGGCTACTGGCTGATTGCCCTGCTCAGCCACAGCCCGGTGGATGCCGCTTGGTCTACCTCGGGCACAGCCCAAGCCGCCAGTAACGGGGCTACTTTGGCCGTGCGCAACTGGGCGGGCCGTTTGGGTGCCAGGCTGTCCGATGGCAGTTTTTATGCACTTGGTTACTCGGTATGGTGGTGCTTGCTGGTAGCGGCGCGTTGGTGGTTGTCGTCTTTTGCACAGTGGCTGCGCAATTCCAGCGGTAGCCCCGTGCGGCCAAGCACACTGCACCCTTCATGGTTGCGCTTGTCCCCTCGCACACTGGTGTGGCTGGGCTTGGGTGTGTTGCTCATGGCCAGTTGCGCACTGGAATGGTCGCGCCTGTACCGGTTTGAGCCGCGTTTGCCAGGGCATGCAGGAGGCGTGCTGGGCTACATAGCAGGCGGTTTTGCTTTGAAGTGGCTGGGCTTTACCGGCTCAGGCCTGGTAAGTATTGCCATGGTGGTCGCTGGTACGGCTTGGGCCCTGGGCTTTTCTTGGGCGCGGTGGGCCGACGCACTTGGGGCTTGGCTGCACCACCTGTGGGCCATGCAGCGCGACAAAAAAGAAGTGGCGCAAGACATTGCCATGGGCACCCAGGCAGCGCGTGAACGCGAAGAAGTGGTGAACGTAGAGCGTGCGGAGATCGAAGAACTGCACCCCGCTCCCCTCATCATGCCTGCCAGGGCAGCGCAGATACCTGTTGAACCTACTTTAGTCGATGTATTGGTCGATGTGCCGCAAAGCGCCCGCGTAGCCAAAGAGCGGCAAAAACCACTGTTCAGCGAGATGCCCGACAGCAAACTGCCCCAAGTAGACTTGCTAGACGGCGCGCAGCTACGCCAAGAAACCGTGGCCCCGGAAACGCTGGAGATGACCAGCCGAATGATTGAGAAAAAGCTCAAAGACTTCGGTGTCGAAGTGCGCGTGGTAGCCGCCCTGCCAGGCCCGGTGATTACGCGCTACGAGATTGAACCCGCTACGGGTGTGAAAGGCTCGCAAGTAGTGGGCTTGGCGCGCGACTTAGCGCGCTCGCTGTCGCTAGTGTCTATCCGCGTGGTAGAGACGATTCCGGGCAAAAACTACATGGCACTTGAACTGCCTAACGCCAAGCGCCAAAGCATCAAGCTGAGTGAAATTTTAGGCTCGCAGGTCTACAACGAAGGCAAGTCACTGCTCACCATGGGCTTGGGCAAAGACATCATGGGCGCGCCGGTGGTGGCTGACCTGGCCAAAATGCCACACGTGTTGGTAGCGGGTACCACGGGCTCGGGCAAGTCGGTCGGTATCAACGCCATGATTTTGAGCCTGCTGTACAAAGCCGAAGCGCGCGATGTGCGCATGCTGATGATCGACCCCAAGATGTTGGAGATGAGCGTGTATGAGGGCATACCGCACCTGCTGTGCCCTGTGGTGACCGACATGCGCCAGGCCGCACACGGCCTGAACTGGTGCGTGATGGAGATGGAGCGGCGCTACAAGCTGATGAGCAAGATGGGCGTGCGCAACCTGGCGGGCTACAACGTGAAGATGATTGAGGCCAAAGCGCGTGGTGAATTCATATACAACCCCTTCTCTCTAACACCGGACAGCCCCGAGCCGTTGGAGTCACTGCCGCATATCGTAGTGGTGATCGACGAACTGGCCGACCTGATGATGGTGGTGGGTAAAAAGATTGAAGAGCTGATTGCGCGATTGGCACAAAAGGCCCGCGCTGCCGGTATTCACTTAATCCTAGCCACCCAGCGCCCCAGCGTAGATGTGATTACGGGTTTGATCAAAGCCAACATCCCCACCCGCATTGCCTTCCAAGTGTCCAGCAAAATCGACAGCCGCACTATATTGGACCAAATGGGCGCTGAAGCCTTGCTGGGCATGGGCGACATGCTGTACATGCCCAGCGGCACCGGCCTGCCCATTCGCGTGCACGGCGCGTTTGTAAGCGACGAGGAGGTTCACCGCGTTGTAGCGTATCTCAAAAGCCAAGGCGAGCCTAATTACATCGAGGGCGTGCTGGAGGGCGGAACTGTCGAAGGCGAGGATGGTCTGAGCTTGGAGGGCGAAGGCGCTGGCAGCAGCGGTGAGAAAGACCCGATGTACGACAAAGCGGTAGACATCGTGCTAAAGAACCAGAAAGCCAGCATTTCGCTGGTGCAGCGGCATTTGAGTATCGGCTACAACAAAGCTGCCAACTTGCTAGAAGCGATGGAAAAAGCCGGCTTAGTGACTGCCATGAACGGGCGTGGACAGCGTGAGATTTTAGCGCCCAGCAGGAACGATTAAGCGGTGCATACGGTTGGAAACCACCCACCATTGCGCTTTGAAAGGAATACAGTGAAAGTCAAACCAGCGCGTTTCATAGTCAAATCACTTACTATAATTTTAATAGCTGCTTCTTCAGCATTTACTTGGGCGATCGGCCTAGAGGCCTTAGAAAGCTTCCTTAAAAATAGCAAGACAGGCCGCGCCGACTTTACCCAAAGCGTTACCTCGCCTGCACGCGAAGGCCAAGCGCCTAAAGTCAAAAATTCCAGCGGCACGTTTGAATTTGCACGCCCCAACCGTTTTAAGTTTGTCTACAAAAAACCGTTTGAACAAACGCTGGTGGCCGACGGCCAAACCCTGTGGATGTACGACGTAGACCTCAACCAAGTCACCGCCAACAAGCAAGCCAATGTGCTGTCCAACACGCCCGCAGCCATCATCGCGTCATCGGGTGACCTGAAGGCACTGGAACAAAACTTCAGCCTCACATCCGCACCCGATGCCGACGGCAATAGTTGGATCGTGGCCACTCCAAAAACCAAAGACGGTACGCTACAAAGCATTCGCGTAGGTTTTAAAACCGCTGGCGGTGAGCTGACCACCCTAGATATTTTGGACACCTTCGGCCAAAGATCGGTTTTGAAGTTTCAAAAAATAGAAGCCAATCCGGCGTTGGCAGGTGACGCTTTTAACTTCAAACCGCCACTGGGGGCGGATGTTATCAAGCAGTAGTTGGTTTTTTAACTACTATTAATTTCGTAGCTGGTTGAGCAGTATTTACTTGGGCGGTCTCAAGTCTAAGTGCAACACATCAAGTTTACTGGATCGTATCGGGTTGAATCTGCAAACGCGCCAGCCACTGTCTATAGACATCCAGTGG
>JAYSRE010000218.1:0-2820 GCA_043721235.1 Polaromonas sp. | reverse complement strand
CCCCCTTTATGCCGCTGCGCTGAGTACGCCATCGGCCAGCTCTCGCAAACATGGTGGGTGATCAACCGCTTGTGTACTTACCCACCTTATTCGCAGCCCTGGTGCTTGGTGTGAACAGCGCAGCGGCATAAAGGGGGAGCCCGCAGGGCGGAGGACAGCTTTGATGCTGTTCACACCAAGTGCCCGAGCGGGCACAGACATACCGCCAGATAATTAAGCCTCAAAACACAAGCAAAATCGCAGGTCTAGCCCCACTACAATCTAGACATTCTTCCGCCAAAACCTAGCCATGCCATGACCACCAAAATCATTCCTATCCAACCTCTGCGGTCCTCCAACATTACCGAAGGCAAGTCCCGCGCGCCCAACCGGTCTATGTACTACGGCATGGGCTACAAAGAGAGCGACTTTGGCAAGCCCATGGTGGGCGTGGCCAACGGCCACAGCACCATCACGCCGTGCAACAGCGGGTTGCAAAAGCTGGCCGATGCGGCCATTGCAGGCATTATTGAAGCGGGCGGCAACGCGCAGGTGTTTGGCACCCCCACGATCAGCGATGGCATGGCCATGGGCACCGAAGGCATGAAGTACTCGTTGGTAAGCCGCGAAGTGATCAGCGACTGCATTGAAACCTGCGTACAAGGCCAGTGGATGGACGGCGTGGTGGTGGTGGGCGGCTGCGACAAAAACATGCCCGGCGGCCTGATGGGCATGCTGCGGGCCAACGTGCCGGCTATTTACGTCTACGGCGGCACCATTTTGCCGGGCCGTTACAAAGACCAAGACTTGAACATTGTGAGTGTGTTTGAAGCCGTCGGCCAAAACGCCGCTGGCAAAATGAGCGACGAAGACCTGCGCGAGATTGAAATGCGCGCCATACCCGGCACCGGCTCTTGCGGCGGCATGTACACGGCCAACACCATGTCGTCTTCGTTTGAAGCACTGGGCATTTCGCTGCCCTACTCGTCCACCATGGCCAACCCGCATGATGAAAAGCAAAACTCGGCCAAAGAGTCGGCCAAGGTGCTGATTGAGGCGATTAAAAAAGACATCAAGCCCCGCGACATCGTGACCAAAAAAGCCATTGAAAACGCTGTAGCCGTCATTATGGCCACGGGCGGCAGCACCAACGCGGTATTGCATTTTTTGGCCATCGCCCACGCGGCCGAGGTGGAGTGGACGATTGACGATTTTGAGCGCATGCGCAAGAAAGTGCCTGTACTGTGCGACCTCAAGCCCTCAGGCAAGTACCTGGCGGTTGACCTGCACAAAGCGGGCGGCATTCCCCAAGTTATGAAAACCCTGCTGGTTGCGGGCCTGTTGCACGGCGACTGCATCACTATTTCGGGCCAAACCATAGCCGAAGTGCTAAAAGACGTGCCCGACGTCCCCCGCGTTGACCAAGATTGCATTCGCACGATCGACAAGCCGATGTACAAACAAGGCCACTTGGCCATTTTGAAAGGCAACCTCAGCCCTGAAGGCGCAGTAGCCAAAATAACCGGCCTGAAGAACCCGGTGATGACTGGCCCCGCCAAGTGCTTTGACGACGAGCAATCGGCCCTCAAGGCTATCCTAGACGGCAAAATAACCCATGGCGATGTGATGGTACTGCGCTACCTGGGCCCCAAAGGCGGCCCTGGCATGCCCGAGATGCTGGCCCCCACAGGCGCGCTGATTGGCGCGGGCATGGGCGAGACCGTAGGTTTGATTACCGATGGGCGCTTTAGCGGCGGCACCTGGGGCATGGTGGTAGGCCACGTGGCCCCCGAGGCGGCTGAGGGTGGCAATATCGCACTGATAGAAAACGGCGACAGCGTGACGATTGACTCAAAGCAGTTGCTGTTGCAGCTCAATGTGTCCGACGCCGTGCTGGCCACCCGCCGCACCGCATGGAAAAAGCCTGCCCCACGCTACACGCGCGGCGTGCAAGCCAAGTTTGCCTTCAATGCGTCGAGTGCTTCTAAGGGTGCAGTATTGGATGCTTTTTAAGCATGCAGAAACGCTCTAGCGTTTGCACCGTTGCCTCTGTTAGCTGACATCTGGCAATTGCGTGGAATTGCGATAACTACTGAAATAATAGCTAACTATTCAGCATTTACTTGGGCGATAGGGCTATTTTGTTGGAAATTTTTATTTTCTTAGCTGACTTTAGGCACTTGAAGATTGCGCGACTACTTTTTGTATGTTTGCGCCGATTGAGTGTGGCCTTGCTGCAAAATCTTCCAAAAACACGCGCGAAACTAGGGCGCGCTAGGCTACCTTTTGAGCCGCGCGCCTTTCTCCAGATTTTCATCAAGGCTATATTCAATCGACGCTTTGCAGGTTCGGATTGGGTGCATTTGGCGCAGAGAAAGGCGATGGGCGCGGGTTTGTGCAAACTGCAGCTAAGGCGCGTCGCACTATTGGATGGGCACATGCTCAGGTTACTACGAAATACATAGCTAACTATCCAGCATTTCCTTGGGCGGCAGGGCTAAAACGCCCTAAATCCAAGTTAACTCAAGAATTAGCGCTTTTTAGGCCCCATACCCATGTTGTCGCGGTTTTTGGCTAAACGGTCATCTTTGCGCTTGTCCATCTTCTCCATGGCTTTTTTCTTGCTGTAGCCCGACCAATCGGCAAATGTCCACCAGGCAGCGGCCAAAATGAACGGGCCGGCAAATAAATACCACTGGTCAGCCCAGTCCCAGCGGGCCACAAAGCCAATTTCCATGAATTTGAGTAATAAAAGCACCAGCCCTAAACCTAAAAAATACATAGCTCACCCCAATTGGACAAAAGTTCTTCTGCAAAGTTACAAACCAAAGGTCAACCTGC
>JAYSRE010000217.1:0-21096 GCA_043721235.1 Polaromonas sp. | reverse complement strand
TGGCCAGCTGCCTGCCGCAGTGAATTACTTTGCCAATAGCGCGCAAAGGCCCAGTACGCGTGCTGGCGGCGCGGATGAATTTGACGCTCAGGTCGGTGGTGGTGTAGGTGGTGCCGATGGGCATTTTGGTGTTCACAGCGCAGCCTACCGCGCTGTCCAGCAAGGTAGCGTACCAGCCGCCGTGCACGCTGCCCAAGGGGTTGTAGTGTTTAAGCTGGGGCGTGCCTTGGAACACGGCATGGCCTTCGCTGACCTGGACTAGCGCAAACTCCAGGGTTTCTGAAATATGCGGGTAGGGCACCTCGCCGCGCAGCATAGCCTGCATAATTTCTAGCCCCGTTTTGCCAGCCCATTGCGTGCGATGGGCCAGACCCGCACCCACGCCTGCGCGAATGCGTGCAACGGTGGTGTCATATTCTTGCTGCCATTGGGCTAGCGTATCGGCGGTGGTCATGCGCAGGGTCTTTAAAAAATAATGTGGGGTAAGTATTGCACAGGGCAGACCTGGCTACAGACCCCTCGGCGCGCTGGCCAGCCTGCTTAAAACGGCTGAAAATGTGGTTTAAAGTTCAAAATACGTGAAAAAAAACACATTACCGTGTGATTTCAAAGAATCTTGGCAAAGTAGTTGGCACGCTTTAATGATGCTGGCAGAATCTCTCGATGCTGCATGATCCACCAGGTCTATCCCATACCGAAGCGCTAGATTTAGCCAGCCCCGAGGCACGCATGGTGTGGCTGCGCGAGACCGCCCAGCTGGACTTCAGCACCTCTCGGGTGCGCATTTTGGCCGCCAAACTGACCCAGCTGGTGCAAACTGACCGCAACAAGGCCGTGGTGATCCACGACCACGTTAAAACTTTGCCGTTTGGTTGTGTGGCCGATTTTTTGCATACCAAGGCCTCCGATGTCATGAAATTGGGCTACGGCGACTGCCACACTAAAGGCGTGCTGTTTGTAGCCTTGCTGCGCGCTGCGCGTATACCAGCGCGTTTGCGTTTTGTTACGTTACCATCGCGGTTTTTAACTGGGTTGATCGACACCGGCAGCGAAACCATGACCCATGCCATAGCTGAGGTGTACCTGGACACCCGCTGGGTGCAAACCGACACCTACGTGGTAGACGCAGCGCTGAACCGCGAAGCACGCGAGCTGCTACTGGCAGAAAACAACTTCCAAGGCTACGGCGTGCATTCGATGGCCGACCAAGAGTGGACTGGTTTTGACCACGCCTATGCCCAGTGCGCTAAAGGCGACCCCACCAGCCTGCCCGTGGTGGACTGGGGCGTAAACCACGACCCGGCGCACTTTTATGCCGATGCGTCGCACGCCGCGCTGCGCCACAGCTTTATGATGCGGGTCAAATGGATGCTGGGTGCGCAAATAGTTAACCGCAAGGTAGAGAAAATTCGCCAACGGGCGAAGGATTTTGGCGAATCTCTGTCGTCTAGGTCGATGCACTCTGGGCTATCAGGACTGCAGAAAAAGTAAAACTGCAGGCCGGACTGCCATGCTCACACCGTGTAGTTCAGCGCCATGCGGCCACCGTCGGCGGTAATTATTTCTCCGGTCAAGTAGCTGGACGCATCGCTGGCCAGGTAGGCCACCACATCGGCTATTTCTTCAGGCGTGCCGAGTCGCCGCATGGGCGTGCGGCTCAAAATGCGCGCTGTAGCTTCCTCGCTGGTCAGCACCGCTTTGGCTGCCAGCTCGGTGGCAATGGTGCCGGGTGCCACTGCGTTTACGCGCACACCCTGGTCGGCCAGTGCCAAGGCCATCACACGGGTTAGCTGGTTGATGCCGCCTTTGCTCATGTTGTAGCTGGCAATGCTGGGAATGGCCAACACGGCGTTGACAGAGCTCATGTTGATGACGCTGCCGCCACCGGTTTTTACCATCTCCCGCGCGACCGCTTGGGCAACCAAAAATGCACCCTTGAGGTTCACGCGCAGCACGGCATCAAAGTCGTCTTCGGTCACGTCTAAAAACGCTGCGGCTTTGAAAATACCGGCGTTGTTTACCAGCACATCAATGCGGCCATGCTGCGCCAGCGTGCGCTGCACCAGCGCGTCCACCTGCGCTTTGCTGCCCACGTCGCAGTGCACAAACAGCCCTTCCAGAGTATGCGCAAGGGCTGCGCCGCGTGCCACATCGACATCGGCCAGCACCACGTGCGCCCCCTCGCGGGCAAAGCGTTGGGCGCAGGCCGCACCTATGCCTTGGGCTGCGCCGGTAATGACGGTGACTTTGTTTTGCAGACCAAACTGCACATTGTGAGATGCCATGGTAAGCGCTCAAGCCCTTTTAAAGTTCATCTGCGAATAGATGCTGTGCAGGCCGGCCCACGCAGCTTGCGTCCCCAGCGTGCGCGGCTGCACTTGCAGATGCTCCAGCGCCAGCGTGTAGCGCTCTTGCAAGCCTTGCGAGCCTACCACCACCACTTCGCAGCCAGGGTCTAGCTGCATCGACACCAGCTCCTCGCCAATCACCAAGCCCGACAAATAGCTGGCGGCCTGCTGCGGGCTGAGCTGGTTAAACAACGACTTGACCCGCACACTGAACGCGGTGTTAAGCAAACTCTCGCTGGTAGTGGCGTGCTCTATGCCTTGAATGAAAATTTCTTTGTCCAGCGGCGGCGCATTCAGGCCAGCCGGCGGCAAGCTCTTGGCCAGAATCGAATGCTGCGCCAACAAAGTGTACACTTCACCGGTCATAAAGGTGTTAAAGCCCACAATGGCACCGTCTTCCAGGCTAACCCATTTGCTGTGCGTACCGGGCAGCACCATCAGTGCGGTGTCCAGGCCCAGCACAGCGGCTGCGCCAAATACTTGGGTTTCTTCGCCGCGCATCACGTCAAAATATTCGCTGCGCACACCGGGCACTATCGCCACGCGGTCGCGTACGGCCCAGCCCACCATCAGCGCCAAATGGCCTGCGGTTGCAGGGCAAGGGCAGTAGGGCACCTCGGCCAA
This sequence comes from Polaromonas sp., assembly GCA_043721235.1. Classification (GTDB taxonomy): domain Bacteria; phylum Pseudomonadota; class Gammaproteobacteria; order Burkholderiales; family Burkholderiaceae_C; genus JAAFIP01. The sequence goes on along the minus strand of JAYSRE010000217.1, from coordinate 18,124 downwards.
ACCGTCTTTGCTGCCCACCATGCCCGAGAGCAAATAAAAGTAGCCGCCCGCCTGGGTAAAGCGGGCGCAGGTGGCAATCAGGTAGTTGGCAAACTCCCCTTTTTTGAACGACAAAATGCCGCGCGGTTCGGCCAGTTCGTCCAGTATTTCGCCATCAGGCGCAATCAATGCCGCGCGAAAGTTGGATGTGCCCCAGTCTACGGCGATAAATGGGTGTTCAGAGGAATTGCGCATCGGCGTATTATCACGTGCCGTGGCTGTGGTGCTAGGCTAGGCCTAGTTAAAAGTAAGCGCTAGATTGCATCTGCACCGCTGAAGGCCAGCCACCTTACTTAAACTGGTTTGCCTTTAGGAAAATATTTTTTCAAAATATCAGCGAAAGCAGTTTTTGCCGCTTGGCCCTCGGCGCCGCCGTAGCTGTCGCGCCACAATGCGTACCAGCCTTCGCCGTAGGTATTGTTGTTGTCCCCGTTTAACTTAAATGCTGAAGCAGGCTTGGCTAACACCTCAACGGCGTGCGCTTGAAACGCTGCGTTGGTCATCGGAATCATCGTTTCGTAACGCACCAAGCGGTCATATATTAAAGCGGATGGCTTCAGGCCAGCAGCAGCAATGGCTGCGCTTAGCGCGTCGGCCTTGACGGGTTGAACGCCCCAAAAGTGAATTAGCGGGGTAAGGTCTACACCAGCAGCGATCGACATCCTCAAAATTCGGCTATCAACATCAGTCAGGCCCGCACCTGCTGCCACCGCCTCATCACGGAAAACACGATTTTCTTCGCGGTAAAACTTCTCCAGCTTATCCCAGCCAAACAGCGCTGCAATTTCGACATACTTAGCGTAGCCACGTTGTACGTAAGACTTTTCTTGCACAGCCGAGGTAATGCCCATTGCCTTGCCTTCTCTAAAGTTTTGCCTCACCATCCAACCGACGGCAGCCTGGTCACGGCCTATCAGCTGCGATGTATTGTTCATCGATTTACTCAAGCCTCTGTCGAAATCGACACCGTAAAGTTTATTGCTAACAGCTACAGATAAGATGTTTACAGAAGCTTCGCCTTCGCCCGGAAAATTACTGAACAGCTCGGCGTGACCCAACTCATGGAATTCACTCTCCGAAAAATCTTTGTCGAGTCTTAGATACCAGTTTGTGTTGTTACCGTCAGTTGAAGCACCCGGATCGTAGGTGTTGTTACCACTGGGATAACCGATACCGAATCCATTGCCTAGAAGATCGGTGTCTACGGTCAAGTACAAGATCTGGTTATTTCTAACTCTATTTCTCCCCACCAAATCCGACACCACATCCATCCTTTCATCCCAGTGCTTCATTAAAGCGACGGGGTCTTCGTACTTGTAAATCCAGCTGGTGGGCAACGTCATCATGAACTTGTCGGTCATAAAATCTGCCCAAGGCGCAGGGTTTAATCGTTGAGTTTCTTTCCACTGCTGCAGTGTTGTTGCATTAAGCGCTGTTTTAGAGAACAAGGGCGCGGGCACAGCGTTTTGAATTGTGATGGTGACATCGCTCCCTGCACCGGCTAAGTAAGGCACATCGATATAGATACCACCGCCGTTGGGGTTTGCGATCTCGGTTACCGTGCTGACAATGGGGAATTTAGTGGTCACGCGAAATGGCCGTACGATCTTACTTTTGATGTATTTATCGTGCAAATTGGCACCGACTTGAATCATGAATTTTGCGTTCACCATAGAGGGTGGTACGGTTACTTTTGCAACGTCTCCAGCGGCCAGATAGTAGCCAGTAGGCCGACGGGCCACTGAACCAGCGCCCGAAAAGGCAGTACGTATATCTACGTCCTTCACCATGGTTGCATTGATCCTGACCGGATAAACCTTATTTGGGTCAGCCTGTATTTTGACTTTACCGGGAAACCAATCAGAGCTGTTAAATTTTTTCCCGGTGAGCACATCTTTATATTTTGCAAATGTCCTTGGCTCAAACGCACTGTCGTGAATGCTCTGTTGAATGGTGAGTACTGCACGGTCAATATCTGTCTTGGTATCGCCATAGTATTCGTTAGGAAAACCGCCCTTGGTTGCTGTGTTTATAAAAAACGGACCACCACGCATTTTTTCATAAGCAGTGATGACAGCAAATGCTAACGTCAACGTATCTTTGTCTTGTGTTACAACGTACGTGGTCTGCTTAAGACGTTCGTTTATGTCTTGAAGCTGCGCCGCGGTAAGGGTAGGCGAACCCTCCAAATGCGATTTAAGTGAGATTAATCCTGCCGCAAAGACCGCTGCATCGTTGTTATCGGCGGTAACAACTTTGCAATAACCTTCCGCGTATTTCCCGGGCACCGGATGATAACCAAAAACCTCTTCGCTAAATTTCAATGGGCCAATTTGATTGAACAAATAAACCAGCCTTTTCTCCGACTGGAGGCCAAATGCAACGTGTGTTCTGGTTTTTAAATTTACGATTTCGTCTTGCTTTGTGACAACGCCTGGCTTGTCGCAGTAGGTAAAGCCGTTTAAATCAAACGCTGGCCCTGTGCTGTTCGTTGGCACCGTTGGCCCCCCTGGTACATATGTGTTGGGAATATCACCTTTGCCGCCTTCGCCCCCGCCACCGCCACCGCCTCCACCGCAGGCAACCAGTGTGCTGATGACAAGCACGCTACTGGCCACTAAAACCGACAACGGGGTTTTGTTCATACGGTGCGCTAATTTCATTTAGATTCTCCCCGTAAAGTAATGTGTTGGGCAGTTGATATTCATGGTTTCATCAGTTTCAGCATGGCCGTTCCCATGCTCTCGCCCACCTTGAAATAGCTCTCGCCGTTGTAATTCCAGTGGTATATGAAACCGATTTCCGGTGATGTATCCGGATAGTGAAAAGGGCGTGTATCAACAACACTCACGTTACCTACAAAATCAGGGTATTTAACAGGGTCACTGACCGTACCTTGCGCCGTAACCAATGCCAGACCATTGCCTTTGTAGCTATTGTCCATACCCGTATTACCCACCACAAACAACATCTTGGGCAAGTTCAAATCTTTGCGTAGATCGCGGATCAGATTGGACAAGTTAACACCGTACTGCGCTATGTAGTTAAGGTTGTCACGGTCGTTCCAGCCTTGATGCCAACCAAAACCCACCACCTCGTAGCCTTTGCCGTCGTAGTCCGGGTAGTATTTTTTGATATCTGACAACACTAACTTTACTTTGCTGACCATTTCGGTGTAGTAAGCGCCCGTTTTATCAGGTATCACTGGTGTCGTAACAGCGGTGGGCGAGCCTATGCCCAGACCAACGGAGCTGGGAGGCCTAAAATCAACGGTAAGCGACTTGCCACCCCAGGCTGTTTTGATCAACAGCACTTTGTCATTTAGCCCATTACCCACCATATGACCAAAGCCTAATTCAGGGCCAATATAGCCTTCGCCATTGCCCATCTGGTTACCTACGCCGAAGCCAACACTCAACGGGCCGTTGCGCATTTCCACAGTGACGCCAGCTGATTTTTCGTCCCAAGATGAAACATGTACGTCGTCACGTATGGCCCAGCTGGGGTAGGTTTTTTTGTCAGCTTTAACGCATTCGGGAATATTTGCATTCACCGTATAGGAGATCGTCTTGCTGGTGTCAAGTAGGTAGCTGTATTTGGAAGGCTCCTTTTCCACCATGGCCCGCAGGCTGCCCATACCGCCCAGAATGTTGGCTGGGCCGTTGCGCGTACCGTCGGCTTTGATTGGACAGACTATAGTAGCCCGGTCAGGGTCGCCGCCCCGGTCTACCTTGCCATAGCCTTCCATATTGGACTGCCCGGCCAAGATGAATATTTTCAGCTTGCCGTTGCTAGTGATCGCCGGTGCAACAGGTGTAGTTGGTGTTGGCGTAGTTGGCGTAGAAGGCGTGATAGGCGTAATAATCGTAGTTGGCGTAGTAGGCGTAGTAGGCGTAGTAGGCGTAATAGGTGCAGCAGTAGCGTTGGACGTTCCTTCAGGCTCTGCAGACCCGCCACATGCTGCAACGGTCGCTGCAATCAAAAAAGCGCTCAAAAATTTCACGATCCGTAGGTCGCCTGGCAGTAGTTTGCTTAGGTGCATAGTCAAGTTTCTCTCTTTAAACATCACTTAGTTTTGTATAAAAATAATCATATGGATAAATGCCGCACACTAAGATTACAAAGTTGTCATAATTAATATTAAAGTAATAACGGAAGCGGTAAATTTTCAAACCATAAAGTTTTAATTCTTTTTTGAACCAACTGTCGACGGGTTGCTTTTTTAACTTTGCGAAATGCAGAAAAAATCGTTTCCACTTGCACCAAAACGCATTCGGGCAAATCGCATTCTCCGCAGCATACGAGTTTGACTAGCCAGAGTACAAGCTAGTCAACTTTACTGACCAGGTTGCCCATTTGGAAAATACTTGCTCAAAATATTGTTCATGGCAACTTGAGCAGCCTGACCCTGAGCGGCGTTGTATTTTTCGAGGTTGTAGGCATACCAGCCCATTCCATTACTGTCAGCGCTATTTGCACCCGTGATATCTGCAACGGATTCCACGTCTAGAAATTTGACAGCATGGGCTTTGAACGCAGCGTTATCCTTTGGAATTAGACCTTGGTACAGCTTTAAACGGTTATAAATGGCCAACGAAGGTTTTAACCCGGCAGCTTTGATCGCGGCACTAAGCTTCGCTGCGTTCGCAGCCGAAGGCAACACACCCCAAAAATGAATCAACGGTGTGAGGTCAGCTTTAGCAGCGATAGACCACTTTAAAATTCTGCCTTCATCATCGTTTAAACCTAAATCTTTGTCTGCGGCTACCGCGGGATTACGGAAAATATTATTTTCTTGTAAGTAGTGCGTATTGATTGTTTCCCAACCAAATAGTGCGGCTATTTCAGCGTATTTGGCATAACCACGTTGCTGGTAACTCACTTCGGTTTTAGAGCCTATGTCCATTGCCTTACCGTCTCTGAAATTGGACGTCACCATCCAATTGGCTGCCGCTACCTCCCGTGTTATGTGAGACCCAAGATTGGGAAAGGTGCCCATCGATTCTCCCAAAGCTTCATCGATACTCTTGCCATACAACTGATTGACGACTGCAACGTACAACATGTTGACTGCGGCTTCGCCTTCGCCACTAAAGTTGTCAAACAATAACGCGTGGCCCAACTCGTGGAGCTCAAATTCTGCTAGATCTTTACTTTTCTCAGCGCCGGGAACTAAAAACCAGCTCTTGTTGTTACCGTCGGTTGGGTCTTTCGGGTGGTAGCCGTTATTGCCAGTTGGGTAGCCTATTCCCCCGGCATCGGTGAAAAAGCTGGTGTCAACAGTTAAGTACAAGGTTTGATTGTTTCTCGTACTAATGTTGTGACCTACGTACTTAGACACAACATCCATTCGCCTGTCCCAATCTTTCATTAGCGCCTCTGGATCTTCATAGTTGTAAATCCAGCTTGTGGGCAACGTCATCATAAATTTGTCACTCATGAAGTCAGCCCACGGTGCAGGGTTCTTTCGCTGCACGTCCCGCCATTGCTGGTTTGTCATTTTCTTGAGCGCTGTGTATGAGAAAAACGGTGCAGGCACAGCGTTTTGAATCTCAATGGTGACATTGTTACCCGCAGCGGCCAAATAGGGTACGTCAATATAAATTCCACCGCCATTGGGGTTGGCAATTTCAGTCACATTTGCCGCTATGGGAAACCTATTCGTTACACGGTACGGTCGGTCGATAGGTTTTTTCTTGGTTTTGTCATGCACGTTCGCGCCAACTTGAATGACGAATCCCCTACCTACCATAGAGCTTGGCACCGACACTTTGGCGACATCTCCTGCCGCTAGGTAGTAGCCAGTAGGTCGGCGGGCGGTGCTCTGAGAATAGGCACTGTGTTTATCCGTATCCACTGCCATCGTTGCATTGATGCTTACTTTATATGTCACGTTTGGATCAGCCTTAACATTGTTTTTTATCTTGCCCGGAAACCACTCATGGCTGTTGAATTTTTTAGTTGCAAGGATATTTTTGTACTTTGCAACATTGGCTGGCAAAAACGCTGTGTCGTGAATACCCTGCTGAATGGTAAGTACAGTTCGGTCAATATCTCTGCCGTCGTCGTCAGAATTTTCGTTGGGGAAACCGTCTTTGGTTTCTTTGTTGACGAAAAATGCACCGCCGCGCATTTTTTCGTAAATCGTAATTACATTAAAAGCGTGGAGCAGCGTTGATTTACTCTCGGCAACTGCATACATGGTTTGTTTGAGGCGGTTGACGCGAAGCTGGAGCTGTTCTGACGAAAGAATTGACTTGGTATCTTTCGCTATCATGCTTTCCAAATGACGCTTGACAGCACCCAGGGACCCTTTAAATACTGCTACCTCATTGTTGTCGCTTGCTACCGGTTTGCAGTAAATTGATTTCCCGGTACCGGGCAATGGGTCGCCACCAAAGGTCTCAGTCACTGGCTTGATGACTGTGCCCTTTTTTTGGTTAAACAAATAAACAAGTTGATATCCTTCAACTAGACCGTAGGCAACATGTGTATCAACAGTAAGTTTAATGTCGCTGCCAGATTCTTCGCCGCATTGCTTAAAGCCGTTTAAATCGTAGGCTGGCTCGAAAATTGGTAATTCATCGGCGATTTCAGGTACTGGATTGATTGGTCCTACAGGGCTAGGAGGACTAGGAGGGCTAGGGGTGCCAGGAGCGCTGGTCCCACTCAAGCTTGCGTCTGTGCTTGTGGCTGCGCCCCCACTAGCGCCTCCGCCTCCGCACGAGCTTAGGCACAGGGCTGCCACCAAGATGCTTGACACTGACAAGGCCAGTGATGCTTTGGGGCCGAGTTTTAGGAGTTTCGGGAGTTTCATATGCGTTTACTTAGTAAGATTGCTCAAGGTTAAGAAAGCTTCATCATTGCAATACAAATCTTTGTCGTGTGCACCCGAGCAGCGGCCTCGAAGCATCCGTGTTTGACGGTGCTGGGCGGGCCTTCAAGTTCGCACCTGCTCTTTTTTCTTGATGTTTCCCATAACTACAGCTGTATCCTAATGAGTGCGCGCAAGCCGATATAAAAACATAAGCAAATCAAATTGCTTCAAAGTTTGCTAGGGCCTGCCGTTAGGAAAGTACTTTTTCAGAATCTCGCTCATGGCAGCTTGGGCAGCCTGGCCTTCAGCGGTATTGTATTTTTCAAGTTTGTCTGCATACCAGCCCATTCCATTATTGTCAGAGCTATTTGCGCCTGTGATGTCTGCAATGGATGCCACGTTTAAGAATTGGACAGCATGAGCTTTAAACGCAGCGTTGTCCATGGGAATTAGCCCTTGGTATAACTTCAAACGATTGTAGACGGCCAATGAAGGTTTCAAACCAACAGCTTTGATCGCGGCGCTGAGCTTTACTGCATTCTCCGCCGAAGGTTGCACACCCCAGAAGTGAATCAACGGTGTGAGGTCGGCTCCAGCAGCTATCGACCACTTCAATATTCTACTTTCATCCGCATTTAGGCCTAAGTCTTTCTCTGCAGCTACAGCTGTCTTGCGGAAAACATTATTTTCCTGCGCATAGTAAGCATTGATTGTTTTCCAGCCAAATAGTGCGGCTATTTCAGCGTACTTAGCGTAACCACGATGCTGGTATTTCACTTCGTGTTTACCTTCATTTATATCCATCGCCTTGCCGTCCCTGAAGTTAGCTGTCACCATCCAATTGACTGCTGCTACCTCTCGTGTAATATGAGGTCCTTGGTTAGGCCACTTATTCCTTGATTCTCCCAAGGCCACGTCGATACTCTTGCCATACGTCTGGCTGGCGACTGCAACGTACAACATGTTTACTGAGGCTTCTGCTTCGCCACTAAAATCATCAAACATTTGTGCATGGCCTAATTCATGAAGTTCTGTCGCAGAATCATCAATTTTCTCCATACCAGGAACTAAAAACCAGCTTTTATAATTACCGTCAGTTGAATCTTTGGGATTGTAAATGTGATTACCAGTAGGGTAGCCAATGCTGTTAGCACTTCCGGCCAAAGATGTATCAGCTGTCATATATAAAATTTTGTTGTTTCGAACCCGGCTTCGTCCAACGTAGTCACTCACTACATCCAAGCGGTTATCCCAGTCTTTCATCAGCGTCACCGGGTCATCGTAGTTGTATATCCATCTGGTAGGCAGCGTCATCATGAATTTGTCGCTTTCAAAATCGGCCCAAGGCGCTGGATTGTTGCGCTGAATTTCTTTCCACTGCTTAAGCGTGGTGGCACTTAGCGCGGTGCTTGAAAACAAGGGCGCTGGCACTGCGTTTTGAATTTTGATGTCAACGCTTGCGCCGCCCTTTGCCAAATAGGGCACATCGATATAAATGCCGCCTCCGTGCGGGTTCGCAATCTCAGTAACTTCGCTCACGATGGGGAATTTGTTGCTGACTCGAAACGGACGCTCGATGTCATTCTTTTCTTGTTTATTATGGACACTGGCACCTACCCTGATATTAAACCCCTTGTTCACAAGAGAAGCAGGTACCGTTATCTTGGCTATGTCACCCGCTGCCAAATAGTAACCGGTGGGCCGCCGGGCAAGTCCTTGAGAGTAAGCAGTTTGTTTATCCGCATCCTCGGCCATATTGGCGTTGATTTTGACGGTGTATTCCGTATTTGGAACGGCTGACACTTTTACTTTGCCGGGAAACCAGTCAGAACTATTAAACTTTTTCCCAGCCAGCGTGTCGCGAAAGGTCGCCAGTCCAGCGGGGGTATAGGCAAAGTCAAAAATGCTCTGCTGAATGGCTAACACAGCGCGGTCGATTTCAAAACCATCGGTTTTGGTCGGGTTGTTGGGGAACCTGTCCTTAGTTTTTGCGTTCATGAAGAATGGGCCTTTTTCCTTAACTTCGTAGGCTTTTATGACATCAAAAGCACGAGTAATATTGGTCTTGTTATCGGCCACCGTATAAGTTGTTTGCGTAATGCGGTCGTTTTGTTCTTGTAGCTCCGCAGCGGTCATCACAGCGGTCCCGTCCAGATGCGCTTTTATTTTGAACATGGCCTGTGAAAACACTGCTGCATCGTTGTTGTCTGCGGTTATGGGCTTGCAATATCCGCTGTTGTACGTCCAGTCAACAGCCCAAGAGCCAAAAACAGTATCTTCAAGCTTGACTTCTCCGATTTGATTAAAAAGGTAAACAAACTTGTTTAGAGATTCAACGCCAAGAGCTACATGCGTTCTGACTTTGAGGTTTAAGGTGTCGCCTTGATTGCCGCATAACTTGAAGCCCTTTAAGTCGAATGCGAGTGGTGTACTGTCTGTTGGCACTGTTGGCACAGTGGGCACACCAGGCACACCAGGCACACCAGGCACACTTGGCGTTGTTGGCGTTGTTGGCGTTAATTGCGCACTTGGCGTTGCGGGTGTTGTTGGCGCTGCGGGCGTTGCGGCAACGGCAGACGTTTCTCCTGACCCTGCAGACCCACCGCATGCCGCTACGACAGTAGCTCCAACCAGTAAGGCACTTGTATATCTTAAGAAACGTAGGTTATTTTGCGATAATTTATTGGCGTACATGGTTAATTTCTCTTTATAGACATTAGAAAGTTCTACATAAAATTATTATGTGAGATGAATGCCGCATCCAAACATTAAAAAGTTGTAATAGTTAGTATTAAAGTAGTAAAAACAAGCGATGCAATATTGGTGCGATCATGTGTCGGCATATTTCCGGGTCAATGTCGATCACTTATTGTTTTCTAGATTCGCAAAATGTAAAAAATAGTTTTTATGTGTAAACTCACGCACAACGTCATAGCAATGTGTGGGCAGTACAGTCCGCAATAGGGTGCCCTATGTTAGGCGTGGCTTGCATGGCTGGCGCAAGTTTAGAGTGCTACAAGTTATGCTTGGCCCGTGTAAGAATGGTTAATTATTAGCGACTCTAAGAGTAATCTGCCCACCCAACTCATACCGGGCTACCTGCAATAGGGTGGTCGGCAAATACCCAGACGTGCACAAGGTACCAAGCTAAAAAATCCTCCCTTTGCAAAGCGTAACAAACTCTTGGGCATATTTGGCCATCATTTTCCGACTACACGGGCAAATCATCGGAGGCTCGGCGCAGTCTGTCAGCTCTTTGCCAAAGCCAGCGTCCCGCAAATAGTCGGCATTGGCTTCAGCGCTGAGCTAGAACGGAAAGTAAACTGCCCCCAAGCCTTGGGTCAAGCGCACCAGGCTGGAAGTGTCGGGGGCCGTCATGTGGCTGCTGGCACATTGGCTGCAGCAGTGGTCACAGGGTGAGGGCTATTTTGGGCTGTCGCCCAAAGAAATGCTGCGTATGCAGCTATTATAAAAATAGCGTTTCTAATTTTCATGCTGCGTCTCCTTCGGGTGTGGTGGCAGTGGCGTGGGTTGCCAGCAGCTTAAAGACATCGTTTGGCCATGGCAGCGGTGTCACTGCCCCAAAGCCTTGTACAGCCAGTGCGGCTGCAGCGTTGGCGTAGCGGGCCGCTTGGTTGAGGTTGTCGCCCAGTGCGATGCGGGCCAGTAAATTGCCCGCAAAACAGTCGCCCGCGCCTGTAGCATCCACAGCGTGCACGCGCAGTGCGGGCAGGTGGCTGCTCTGGCCTTGGTGGCTGAGCAGTACGCCGTCGGCCCCCATTTTGAGCACCACTGTCTTAGCGCCCAGTGCATGGCTCCATTGCACAATATCTTGCGGGTTTTGCAGGCCACTTAGCATAGTCACGTCGTCCAGGCTGGGCAAGAAAATATCGGTTTGCGCTATTACCTCTTGCATGGCGGCACGCGCCACGTCTAGCGGCCACAGCTTGAGGCGCAAGTTAGAGTCAAAGCAAATGCTGGCACCTGCGGCTTTGGCCATCTGCATGGCTTGCATGCATTGCACACGCGCATGGGGCGAGATGGCCAGCGATATACCTGACAAGTGCAGCATGCGGGTGCGCGCGAGGGCCTCTTTTTGCACCGCATTGAGCGTCATGCACGCAGCTGCAGAACCCACGCGGCGGTAGCTAAACGCATGGCCATGGGCGCTGTGGGTGACAAAATATATACCCGTAGGCGCTTCACTATCAATAGCTACTTGTTCAGTATTTACTTGGGACTGCTGCCATAAGTCTATTAAACTTTGACCAAAACTGTCATTGCTCACGGCACTGATGTAGGCGGTGCGTGCACCAGCCCGCGCTGCCGCAATCACGGTGTTGCTGGTGTCGCCACCAAAGCCTTGCAGGTAGGTAGGCTGGCCGGGGGTGGTTTGGTTAAATTCCACCATGCCTTCGCCTAGGGCCACAATGTCGTAGAGTGTGTCGTTCATGGTGCTGCGTCTTAATGGTTATCGCGCGGTACAAAACTGCCGCGTTGGCCGCGCAGAAACCCCATGTCTGCGCCTTCGTCAGCCTGGTTTACGTTGTCGACGTACAGCTTCCAGTAGCCTGACTGCAGCTGCGGTGCGGGCGCGGTCCAGGCCGCCAGGCGTTTGGCTAGCTCTTCGTCGCTGATATGCAAATGAATTTTACGCAGCGGCACGTTAAGCTCCACCAAGTCGCCGTTTTGCACCACCGCCAGCGGGCCACCTGCTGCGGCTTCGGGGGCGGTGTGCAGCACCACCGTGCCATAGGCCGTGCCGCTCATACGCCCATCGCTGATGCGCACCATGTCGGTAATGCCTTTGCGCAGCAGCTTGGGCGGTAGCGGCATATTGCCCACTTCTGCCATGCCGGGGTAGCCTACAGGGCCGCAGTTTTTCAGCACCATCACACACTGCTCGTCAATGTCCAGCGCCTCATTGTCAATGCGGGCATGAAAGTCTTCAATATTTTCAAACACCACGGCCCGGCCGGTGTGCACCAGCAAGGCCGCCGTGGCCGCGCTGGGTTTAATGACAGCACCTTTGGGTGCCAGGTTACCGCGCAGCACGCAAATACCGGCTTTGTCCATAAACGGTTTGTCTTGCGACATGATCACGTCGGTGTTGAAGTTTTCTGCGCCTTGCATGTTGTCCAGCACGGTTTTGCCAGTGGCGGTGACCAGGTCTGTGTGCAAATGGTTGGCCATTTCTTTCATGACCGCCGGTATGCCGCCTGCGTAGCAAAAATCTTCCATAAGGTATTTGCCCGAGGGTTGCAGGTTCAAGATGCAAGGCAAATCTGAGGCCAAGAGGTCAAAATCTTCTAGCTTCAGGTCAATCCCCAAGCGCCCTGCAATAGCCAGCATGTGCACCACTAGGTTGGTTGATCCGCCAATAGCCGCATTGATTTTGATGGCGTTTTCTATAGATTTTCGGGTGATGATGTGGGACAGTTTGAGGTCCTCGTGCACCATGTCTACTGCACGGCGACCTGCCATGCGGGCAATCACATTGCGGCGGCCGTCTACGGCAGGGTAGGCCGCGTTGCCGGGCAGGCCTACGCCCAGCGACTCGACCATGCTGGCCATGGTGCTGGCGGTGCCCATGGTCATGCAGTGGCCGTGGCTGCGGTGCATGCAGCTCTCGGCTTCGTTAAATGCCTCTATGCTGAGGCTGCCTGCACGCACCTGCTCGCTCATCTGCCACATGCCAGTACCCGAGCCCAGGTCTTTACCGCGCCATTTGCCGCTCAGCATCGGGCCACCTGATACGCCAATGGTGGGCAAGTCCACACTGGCTGCGCCCATCAGCAAGGCGGGCGTGGTTTTGTCGCAGCCCATCAGCAGCACTACGCCGTCCAGTGGGTTGGCGCGAATACTTTCTTCTACGTCCATGCTGGCCAGGTTGCGGTACAGCATGGCGGTGGGGCGCATCATGGTTTCGCCCAAGCTCATGACAGGGAATTCGAGCGGGAAACCACCGGCTTCGTACACCCCGATTTTCACTTGCTCAGCCAGTGTGCGAAAGTGGCTGTTGCAAGGGGTGAGTTCACTGAAGGTGTTGCATATGCCAATCACGGGTCGGCCATCAAACTGGTCGTGCGGCACGCCTTTGCCCTTGGTCCAGCTGCGGTACATAAAACCGTCTTTGCCATCGCGGCCAAACCATTGTTGGCTGCGCAGCGCGTGGTTTTTTTTCTTGGGTGCCATGGTGACTCCTTGTTGTTAAAAAATTGATCAGGGTTAGTCCTAATTTTGTATAAGGTATTATCGTCATACCATTAAGGCATCTGAATCAGTACAAACCATGATTAAAAACGTTCACGGCAACACAGTTGACCATTTAGGCGAAGCCATCGTGGCGGGGCGCTACCCCGTGGGCAGCAGTATCCCACCCGAGCCAGTGCTATGCCAAGAGCTGGGGGTCAGCCGTACCGTGGTGCGCGAGGCGGTTAAATCGCTGATTGCCAAAGGCTTGGTGACCACGGGCCCCAAGGTGGGCACCCGCGTGCAGCCCTCAGACGCATGGAACTGGTTTGATGCCGATGTCATTACCTGGCAAAGCAAAGCGGGCCTCACGCCAGACTTTTTGCGTGACCTGCAAGACCTGCGCCGTTTGGTAGAGCCCGCAGCAGTGCGCTTGGCTGCCGAGCGCGCTACGCCGCAAGATATTGCCGACATAGAAGCGGGCTACCAAGGCATGAAGCGCGCCGTGGAAGAAGGTGGCGACTATATGAAGTACGACCTGTTGTTCCACCAAGGCCTGCTCAAAGCCTGCCGCAACCGCATGCTGGTGCAAATGAGCAAAGTACTCAGCGCACTGTTGCGCACCAGTTTTGAAATTTCTACCGCCCGCAAAGATGGCCCCCGCAGTTCGCTGCCTCTGCACCGTGCCGTACTGGACGCCGTCATTGCTAAAAACCCCGCACTGGCAGAAAAAGCCATTTTGGTACTGATAGACGGGGCCCACCAAGACATTGAGCAAGTGCTGGTTAACCGCAAACGCCTGCCCAAACTCAACCAGCCCGCGCCGATGCTTAAGGCGGCTTAATATTTTTAGATCAACTTCAAACTAAAGTAATGCAATGAAAAAAATCACGGATAAACTCTCAGCAGTGACGAGCAAGCCGCTTTGCGTGAAGCCGCCATAGAAGGCCAAAAAGTGCAACGCGCCACCATCCGCGCAGTAGACAGCAAAGCGCTGGCTGAGCTTAAAACCAAAGGTATGCAAGTCAACGAAATTACCCCTGTAGAGCAAAAACGCATGTTTGAAAAGGTCAAACCGGTGTACGAAAAGAATGCTGCTGCGATTGGCGCCGATGCGATTAATGCCGTAGTAGATGCGCTGAAGAAGTCGCGCGGCGGTTAGCGCCTGCAAATATGACCCGTGTGGGCGGACAGCAGGCGACCAGCAGGCGACCAGAGTAGGCCATTGGGTGCCCACTCCCCTTGATGGGCCTACTTGGCAACTTAACACCGTAAGTTAGGTAACAACGTTAAAATAGAAGGCTTTGCCTTGTACAGCTTGTGTGCTGTGCAGGGCTTAAGCGTTTAGCCTTCCTGTTTTAATTACTTAGCGGACTCCGCCTGCATGAGCACCACCACAGCCGTTGACCACTACGCAGCCCTAGGCTTGGCCAGCAGCGCTGCGCTGGCCGATATTAAAAAAGCCTTTCGCCAAAAAGCCTCGGCGTTGCACCCCGACAAAAACACGGCCGCAGACGCTGGCGAGCGGTTCAGGGCAGTGCAAGTAGCCTACGACGTGCTGTCAGATGCAGACGCACGCCAAGCCTACGACGATAACCGCCGCCGCAACCTGCTAGACAGCCCGATCGACACTGCGCGGGAGATATGGCACACCTACTTTGATGCGCTAGTGCCTGGCGTGCGCTAAACCACAGCCCACCGATTTTAGAAACTACTTCCATGACCATTTCCTCTTTTTTCGGCCCACTGCGTTCAGCCTACCAGGCTGAAATTGACGACCTGTCTTCAGACTCTGAAGGGTCTAATGTGCTGGCGCAGCGCCTGCTGGAAAAGCGCAAGCAAATGGGATTTTTAGTGCAAATGATGACAATTAGCCCCGAAATGGTGGCCGTAGTGCTGCACAAAGGGTTTGAATTTAAGCTGCCTGCGGTGATGGACCATCTGCTGACGCTAGAGTCTGAAGAGCTGCCCGATTGGCACAGCCTGGCCGATGCAGTGCGCCTGCAGCCGTGGGCGCAGGCCCTGCTGCCAGCAATTTTGAAAGAGCCTATGGGCGAATGGTTTTTGGTAGTGACGGCCGGCTTAGAGTACATGCTGCACCAGTCTATTGCCGCCCAGGGTAGCAAGCCCTACGCCCAGGTGGACGAAGAGGACGATGCCAACTACGACGAAGGCGACACCGACGACAGCGCCAGCCGTGTGCACGGTCTGGACGCAGACGATGCAGGCGACCTGAGCGACACCCGCACCCGCGAAGAAACGGCAGCCGACTGGATGGAGCAGCAAGGCTTTGACCGCAAAGACTGATGTCATGCAATTAGACAGCCACCCCCCTATAAGCGCTGTCACATATTCAATGTTACATAGCCACTACAAAACCAAGACATACCTATGAGCACCCACCTTGCCGTAATTGCCAAAACCCAAAGTCTGATTGCCGCTGGCGACATTGTGGGCGCAGAGCACGCCCTGGTAGCACTGGCCGACGAAGAAGGCGACAAAGCCCTTATGGTAGTGCTGGCGCAGTTACCAGCCAAAGACATTTTGGCCGTGATACGCGAGTACGACAACTCCAAAGAGTCGGTGGTGAACCTGCTGGTCACACCTGACCAGTTTGCCCGCGCGGTGGTCATTGAAAAACTCTACAAAGACCTAGCCGCACCCACTTGCGCGGCATGGTGAACTCGATTATTTTCAGAGAAGATGCTGACCCGGTAGAGTTCTTGACCGCCATGGGTGACCTGGAAGGCGGTGCAGAAGCACTGGCCGATTATTTTGCCGAAAAATGGAGCCGCATTGAGGCCTTTGCACGCAGCGGTGTGTTTGACTCCATGGAAGACGACGGCGAGATGCTGAGCGAAACCGCACTTTTGGCTTCGGCCTATGTCAAGCCGCGTGTAGAGCAAGACGAGATTGCCGACCAGGACTGGATGGAGCTGGCCTGGTTGTTGCGCCATAAAATTCCCGACCTGTTCATTGAAATGCTGTTGGTGCTGCGCGCCAAAGCGCGCGCGCATGACATGGGCTTGGGCGAAGAAGATGCGCTGGACGACGACGACGGCCTGGTAGAAACCAGCGACACTGACCGAGGCAAGGCCACACCTGCGGTGCGCGAGTCAGACGAAGAATCGGCGATTTGAAAAGTGCCTGCCATGTCCAGCACTGCGCTCTTGCTTGTCACCGCGCCAGCCAACACTGGTACTGCCGAAACCACAGCCCCCGCCACAGTCTCGCTGTACGATGCGCGGCCGTTTTTTGAGAAGGCCTTGGCTTACGGCGTGCAGCACAAGCTGATAAGCCAGGGTGCCCTGGAGGCCATGCGCACTGACGCGCCCAAAGGCATGGTGCAAATAGCACGCTACGTGGGCAACGAGTTTTTGCGGCCCGAGCTGGAAAAGTCTAGAGAGCGTTTGGTCAACTTGGTCAGCCTGCACCTAGAGCACGTTACGGCTGGCAACCTGCAGCAAGCCGCGCAGTTGCTAGAGACCCATTCATTCCTGTCGCGCTCAAAGGCGGGCTCCGATTTGCTCAAAGCACTGATAGCCATGCCTACCAGCAGCCACTTTGGCATGCATGGGCACAGCGGCTTTACCGACAACGACATTCCTGCATTGGCCAAATGGACGCTGCGCAGCCTGGCCGACTACCAAGCCGAACTGCAGGTGCGCGCGCAGGTGGCCCAGGTGATAGGCGCTGCCGTGTGGATGGCCGACGAGTTAGGCATGGACATCGACGACTTGGCCGAGGCCGGCAAAGACGCAGAAGCCGTGATCCGCACTGCGCTGCTGGTTATGGCCACCAAGCACACCAAGCTGCCTGACTGGGTGGCCTTTGAGAAAATGGTGCTGGCCCTGCGCAAAAAGTACGCCAGCGGCGGGCAAACCCCGCCTGTGCATCCACCTGCTGCCTTGCCCGTAGCCATGTCCCTAGCATTACCCACCAAGCTGCCAGCGCAGTACAAAGCGGCAGTAGAAACTGTGCGCCAGTCGCTGTGGGCAGATTGGGCCAAAATCTGCGACCCCGCCATCAAACCCCGCAAGCTGTTTGACCAAACCCCTGCTTTTATGGGCCGCTATTTTTGGGTGGAAGATGCCCTCAGCGAGGTTGACCACTACGAGCGCACAGCATCGGCCGTGTGGAGCAAAGCCACCGGCGGCCACATGGACGACAGTTCGTTGCTGACCTTGTTTTTTTGCATTGCAGCGCAGGCCCCAGGCAAAACCATGCTAACGGAAAAAACCGCGATGACCCTGCTGCGCAAGATTCGCAAAACCGGCTTTCAACCCGCACTCGCCAACGACTACATTGGCCAGCACGCCCCCGAGCTAGACCAAGCCGATTACGTCAAAATGTGGGCTGATTTTGTAGCTGACGCGTTAGCTGTATTGCAAAGTGACTTTGACCATACCTTGCAAGATGCTTTGGCTTTGCTCAAACGCGATTGCAATATCGCCTGACTTTATTTTTTAAAGGGCCACTATGGCGTCACCTGCTGACCATCTTGTGCAGTGCGTTTTGTTTACCGATACAGACGGACGGGCGCGTTTTAAAGACGAGGCGATTGCTTTGAGCGAGGGTTCTGACGCAGCGCAACTCTCACCGCTAGCAGTGTCAGGCGGGTTTCAGTTTCGCAGCAGCCCGGTGGGATTTAAAAGCACCTTCCATTGCACTACCTCGCCGCAGTGGCTGGTGGTGCTCAGTGGTGCGATGGAAATAGGCCTGCAAGATGGCAGTGCGCGTGTGTTTACAGCAGGTGAGCGTTTTTATTCTAACGATACCCTGCCTGCAGGCGCTGTATTTGATGCAAAGCTGCACGGCCACTGCAGCCGGCAGGTGGGTGATGCAGCTTTGGTAACGCTGTTTGTGCGCACTTGAAGCTGTGGGTGTGCGCAATCCCTGCGCAACGTGAACCCCTAAATGCTATATAAATAATAGCTAACTATATAGCATTTCCTTGGGCGGTAGGTGTTTTTCACTCTTGGATTCCAGCACGAAGTGCAACACCTCTAAAACAGGTGGGTCAAAAGCCAATAGGATGGTTTCTTTTTGACCTGCAAGTCTGCCAGAAGTACCATG
>JAYSRE010000216.1:0-2836 GCA_043721235.1 Polaromonas sp. | reverse complement strand
TACCGGCCTGTCACGCCGGGGGTCGCGGGTTCGAGTCCCGTCCGCTCCGCCAACATATTAACCCCTGTAAATCTTTGATTTACAGGGGTTTTTTCTTGTCTGAAAAATTCTGATGCGAATTGGCAGTCTGCAAATTTGGCCGCTTTCTGCAAGCCATCAACCTCAAGTTACTGCCCTTGCCCCAAAGCAAACCCTGCTTCGCCATCAAACAGGCACAAATTCTCTGTCTTGATAAAGTCCACGCCATCGCTTTGCAGATTTTGTAGCAGTGCAATGATGGCGCTGTGGTTTGACGTAGGGTGTTTTGCAAGGGGTGCTGCGGTGCTGCTTTGGCCACTGGCATTATTTCCTGCATCGGTACCTAAAAACCGGCAACGCCAATGGTCAGTGCAAAAAGTCTCCGGAAAACCGCCTGGCCATACTTTCACACCACGGTTGGTAATCATTTGCAGCTTAAACCCCGTGGCGCTAGGCTGCTGCGACAGGGTTTGCAAACGGCCGGCTAAATAATCAGCCGACACGCCGGTAGTGTGCACAAACACGTCTACCCCTACTAAAGTTTTTTGCGCTGGCGGGCGCGGCGTGTAAAGGGGTTTGGCAGGTTGGGCCGTGTGCAGTGGGGCAGTGGAGCCGTTGGCAGTGGTGGCGCTGGCGTCGTAGCATACCGTTTTAAGTTTCAACGGCGTCTGGCCTAAACGTGCAATCACCGCAGCGGTGAACGCAGCGGTGCTGGCGGGCTTGGGATCTTTGCGGTTGGCAGGCAATCCATCTTGCATAGCACCCGATGTTAAATCCGCTGTGTAAATACCATCCTCAATCGTTTTAAGCCAAGCGTTGTGCACGCGCTGGGCTACTTCGTCTTGCCCAATGTGCACCAGCATCATCACAGCACCCAGCAGCAAGCCTGATGGGTTGGCAATGCCCAGGCCCGCAATGTCGGGTGCGCTGCCGTGGATAGCTTCAAACATGGCCACGTGCTCGCCAATGTTGGCGCTGCCGCCCAGGCCTACGCTGCCCGTCAGCTCAGCGGCTACATCCGAGATAATGTCGCCGTATAAATTAGGCGTCACGATCACGTCAAACTGCTCGGGCCTGGACGCCAGGCGCGCGGTGCCAATGTCAATGATCATGTGGTCGGTTTGGATGGCAGGGTACTCAGCGCTGATCTCGTCAAACACTTTGTGAAACAAGCCATCGGTCATCTTCATGATGTTGTCTTTGGTCATGCAGGTTACTTTTTTGCGGCCATGGGATACAGCATATTCAAACGCATATCGCACAATTTTTTCGCAGCCCGGGCGAGTGATGAGCTTTAGGCACTGAAACACCTCGTCGGTTTGCCGGTGTTCAATACCCGCGTACAAGTCTTCTTCGTTCTCGCGCACGATCACTACGTCCATGGCGGGGTGCAGTGTGGCCACATACGGGTGGTAGGCCGCGCAGGGGCGGATATTGGCGTACAGGCCCAGGGTTTTGCGCACGGTCACGTTCAGGCTTTTGTAGCCGCCGCCCGACGGAGTGGTGATAGGCGATTTTAAAAACACCTTGGTGCGCCGTAGGCTGGCCCAAGCTTCTGGGGCAATGCCTGCGGTGTTGCCGCCCAGATATACCTTCTCGCCAATTTCTATCACCTCGGGCGCAATGTGCGCGCCAGCGGCTTGCAGTATTTGCAGCGTGGCTTGCATAATTTCTGGCCCCACGCCGTCGCCATAGGCTATGGTGATGGGTGTTTTGTGCACTATGGTGGATGTGTTGGTAGGGGTCATTAAAATTTCTCTTTTGGGTTAAACAAGCAATTAGTTTGCAGTTTTTATGCATTAGTGTCTAATTATGCTTTTGCATAAATTAGATAGATAAATTCGAATGCTTTTGTCCAAACAGCCACGCGCTACCTTTGCCCAGCTGCGCAGCTTTGAGGCCGTAGCACGCTTAGGCGGCATTACCAAAGCTGCGCAGGCGCTGCACCTTACGCAGCCTACGGTGTCTACCCAGCTGCGCGAGCTGGCTGAATCGGTAGGCATTGCGCTGCTGGCCCCTGCCGGCCGTGGTGTGCAGCTGACCGACGCGGGCCGCGACCTGCTGGCCACGGTAACGCACATGTTTACCCACTGGCGCGAGTTTGAAGAAGGTGTGGCCGATTTTCAGGGCATGCTGCGCGGCTCGCTGCGCATTGCAGGCGTCACCACCACCGAGTACTTTTTAGCGCAATGGCTCAAACCGTTTGCGGGCGCCTACCCCGGCATTGACATTGACCTAACTATTGACAATCGCAGCACCATCATCAGCCGGCTAGATCGTGCACAAGACGACCTGACCGTGATGATGATGCCGCCGCAGCACCTTGCGCTGCAGCACGCCACCGTGATGGACAACCCGCTAGTGCTGATAGGCCCCGTAAAACATGCTTGGGCAGCTAGTAAAAACGCAGCAAATAGCACAGCCCGCAAGAGGCCTCTGCAGCAGCTGGCGGGTGTGGATTTGCTGATGCGCGAGCCAGGCTCGGGCACGCGGCAGGCCACACTGGATTTTCTAGGCCATCACCACATTACCCCACGCATCCGCATGACGCTGGGCAGTAACGAGGCTATCAAACACGCTGTGGCTGCCGGGCTGGGGCTGGCCATTGTGTCGCAGCATGCGCTGGCAAGTACGCCCGCACGCGAAGGGTTGGCGGTGCTGCCCATGGCAGGCTTGCCCATTGCGCGCAACTGGCAGTTGGTGTGGCGCAGCGACCGCCGCCTGTCACGCATTGCGTCGGTGTTTATGGATTTTGTGCAGCGGCAGGTAGTACGGTCCGCATAAAATCTGCGCTGAAATTTAGAAAGCGACAACTCAG
>JAYSRE010000215.1:0-21236 GCA_043721235.1 Polaromonas sp. | reverse complement strand
CGATGTCTGTGTCGGGGGTGGTCATAGTGGTTTTAGTTTTCATTAACATAAGAATAATGTTAACCGATCTAAATTTTTAGGGTTTTTAGGGTCTGGCCCGAGGAAATGCTGCACAAGCAGCTATATTTTTTATAGTAAATTAGGTTTGACCAGGCACTAATGCCAGTTCCAACACGCCCGTTCCAACACGCCAGGCTAGTAGCGGTTGCCCGTCACCCACAGCGCCGCGCGCATGACCCAATAGGCTCCGTGGTCGCGCAGGCGCTGGGCCAGGGGGCGATCTTTGTAGTCGGCTGGGTTGATCTGCTGCCCGCCGTGCTGCATGGCGTGCTCCAGCTTAGCGCGCAGGGTTTTCGCAAAGGCACTGCCTTGCACCACGATGTTGGCCTCGCGCGCCAGCAGCAGGCTTAAGGGGTCTAGGTTAGACGAACCCACAGTGGCCCACGCTTGGGGTTGGTCTGCGTCTACCACAGCCACCTTGGCGTGCAAAAAGCTGGCGGCATATTCGTGAATTTCTACCCCTGCTTCCAAGAGCGCGCTGTAAACGGGGCGGGCTGCGTGGTACTGCATAAAGTACTCGTACTTGCCCTGCAGCAGCAGCTTAACCTTTACCCCCCGCTGCGCGGCGGCGATGATGGCTTTGCGCAACTTGCCGCCAGGCAAAAAATAGGCGTTGGCAATGATGACCTCATGGCGGGCCGAGCCTATGGCTTTGAGATAGGCTCGCTCTATATTTTTGCGGTTACGCAGGTTGTCGCGCAGCAGCAGTGCTGCCTTGCTCAGTGTGCTGGTGTCACCCAGCGATGCCAAGGCCGCCGCCGCACGGGCTTGCTGGCCAAACAAAACAGCGCGCGCGCTTACCCACGATGTCATGGCCGCGCCCAGCTCGCGTTGGCGCAGTTTGTTGACGGTTTGCAGGCGCTGCCACAGGCTGCCGGTAGCGTCTAGCACCGCGTCTACCAGCGGACCCGTAACGCGCACAGAAAAGTCAAACCGGGCAGCAGCCAAAGCGCCATGGTTGGGGTCGTAAAAATCGTCCAAAATATTGATACCCCCGCAAAACGCCACTGCCTGCGGGGTGCCGCCGTCTACCACGCAGAGCTTGCGGTGCAGCCTGCGCCAGCGGCTGGGCACCAGCATGCCCAAACGGCCTAGCGGGTTATACACGAGGCACTGCACGCCGGCAGCCTCAAAGCGCTCACGCCAGTCGGCAGGCAATGCGCCCGTGCCCACGCCGTCCACCACCAGTTGCACGCGCACACCACGCAGCGCAGCGCGGGCCAGTGCAGCACCTATGTCGGCACCGCTGGAGGTAAAGTCAAAAATATAGGTTTCCATGCGAATGTCGTGCTGGGCAGCGTCTATCGCCTGCGCCATCGCAGGAAAGAACTCTGCACTGCCTTGCAACAGCGCTATGTGGTGACCAGGGGTGAAAACAGACATGCTCAGGGGTCGTTTACAGGGTGAAATCTACAATCAGCGGCAAGTGGTCTGACATGCGCGCCCACACCGCACCGCGCGGCACGTGGCTGGCCACAGGCACCGCATGGCGTGCAAAAATATGGTCTAGCTGCACCAGCGGCAAGCGGGACGGGAAAGTGGCGGTGCGCGGCAAACTTGCCGTATTGATCTCGGCGCTTGGAGTGGCTTTGCTTTTAAGCGCGTGCTGCGCCCATTTAAGCGGCGCGCCGGGGCTGTTAAAGTCGCCCGCCACTACCAGCGCAGCGGCCTGGGGTATTTCGCGCTCTATAAACAGCGCCAGTTGCGCTAGCTGGCGCGCACGGCTGGCGGCTATCAGCCCCAGGTGCACCACAATCACATGCACGGGGTTGCCAGCTACCAGCACTTCGCTGTGCAGCAGGCCACGCTGCTCAAAGCGGTGGTCGCTCATGTCTTCATGCTGGTGGCTGATTACTGGCCAGCGCGACAGCAAGGCATTGCCATGCTCACCGTGGCGGGTGATGGCGTTGCTGCGGTACACAGCCTCGTAGCCTTCAGGCGCCAGATAGTCAGCCTGCGGCAGATCGGGCCAGCGGGTAAAGTAGTTGGCCTCTTTGTGGTTCACGCTGCGCACTTCTTGCAGGCAAATAATGTCAGCATCAAACTGCTCTACCGCATGCACCATATCGTGAATTTCCAGCCTGCGGTTAAGCCCCAAGCCGCGGACCCCTTTGTGAATGTTCCAGGTGGCTACGCGCAGTGGTACAGCAGTTTTCATGCAGGCTATTGTGCAGTGGATGCGCTGGGCAGTTGAAATAAGGTTTTTGCTGGGTGCACTGACCCACGGCACTTACTCTGTTTTTAATAGCTACTTATGCAGCATTTCCTTGGGCGACAGGGCTAAAACGTTTATATTTATGGCTCAGCGTTGCGTGGCAGACTTTCCACTGCTTGCGCATTGGATGCCCAGCTGCAAAAGCCTGCCGCTGCACGGTAGGGTAGCCATTGGTAGGCCACATGCTCACCTGGACTTAAAACTACGGGTGTGCCTTGGGGCACCTGCAAACCAAACACAGACTCGGTGTTGCGCAGTACGCCGGGGGCATAGCGGTGTCGCCACTGTGGGTAAATGTCGTAGGTATTTTCGACATGCCAGTTGCGCAAGACACAGCCTGGTTGGGTGGTGTCGATACCCGTTTCTTCCCACACCTCGCGCCGCGCGGCCGCCTCGGGCGGCTCATCCACTGCGTCTAGGCTGCCCGTCACCGACTGCCAAAACCCGGTGCCCACGCCCTGCGCGTCAGCCCGCTCAATCAGCAGTACTTGCAGCGCACGTGTGTAGATCACAACCAAAACGGACTGGGGTATCTTGTACATTACAGGATATTTTATAAACAAAAAAAGCGCTGTACACAGCGCTTTTTTCAGTACTCTGCTGCAGTTTATGCAGCGGCAGGCGCTGCGGCAGTAGGCGCGCGCAACCTGATGTGCAACTCTTTCAACTGCTTTTCATCCACTGGCGACGGCGCTTGCGTAAGCAAGCACTGGGCGCGTTGGGTTTTGGGGAAGGCGATCACATCGCGGATGCTCTCTGCGCCGGTCATCAGCGTGATGATCCGGTCCAGGCCAAAGGCCAGGCCACCGTGTGGGGGTGCGCCGTACTGCAGCGCATCTAGCAAAAAGCCAAATTTCAGCTGCTGGTCTTCGGGACTGATCTTCAGGGCATCGAACACTTTGGCCTGCACGTCAGCGCGGTGGATACGCACCGAGCCGCCGCCGATCTCCCAGCCGTTCAAAACCATGTCGTAGCCTTTGGCGATGCACTTCTCGGGTGCGGTGACCATCCAGTCCTCGTGGCCGTCTTTAGGTGCGGTAAACGGATGGTGCACCGCCGTGTAGCGCTGGTTTTCTTCGTCAAATTCAAACATCGGGAAGTCCACCACCCACAGGGGAGCCCAGCGGTCTTCAAACAGGCCGTTCTTTTTGCCGAACTCGCTGTGGCCGATTTTCAGGCGCAGCGCGCCGATGGCATCGTTCACCACTTTGGCCTTATCGGCGCCAAAGAACAGGATGTCACCGTTTTGCGCGCCCGTGCGCTCGACAATCGCTTTAAGCGCTGCATCGTGCAGGTTTTTAACTATCGGCGACTGCAGGCCTTCACGGCCTTTGGTGATGTCGTTCACCTTGATCCAGGCCAAGCCCTTGGCACCGTAGATTTTGACAAATTCGGTGTAGGCATCGATCTCGCCGCGCGAAATACCCGCGCCCTCCACGCCGCCCTTGGGCACGCGCAGGGCCACTACGCGGCCGTTTTTCATGAGTGCGGGGGCTGAAAAGACTTTAAAGTCCACGTCACCCATCACGTCGGTCAGCTCGGTGAATTCGAGATTCAAACGCAAATCGGGCTTGTCCGAGCCGTATTTGTACATTGCATCGGCATAGGTCATTACCGGGAACTCGCCCAGGTCAACGTTCTTTGTCTTTTTAAACACTTGCACCATCATGCCTTGGAACATGTCACGGATTTCTTGCTCGGTAAGGAAGCTGGTTTCAATATCTATCTGGGTAAATTCGGGCTGGCGGTCGGCGCGCAGGTCTTCGTCACGGAAGCATTTGGTGATTTGGTAGTAACGGTCGTAGCCTGCCACCATCAGCAGTTGCTTAAACAGCTGCGGCGACTGCGGCAGCGCGAAAAACTGGCCTTCTTGCACTCGGCTGGGCACCAAATAGTCGCGCGCACCTTCGGGCGTGCTTTTGGTCAACATAGGGGTTTCGATGTCGACAAAACCGTGCGTGTCCAGGTAGTTGCGCACCGTCATGGCCACTTTGTAGCGCAGCATGAGGTTGTTTTGCATGTACGGGCGGCGCAGGTCCAGTACGCGGTGGGTCAGGCGCGTGGTCTCGCTCAGGTTGTCGTCGTCCAGCTGGAACGGCGGAGTGATCGACGCGTTAAGTACCGTGAGCTCGTGGCACAAGATTTCGATCTTGCCGCTTTTGAGGTTATCGTTGACAGTGCCTGCAGGGCGCGCGCGCACCAGGCCTTTGATCTGGATGCAAAACTCGTTGCGCAGGCCTTCTGCAGTTTTGAACATGTCGGCGCGGTCGGGGTCGCACACCACTTGCACATAGCCTTCGCGGTCACGCAGGTCAACAAAAATCACACCCCCGTGGTCGCGGCGGCGGTTAACCCAGCCACACAAGGTAACCACTTGGCCCAGGTGCGTTTCAGTGACCAGACCGCAGTAGCTGGTGCGCATGAGCGACGCAGGGTTAGAGACCGCTTGTTGGGCGGCTTGAAGGCTTGCTTGGGACATATTTACACTTCCAGCCCTTGTGGGGCGAACATTTAAAAATCAGGGTTCGGTTGGTTACTCTAAGCCGACGGCTTGGCTACAGCGGGCAAGGTGGCCGGGCCGCCAGGCACTACCACGCCCATCGACACCACGTATTTCAGCGCTTCGTCCACGCTCATGGTCAGCTCGATGCAGTCGTTCTTTTTAAGCATCACAAAATAGCCGCCAGTGGGGTTGGGCGTGGTGGGCACATAAATGCTCACATAGTCGCCGTGCAAATGGTTGGTCACATCACCGCCGGGCGTGCCTGTGACAAAAGCAATCGTCCACACATCTGCGCGTGGCCACTGGATGAGCACGGCTTTGCGAAAAGCGTTGCCGCTGTCAGAGAACAGCGTGTCTGAGACTTGCTTGACGCTGGAGTAAATCGAGCGCACTACCGGTATGCGGTTGAGCAAAGAGTCCCACCACAACATGAGCTTTTTGCCAAAGAAGTTGCTGGCCACAGCGCCTACCAGCAGCAAAATTGCGAAAGCCAAGATCACGCCAAAGCCGGGAATATTGATGCCCAACAAGCTCACTGGCCGCCAAGCTTGCGGCAAAATCAGCAGGGTTTTATCAAGGCTGGAAATAATCCATTCCAGCACCCACACAGTGATACCCAAGGGCACAATCACCAACAGGCCCGCCAGCAGCCATTTGCGCACAGATTTCATGGTCGTATTTTTAGGTGCTGGAGGCCGCGCTGGGCGCTGGGGCAGCTTTGGCGGCAGGTACGGAGCTAGGGCCAGGACCAGAAGAAGTACTGGGTGCAGGGCTGACGCTGGGCGCGTTAGATGCACTGGGCACATTGGCAGGGGCCGCTGCAGGCGAGCTGGTGCTGTCTGCCGCTTTGGTGTCTGGTTTAGGGGCAGCTTTGGCCTCGGTACCTACGCCAGAATTAGCCCCGTCGCTGGCTTTGCCAGCTTCGCCGCCGCGAAAGTCAGTGACATACCAGCCAGAGCCTTTGAGCTGAAAGCCTGCGGAGGTCAGTTGTTTTTGAAACGCTTCGGCCCCGCACACAGGACACGCCGTGAGCCGTGCGTCAGAAATTTTTTGCAAAACGTCTTTGGCATGGCCGCAGGCTTCGCATTTATAGGCATAGATGGGCATGGAATGGGGGTATTTATTGCAAAACCTCTGATTATAAAGCCCTGCCCTTAAAACCCTCCGTAACTTTGCTTGCAAAGCAGGCTGTTGCTGGCCTACAATTTATAAAAAATGCTGCAGCACATTTTTTTAACCCATCAACCTCTTGGACACTATGAATAAACACACTTGGATTTTGGCCTTAGCCACCTTGGCATTGGCGGCCTGCAGTAAAAAAGACGAGGCCCCAGCAGCACCAGCAACCCCACCCGCAGCCAGCGCGCCTGCTGCATCCGCTGCATCTGCCCCGGTGGCTGCAGCACCTGCGGCCAATACCGAAGAAAAAATACTCAACGTTTACAACTGGCCCGACTATATTGCCAAAGACATGCTGGCCAATTTTGAGAAAGAAAGCGGCATTAAGGTTAACTACCAAACTTTTGAAAATAATGAGGCGTTGAACGCAAAATTGGTCGCGGGCAACACCGGCTACGACATTGTGGTGCCCGGCTCTACATTTTCTAAGGGCCAGATTGAAGCCGGTATGCTGCAAAAGCTGGATTTAGGCAAAATTCCCAACGCCAGTAATCTAGACCCCACCCTCATGGCCAAGCTGGTCTCGGTTGACCCCGGCAACGCCTACCTGATTCCCTGGGCCTGGAGTTTTACCACCGTAGGCATTAACAAAACCAAAGTTACCAAAGCCTTGGGCACCACGCCCATGCCTGCCAACGTGTGGGACCTGGTTTTTAACCCCACCTACACATCCAAGCTCAAGTCGTGCGGCATAGCCTACCTAGACTCCCCCACCGAGGTGCTGCCCCCCGCGCTGCATTACCTGGGCAAAGACGCTTACTCTAACGATGCCGCCGACCATAAAGCAGCAGGCGAAATGCTGGCCAAAGTGCGCAAAGACATCCGTTTGTTCTCTAGCACTATGATTGACGACCTGGCAGGCGGCAAAGCCTGCGTGGCGCTGGGCTGGGCGGGCGACATCAACATTGCCAAAGGGCGTGCGGTAGAGAACAAAACCGGCTTCGTCATCGAAGCTTTAATACCGCAAAACGGCGGTTTGATTTTCTTTGACAATATGGCCGTGACCAAAGATGCCAAGCACCCCAACAACGCCCACGCGTTCATTAATTACTTTCTCAAGCCTGACGTATCGGCAGCCTTTACCAACGAGCTGAGCTACATGACCGCAAACAAAGCCAGTGCGGCCATGGTCAAGCCCGAGATGGTGGCTGATAAGTCGATATTTTTAGAACCAGCGGCCTTGACAGCCATGGTGCCCGCAGGCAACTTTACCAATGCTTCGCGCGAGTCGCTGAGCAATGTGTACACCGCGTTTAAAAAAGGTAAGTAAGTCCTTGTATGCCAGTGCCCAAGCACACAGGGGGTAAGCCGGGAACATGGCCCCGGGCTCTCACGCACGGGGCTTTAATCCGGGCTCTCACGCCCGGCAGTAAAACCGTATTGGGCATCCCCTACCTTTGGTTGCTGTTGTTTTTTGCGCTGCCATTTGTCATTTTGCTGCGCATCAGCCTGACCGACATGGGCGAGGGCTTAGACCCTTTTGCCCAGATGCTGTCTTACAACCAAGGGGCTTGGCGCTTAACTTTGAAAGTAGACAACTACGTGTCTATTTTTCGGGGTGAAGATGGGAGCCTGGGCAGCACCATTTACACCGAATCCTATCTGCTATCGCTCAAATATGCTTTTTTAACCACGGTTTTTTGCCTTGTTATTGGCTACCCGTTTGCTTACTTTGTAGCGCGCGCACCGGTTCACCAGCGGCCCCTGCACTTGATGCTGGTGATGCTGCCGTTTTGGACCTCGTTTTTGCTGCGCGTCTATGCGTGGAAGGGCATTTTGGGCGACCAAGGCATTGTTAACGACACGCTGATGGCGCTGGGCATCATTGCCGAGCCCATCCAAATGCTCTACACCGATGTGTCCATGCTGGTAGGCATGACCTATGTGTATTTGCCTTTTATGATCTTGCCCCTGTATGCCAACCTGGTCAAAATGGACTTGCGTTTAATTGAGGCCGCGCAAGACCTGGGTGCAGGCCCATGGACTACGTTTTGCCGGGTAACCGTGCCGCTCAGCCGCGCCGGCATTATTGCTGGGTCCATGCTGGTTTTTATTCCGTGCATGGGCGAGTTTGTTGTGCCGTCCTTGTTGGGCGGGGCCGAAAATATCATGATTGGCCGTGTGGTGTGGGACGAAATGTTCAGCAGCAACAACTGGCCCCGCGCCTGTGCCTTGGCCATCATCATGATTGTGGTGGTGATTGCGCCGCTGGTGTGGTACCAGCACCGCGTAACCCAGCGCGCAACCTACTGACCGCACAGGCAGGCAGCCCATGTTTAACCCTCTATTTTCTTGGGCGCACCGCCATTTGGCCAAGCTGTGGATGGCCGCTGTGTATCTTTTCCTGTACGCGCCATTGCTATTTTTGGTTATCTTCTCTTTCAACAGCACCCGCCAAGACAGCGTGTTTACGGGGTTTTCGCTGCGTTGGTACCAGGCTCTCGGCTCTGACCCGCGCCTGGTGGAAGGCTTTTTTCTGTCGCTCAAAATCGCCTTGATCAGCGCCACCTTGGCCACCGTGCTGGCTACACTGGCGGCGTATGTCTTGGTGCGCATGGGGCAGTTTCGTGGTCGCGTGGCGTTTACCGGCATGGTCAATGCGCCGCTGGTGATGCCCGAGGTGATTGTGGGCATGTCGCTGCTGCTGCTGATGGTGGGCGTGCAGCGCGCGCTAGGCTGGCCTGACCGCGGCACTGTCACCATTGTGGTGGGGCATATTTTGCTGGGCATGGCCTACGCCACGGTGGTAATTCAGTCTCGCCTGTCAGAAATGGACCGTTCGCTCGAAGAAGCCGCTATGGACCTGAACTGCCGCCCAGGCCAGGTTTTTTTCTTGGTAACTTTGCCTAACATCGTGCCGTCGCTGTTGGCCGCATGGCTGCTCACGTTTACCTTGTCGTTTGACGATGTGGTGGTGTCAGAGTTTTTGTCAGGTCCGGGCGTTACCACCTTGCCGCAGGTGATTTTCAGCTACGCCCGCCGGGGCGTGAACCCGTCTATCTATGCAGCGGCTACTTTGCTAATGGCCGTAGTGACTGTCGCTGTCGTCGCCTACGCGGTGGTTTTAGCGCGACAGCAGCGCAAGCTGGCACACAGGTAAATATCTTTTTCTGTGTACTTTGAATACTCTTTAGGCTTATCGCCCAAGGAAATGCTACATAGTTAGCTATTTAATAAATAGCAAAAACTGCCAAATTACCAGCGAACAAACTTCACTACAATTTGCATTACCAACAAGCCTGCAACAAAGCCTAGTGCCGTAAAGCCCATGGTGCGCAGCAACTGGTTGGTGCGTTTTTGCTCTGCAATCAACAGCTGTATATCGTGTGAGTTTTGGCCTTTTTGTTGCTGCAAATAGTCGTGCAACAGGCGCGGCAGCTCGGGCAGCAGCTTGGCATAGCGCGGGGCTTGGGCTTTGAGCTGTTCTAGCAACTTTTGCGGGCCAATTTGCTCCAGCATCCACTTTTCCAGGAACGGTCTGGCCGTGGCCCACAGGTCCAGGTCGGGGTCTAAATCGCGGCCCAGACCTTCAATATTGAGCAAGGTTTTTTGCAGCAGCACCAGCTGCGGCTGAATCTCAACCTGAAAGCGGCGCGAGGTTTGGAACAAGCGCATCAGCACCATGCCCAGCGATATTTCTTTGAGTGGACGGTCAAAATAAGGCTCGCAGCAGGCGCGAATGGCCGACTCTAGTTCGTCTACCCGCGTAGCAGCAGGTGCCCAGCCCGACTCGATGTGCAGCTCGGCCACACGTTTGTAGTCACGCCTGAAGAATGCAGCAAAGTTTTGCGCCAAGTACTCTTTGTCGACTTCGGTGAGGGTGCCTACAATGCCAAAATCCAGCGAAATATAGCGCCCGAAAGTTTGCGGGTCTAGGCTGACTTGGATGTTGCCTGGGTGCATGTCGGCATGAAAAAATCCATCGCGAAAAACTTGGGTAAAGAACAAATTTACCCCGTCACTGGCCAGTTTTTTAATGTTTACCCCAGCGGCACGCAGCTTGTCTATTTGGCTGATGGGCACGCCGGTCATGCGCTCCATCACGATCACATCGGGGTGGCAAAAGTCCCAGTGCATCTCAGGGATCAGCACCAAATTAAGCCCGGCCATGTTGCGGCGCAGTTGGGCAGAGTTGGCCGCCTCGCGCACCAGGTCAAGCTCTTCGTGCAGGTATTTGTCAAACTCGCCCACCACTTCGCGCGGTTTTAGGCGTTTGCCGTCGGCGCTTAAACTTTCAACCCAACCGGCCATCATGCGCATGAGGCCCAAGTCTTTTTCAATGACTTTGAGCATGCCGGGGCGCACCACTTTGACCGCCACCTCGCGCTGTTGGCCTTTTTTGTCTAACAGTACTGCAAAGTGCACTTGGGCTATCGAGGCGCTGGCTATCGGGGTGCGGTCAAAACTGACAAAAATATCTTGCACCGTACGGCCAAAGGCGCGCTCGATGGTGGCCACCGCTATGTCGGAACTAAACGGCGGTACGCGGTCTTGCAAGAGTGCCAGCTCGTTGGCAATGTCGATGGGCAGCAGGTCGCGCCGGGTGGACATAACCTGGCCAAACTTCACAAAAATCGGCCCCAGGCGCTCCAGCGCTTCGCGCAGGCGCTGGCCGCGTGGCGCGCGCAGGTTGCGCCCCAGCGATACGAGGCGGGTGATCAGCTTGATCCACGGCTTTTGAAAGCTCGACAGGACCAGCTCGTCCAGCCCGTAGCGCAGCACAATAAAAACAATAAAAATGCCGCGCCATAGTCGAAATGCCAAACCCATGCCGTGCTACCTACGCGCCAAAACCTGCAGGCGGCGTAGCAGTGCCAGCAGCCTCACCAGCGGGTACACTACTGGGCGCATGGCCATAGGGCGGTGTTTGCGCCGCTGCTGGTGCGAACTTCTTAAGCATCTGTGCCGCTTGGCGCAGGGCCTGCATTATGCTGTGGGCGGGCGCATCACCCAGAATGCGGCTAAGGTCTTCTTCTGCATCCCAGCGCACATGGTCTACCAGCCAGTTCACTTCAGCGGCCAATTGCACGTCACCTTGCACTTGAATAGCCGGCTTTTCACCGCGCAAGGTGGTTTTCAGCATGGCCAAGGGGTTGGTCTCGGTTACCGTCAAGCTCAGGTCGGGTTTGCTGCCCGGCGGGGCAATGTCCACCAATCCAGCTGGTGTTGCTACTAAAGATATAGCTATCTGTGCAACATTTACTTGGGCCACACGGCCTTTTTGCCTTGAAAGACGGGCCATGGCCTCAGTTTCTTGCTGCAGCACATGGTTTAGCGCCAGTACGATACGCTGTTGCAGCTCGCGCACCAGCCAGTCGGGCGGCTGCATCCATGCAGGCAGGTCTTGCAAGTTGGGGGGGAAAGCAAAGGGCAAAGAAAAAGGGGACGCGGTTTTCATACGTCCCCTGATTATCGAAGCAATTAGGTGCTGCCGCGCCACTTCAGCGCAATAGACCTCAATATAGGCTATTTTATTGCAGCGCCTGCACACCTGCCACCAGCCAGCCACCGGTACCCGACTTGGCTTTGGTCATGTTCCACACTTCGCGGAACGGGCCAGGGCTTTGCGCGGGGTCTTCTTTAATCATGCCTGAAAACTCTACGCTGGCCAGCCAGGTGGTGTCCAGCTCTTCAATACCCAGCAGTTTGGCATCCAGCGCTGCCACTTCGGTGTGGTTCGCACCCGCACCGGTGTGCAGCTCGCGTTCGGCCAACTGTGACTTGATCTCGCCCAACATGTCGTCGGTCATCATCGAGCGCAAGCGGTTGATGTCAGAGGTGTCCCATGCCGACTGCAGCGTGATGAAGTTTTGCTTGGCTGAAGCCAAAAAGCCGTTGGTGTCAAAGTCTGCCGGAATGCCCCAAGACTGGCTACCCGCCAAGCCTGCACTGGTACCGCCGATGGCCGAACCAATCATGCTGCCGCCGGGCGGCAGCGCGGCTTCAAAAGCGGTGCTGTTGCGCTCCCACGGACGGGCCGACGCGTCATTGCCTACATTTTCTGGGCGGTAGCTTGCACTGGGGCTGGTGGCATTGCCCGCACCTTGGAAGGCAAAAGGTGCGCCACCCGAAGCAGCTGCGTTACCCTGCGCACGGCGGCGCATAAACCAGCCTACGCCCAGCATAATAGCCAAAGCCAGCAGGCCAAACATTAAAAATTGCCCGAACCCAGCGCCTAAGCCTAAGGAGCTGGCCAGCCAAGCTAAGCCCAGACCAGCGGCCAAACCGCCCAGCATGGCACCCCACGGCCGCTTGGGCGCTGCTGCTGCGGCAGGTGCACCAGCGGCGGCAGGCTTAGCGGCAGCATCATTGGCCGGGGCGCCGGCAGCGTTAGGCGCAGCTTGATTTTGCGTCACATTGCCAGACTGCTTGCCCATTGACTTGCCGCCGCCAAAACGCTTGGCAGCATCGGCATTCACACCAACCACCAACATCGCTGCCACCAGAACCAAAGACCATAATTTCATAATGCCTCCTACTTCAATTAAATACTAACACTGTATTAAACACGCTAGCACTTAATTCCCATGTGCAAGGCCACAATACCGCCGGTCATATTGTGGATATCGACATGCCCAAACCCAGCGCCTTGCAGCATGGTTTTTAGCGTGGCTTGGTCAGGGTGCATGCGGATAGACTCAGCCAAATACTGGTAACTTTGTGCATCGCCGGCGATCATGGAGCCTAATTTAGGCAGCACAGAAAAAGAGTACCAGTCATACGCCTTTTGCAGTGGCTGGGCTACTTTGGAAAATTCCAGCACGCACAGCTTGCCGCGCGGCTTGAGCACACGGCACATTTCGGCCAGTACCTTGTCTTTGTGGGTCATGTTGCGCAGGCCAAAGGCCACCGTCACAATATCAAAGCTGTTATCTGCATAAGGCAGCTTTTCAGCGTCGCACACCATGGTGGGTAAGTGCACCCCTGCATCGACCAAGCGGTCACGGCCCACGCGCAGCATGGCTTCGTTAATGTCGGTGTGCACTACCTGGCCGCTGGGGCCCACCTTTTTGGCAAACGCCAAGGCCAAATCACCCGTGCCGCCCGCAATGTCCAGCACCTTGGAGCCTTGCGTAGCGCCTGAAACCATGATGGTGTAGGCCTTCCACACGCGGTGCAGGCCCACCGACATCAGGTCGTTCATGATGTCGTATTTAGACGCTACCGAGTCAAACACGCCGCGCACTTGGGCTGCCTTGTCGGCCTCGTTGACGGTTTTGTAACCAAAATGGGTTTGGGCCATAATTTATCAGTGGTTGCAGCCTGCGCCGTGCACGTGGCTTGCCACGGCCATCGGGGTGTCGCGGGTAGCGCCTGCGGCGGCCAAGCGCGCTTCGTACTGCGCAAACAGTGCGCCTTGGTTCAGCCCCAGGTGGTAAAGGTAATCCCACGAGAACAAGCCGCTCTCGTGGCCATCGGTAAACACGGGCTTGACGGCGTAATTGCCTACCGGCTCCATCGACTGCAAACCCACCAAGCGCTTACCGGTTTGCAGCGTCTCTTGGCCCGGCCCGTGGCCTTGCACCTCGGCAGACGGCGAGTACACGCGCATCAGCTCCAGCGGAATGTGAAAGCTGGCGCCATCAGAAAAACTAATTTCTAGCTGGCGCGTGTGCTGGTGCACGGTAATGTCTACCGGGCTGGGGGTGTCTTTGGTTAAACCTGCCATGGTGTCTGTTGTCTCCGTCTTTTATTATTTATACCAGCACGCGCTCGATACCGCCGTGATTGGCGGCCATCACGTAATCAGGCATCCATTGGTCGCCCAAAATCTGGTTGGCCATTTCTACGACGATGTAATCAGCCTCCAGTAAACCATTGTTCAGGTCGTTACCATAGCGTGACAACCCTTGCAGGCAGCTGGGGCAGCTGGTCAAAATCTTGGTATTTGCTTTGGGTGCAATGCCCTGCTCTTTGGCCAAAACTGCCAAGCTAGCTTCGTCTTTAAGCAGCTCTTCTTCCTTGCGGAAGCGAATTTGCGTAGCAATATCAGGCCGCGTCACGCCCAGCGTACCCGACTCGCCACAGCAGCGCTCAGCCTTGATCACCGCATCGCCCACCAGTGCCTTTACAGTCTTCATCGGGTCTTGCAGCTTCATGGGGCTGTGGCACGGGTCGTGGTACAGGTAGGCACCTTGACCGGGGCCGTGGGTGGGCAGGGTAATATTCTTCTCCAGCAAATACTCGTGAATATCGATGATGCGGCAGCCGGGGAATATTTTGTCAAACTGGTAGCCCTGCAGCTGGTCGTAGCAGGTGCCGCAGCTGACCACCACAGTTTTAATGTCCAGATAATTCAACGTATTGGCCACGCGGTGAAACAACACGCGGTTGTCGGTGATCATCTTGTCGGCCTTGTCAAACTGGCCGCTGCCGCGTTGTGGGTAGCCGCAGCACAGATAGCCCGGTGGCAGCACCGTTTGCACGCCAGCATGCCACAGCATGGCCTGCGTGGCCAAGCCCACCTGGCTGAACAAACGCTCTGACCCGCAGCCGGGGAAGTAAAACACCGCCTCAGTATCTGCTGTGGTGGTTTTGGGGTTGCGGATAATGGGTACGTAGTCGTTGTCTTCAATGTCCAACAAAGCGCGGGCGGTCTTTTTGGGCAAGTTACCGGGCATCTTTTTGTTGATGAAGTGGATGACTTGCTCTTTGATCGGCGCGGTGCCTACGGTGGCAGCAGGTTTGGCGGTTTGCTTTTTAGCCAAGCCGCGCAGCACATCGTTGGCCAAGCGCTGGGCTTTAAAGCCTACATCCACCATCGCACTGCGCATGAACTTGATCGTCTCGGGGTTGGTCGCGTTCAAAAAGAACATCGCCGCTGCGTTGCCGGGGCGGAAAGATTTTTGCCCCATCTTGCGCAACAGGTTGCGCATGTTCATCGACACTTCACCAAAGTCAATATCGACCGGGCACGGGCTTAAGCATTTGTGGCACACGGTGCAGTGGTCTGCCACGTCTTCAAATTCTTCCCAGTGCTTTAAGCTAATACCGCGCCGCGTTTGCTCTTCATACAAGAAAGCTTCTATCAGCAATGACGTTGCCAAAATTTTGTTGCGCGGGCTGTACAGCAGGTTGGCGCGCGGCACATGCGTGGCGCACACCGGCTTGCATTTGCCGCAGCGCAGGCAGTCTTTCATGCTTTTAGCAATGTCGCCAATATCGCTTTGCTGCATGATGAGTGACTCGTGGCCCATCAAACCAAAGCTGGGCGTGTAGGCATTGGTCAAATCAGAGAAAAATGCCTCTTGAGGTGCCTTTTTAGGAGTATTTTCGGCCTCTCGCCCAAGGAAATGCTGCAAAGTTTGCTCTCTATTTCGTAGCAGCTTGCCTTTGTTAAAGCGCCCTTCAGGATCCACCTTGGCTTTGTAGTCGGCAAACGGCTGCAGCTCAGCGTCGCTTAAAAACTCCATCTTGGTGATGCCAATGCCGTGTTCGCCCGAAATTACGCCGTCCAGACTGCGCGCCAACGCCATGATGCGCACCACGGCCTCGTGCGCGGTTTGCAGCATCTCGTAATCGTCGCTGTTCACCGGCAAGTTGGTGTGCACATTGCCGTCGCCTGCGTGCATGTGCAAGGCCGCCCACACACGCCCTTTGAGCACGCGCTTGTGGATGGCTTGGCACTCTTCGTTAATTTCTTTAAACGCGCCACCTGCAAATATATTGTTCAACGGCCCGCGCAGCTGCATCTTCCAGCTGGCGCGCAAAGAGTGGTCTTGCAACTGGAGAAATTTAATTTCCACATCGGCAAGCCAGCCAGCCCAGAGGCTGCGCACTTCTTTAATGAGTGTGACAGCTTGCGCCACGCGGTCTTCCATCAGCTCGGCTGATGGAATGTCCATTGCATCGTCGCCTTTGCCCAGCGGCAGGTTGCCATCGGCAAAAAAGGCTTCAAGTGCGTCGCAAAGTTTGAGCTTGTTGCGCAAGCTCAGCTCAATGTTGATGCGCTCGATACCATCGGTGTACTCGGCCATGCGCGGCAGCGGGATCACCACGTCTTCGTTGATTTTGAAAGCGTTGGTGTGCTTGCTGATGGCTGCGGTGCGTTTGCGGTCTAGCCAAAACTTTTTACGTGCCTCTGGGCTGGTGGCGGTAAAGCCTTCGCCATTGCGCGAGTTGGCAATACGCACCACTTCGGATGCAGTGCGCGCCACAACGTCGGCATCGTCCCCGGCAATGTCGCCTACCAATACCATTTTTGGCAGGCCGCCGCGTTTGGATTTGGTGGCGTAACCCACCGCCTTCAGGTAGCGGTCGTCCAAATGTTCCAAGCCCGCTAGCAGCACGCCGGTGCGCTTTTGCTCGGCAAACATATAGTCTTTGATCTCGACAATGCTGGGCACTGCGTCTTTGGAATTGCCAAAGAACTCCAGGCACACGGTGCGCGTGTGCAGCGGCATTTTGTGCACGATCCAGCGGGCGCTGGTGATCAAACCATCGCAGCCTTCTTTTTGAATGCCCGGCAGGCCGCTTAAGAACTTGTCGGTGACGTCTTTGCCCAGGCCTTCTTTGCGAAAGCTCTTGCCGGGAATGTCCAAGCGCTCGGTTTTGAGCAGCTTTTTACCGCCTGCGTCAAAATATTTCAGCTCAAAGCTGGCCAGCTCAGCGTCGTGGATTTTGCCCAGGTTGTGGTTCAGCCGGGTAACTTCTAGCCACTGCGCATCGGGGGTGACCATGCGCCACGAGGCTAGGTTGTCCAGCGCAGTACCCCACAGCACGGCTTTTTTGCCACCTGCGTTCATGGCGATATTGCCGCCAATGCAGCTGGCCTCAGCGCTGGTGGGGTCTACGGCAAATACAAAACCTGCACGCTCGGCTGCATCGGCCACGCGCTGGGTAACTACACCCGCTTCTGACCACACGGTAGCCACAGGCGCAGCCAAGCCTGGCAGGCTGACCAGCTCCATCTCGGTCATGGCCTCAAGTTTTTCGGTGTTAATGACTGCAGACTTCCAGGTGAGCGGAATTGCACCGCCGGTATAGCCCGTACCGCCGCCACGCGGAATGATCGTTAGCCCCAGCTCGATACAGCCTTTGACCATGCCTGCCATCTCGGCCTCAGAGTCTGGAGTGAGCACGACAAATGGGTATTCCACACGCCAATCGGTCGCATCCGTCACATGACTTACGCGCGACAGGCCATCAAATTTGATGTTGTCTTTGGCTGTGGTTTTGCGGAGCACGCTGTTAGTGCGTTTGCGCAGGTCAACCACCTGGGCAAAGGATTCGTAGAATTTTTTAACGCACACCTTGGCCGCTGCCAGCAGCGCGCCCACATGGGCATCGCGCGTGGGGTCTGATGCTGGCGTGCGGCGCTTTTCTACTTCGGCCAAACGGTGGTTCAGCGCGTCGGCCAGCATCTTGCGGCGCTTGGGGTTGTCTAGCAAATCGTCTTGCAAATACGGGTTGCGCTGCACTACCCAAATATCGCCCAACACCTCATACAGCATACGGGCTGAGCGGCCGGTTTGCCGCTCTGAACGCAGTACTTCCAGTGCGTCCCAGCTGTTGGCACCCAGCAAGCGGATGACGATTTCGCGGTCAGAAAACGAAGTGTAGTTGTACGGAATTTCGCGCAGGCGTGGCTGCTCTTGGGCCAAGGCCACGAGTTGGTGCAATGCAAGAGGTGCGTTCATGGGGTACTTCAGGTGTCCCTAGGAGTTTTGCCTAGAAAGCTATTATCGTTGCACAACAGCCCCAAGCAACAGCCTGGGTGCAATTGCCCTTGCGAATTGCGCTGTTGGCAACACAGATAACAGCGCAGTGCAGCAGCGCTCATGTCGCGGCTATCTGAAGGTTAGGTGGCAGGCTAAGGAGCAGGGGTTTCTTTGTTGTCCGCTGCATCTGGCGCGTCAGGCGCTTTGCCAGACTTAACAAAGTACTGCGATACCAAAATACCTATTTCGTACAAAATGCACATGGGCACTGCCAGCGCCAGCTGGGAGATTACATCAGGCGGAGTCACAATGGCGGCCACCACAAAAGCCAGCACCATAAAGTAGCCCCGGTACTCCCTGAGTTTTGCCACCGTCATAAGATTAAAACGGGTGAGCAACACCACAATGATAGGCACCTGAAAAGCCAAGCCAAAGGCAATGTACAGCCCCAAAATACTCTCTACATAGCTGGCTACATCGGGCGTGGCCGCAACCGACGCGGGCGTGAATTTTTGAATAAATTCAAACATGCGCTCAAGCACCAAAAACTGCACAAATGCGATACCCGCGTACGCCAGCAAACTGCCAAACATGATCATCGGGAATGCAAACTTCTTCTCGTGGCTGTACAGGCCGGGGGCCACAAACATCCACATTTGGTACATCAGCCAAGGCAACGTCAGCAGCACAGCGCCCATCATCAGCACTTTAAGCGGCACAAAAAAGGGCGAAAAAACACCCACCGCTATCAGCTTAGAGCCCGCTGGCATATGCGCCATGATGGGCCGTGCCACCCAGTCGATCATGCCGCTAGGGCCGGGGTAGATGGCCAAAATGATGGTCGCTACTACCAGC
This sequence comes from Polaromonas sp., assembly GCA_043721235.1. Classification (GTDB taxonomy): domain Bacteria; phylum Pseudomonadota; class Gammaproteobacteria; order Burkholderiales; family Burkholderiaceae_C; genus JAAFIP01. The sequence continues at coordinate 2,764 of JAYSRE010000215.1, read as the reverse complement.
CCGTACACGCAGTACAGCAGCCGGTCACGCAGCTCCATCAGGTGCGCTACAAAAGGCTGCTCGGTACCGGCCAGTTCGTCGTCTTTGGGGGGCATGGTCATGAAAAAGTGGGTTGAAAAGCAGGGTGAACCGCAATTAAATGTGATCTGACCCCATTTAAATAGGGCTTAATTAAATTTGACAGGGCGGTATTTGGCTACGCGGGCGGCACCTGAGAGCGCTTTTGTGCGCACACCTGCGCGGGCTTTGTACCACTGGGGGGTTGCGCCTACCTTGGTGCGCCACTTTTTTTGCGGGTGTTTGTACTCAGGGAACATCTCTATCGAGCCTAGCGGTGCATTAGTACCCGTGCTGGCATCGCCTGTGGCATCTGACCACGATTTTTCAAAGTCAGAGGCGTTGGTTTGGATGGAGTTTCCTACGTCGCGCGCAGCGCCTTCCACACCTTCCTTCATTTTCTTTAGCTCTTCCAGGTCCATCGAACGGTTGACTTCGGCTTTCACGTCAGACACGTAGCGCTGGGCTTTGCCCAGCAGTGCACCCAAGGTACGGGCCACACGTGGCAACTTTTCTGGGCCGATCACGATCAGCGCGACCGCACCGATCAGTGCGATCTTTGAGACACCAAGGTCGATCACTTAAAACTTTTGCTTGGCTTCTACGTCAATGGTTTCTTTGGCCGCTACGCCTGCGTTGGCCACTTGGGCTGCAGCGCCCTCCGCTTTGTCTGCCGCCGCCTCACCACCCGTTTTTATGCCGTCTTTAAATCCTTTGACAGCCCCGCCTAAATCAGAGCCCATGTTTTTGAGCTTTTTGGTGCCGAACACTAAAACCACGATGAGCAGCACAATGCCCCAATGCCAGATAGAAAATGATCCCATAACAGCTCCTAAAAATACGTAATAAAAGAATAGTTATTCTAGTCTGCCCAGACTGCAACCCCTTACCCCTACAAAGCTAACGCCCTCAAGCATGTGTCACTGCACTGTAACAGTGCGCCTGGGCTGCCCGTCCATCGGGTTCTGAATTACCCTTTGAGCCAAGGCCTGGGCCCGCCCATCACGTGAAAGTGCAAATGCTGCACCTCTTGCCCACCCTCGGCTCCGGTGTTGGTAACAATGCGAAACCCGCCTTGAGGGTAAGGCCTGCAGCCCTGCTCTAGCGCCAGCTGGGGGGCCAAAGTGAGCATACGGCCTACCAAGCCAGCGTCTTGCGCAGTTAAGTGGGCCATGCTGGCAATGTGCCGCTTGGGCACGATTAAAAAATGCACCGGGGCCCAAGGGTGGATGTCATGAAACGCGAATATCTCGTCGTCTTCGTACACTTTGCGCGAAGGGATAGCGCCGGCAATAATTTTGCAAAAGATGCAGTCGGGGTCAGTGTGCATGGTGTTAGCGCGGGCCGCGGTTGTCGTTAAAACGCAACCAGCCCTTGATGCAGCGGTACAGGTACCACAAGCCCACGATCGAGAACGGAACCCAAATCAGCGGCAGCAAAATGATAGTAAGGCCCATGAGCAGAGCCACCAAGCCCGCAGGAACCATCCACAGCACAGTCCACCAAAAGGTGCTGATCATGTAGTTATGGTGGGCGTTGTAGATCAGGTCATGCTCATCGCCACGCTTGATGTAGTTCACGATCAAGGCAATCACGGCCAGCACTCCCAAGCTGGCCCAGGCCACGGTGTGCAAGCCGTACAGCACGTGCATCACCGTGCGGTCGCCGGGGCTTTTGGCGTCAAAGTCTGCGTAGTTGGTTTGTGACATCACGATCCTCCTGGAAATGGCTTGGCTAACCCATTATTTTTGTTCAATTCGCTGGCGCTTTAGCGGGCATCCGCCTCACGTGCTTGGGCTTTGCGGGCGGCTTTTTCTTCAAGCCCGCTGGTGCCCACGCGCTTGTCAAGCTCGGCCATCACATCGCCAGGCCCCAGGCCGTAGTGGGCCAGCGCTACCAAATTGTGAAACCACAAGTCGGCCGTTTCATTGACAATTTTTTGCAAGGCCTCGGGGCTGTGGGCGCTGTGGTCAGCGTCTTTGCAGGCCATCACCAGCTCGGTGGCTTCTTCACCAATTTTCTTTAAAAAAGCATCGGGCCCCAAGTGCAGCAAGCGCGCTGTGTAGCTGCTTTGCGGGTCGCCGCCCTTGCGGGAGGCAAGCAGGCGGGCCAGTTGGTCTAAAGAGTCGTTGGAAGTCATGGGCTTATTTGTAGATGGTGTGCGGGTCTTTCAAGACCGGTTCGGTAGATTTCCATTCTGCGCGGGACGCGTCTCCAGCTTCTAGCCCTTGCAACTGGCTAAAAAAACAGCTGTGGCGGCCCGTATGACAAGCAATGCCAGGCTCGTGGCCCAGCTGGGTAACGGTCAGCAGCAGCACGTCGCTGTCGCAGTCCATGCGCATGCTGTGCACGGTTTGCACGTGGCCCGACTCCTCGCCCTTAAACCACAGCTTGTTGCGCGAGCGGCTAAAGTACACCGCACGGCCCAGTTCAGCGGTTTTTTGCAATGCCTCACGGTTCATCCATGCAAACATCAGCACGTCGCCGCTGCCGCGTTCTTGCGCAATGACCGGCACCAAGCCTTGGTCGTCCCATTTGATTGTGTCTAGCCAGTTCATAGACGTATTGTGCGGGATTTAGGCGGCTAAATGCCACGGCGTGCACCGCGGTGTACACAAAATAAAGAGGGCCATCTCAAATCCCAAGTGCAACACCCCTGAATTAAACCCAGTAAGGTACGCACATGAAACCACAACCCTGTTATCAA
>JAYSRE010000214.1:0-21266 GCA_043721235.1 Polaromonas sp. | reverse complement strand
TTGGGTTATCTGGTTGCACCCAAGGCTTTGTATCCCAAACTGTTGCAGGCCAAGCAAGCAGCTGATTTGCACACGCCCAGTTTTAACCAGCGCATGGTAGCCGAGGTGCTGAAAGACGGTTTCATCGACCGCCATGTGCCCACCATCCGCGCTCTTTACAAAGCGCAGCGTGACGCGATGCTTCATGCCCTAGAGAAAAACTTGGCTGGCACTGGCGTGCAGTGGAACACGCCCGACGGCGGCATGTTTTTGTGGGTTAAGCTGCCGCTGGGCATGAATGCGACAGACATGTTGCCCAAGGCCGTAGAACGCAATGTAGCCTACGTGCCCGGCGCAGCGTTTTACAGCGCAGTGGCGCAAAACCACACACTGCGTTTATCGTTTGTCACGGCTACGGTGGAGCAAATCGACACGGGCATCGCATTGCTTGCGCAGACGATTCGCGATCATTTGCCAAAGTGACGATGCGTTGAAGAATTCAATATGCACAAAGCACTAAAAATCTGGGGTCGCATCAGCTCACTGAATGTTCGCAAAGTGGTGTGGACGGCACAGGCGCTGAGTTTGCCGTTTGAACGCTTGGATGCGGGCCTGCGCTACGGCGTGGTGAAGACGCCTGAATATTTGCAAAAAAATCCTAACGCGCTGGTGCCTTTGCTGCAAGACGATGACTTTATCTTGTGGGAAAGCAATGTGATCGTGCGCTACCTGTGCGCCAAGCATTCTCTAGGGCAACTGTACCCAGTTGATTTGCAGCAGCGCTTTGATGCAGAGCGCTGGATGGACTGGCAACAAACTACGTTTAACCCAGCCGGTGGCCCAGCATTTATGCAGTGGTTTCGCACGCCGCAAGAGCAGCGCAACCTAGACGTGATAGCAAAATCGGTTGCTGCTACCGAGCCATTGCTTGCCATGCTCAACAGCCGCTTGGCCCATCGGGCTTTCATAATGGGCGATGCGTTGACGATAGCAGATATTCCTATGGCTAGCGAAATCCACCGATGGTGGGAGCTGCCCCAGCTGCGCCCAGACTACCCGCATATTGAGCGCTGGTACAGCCGGATATCGGCCCACCCTGCGAGCAAAGGTGTGTATGACTTTCCATTGCAAGCGAGTATGTACTTATGACCCAGCGCCCCTTCAAACAAGTCGATGTGTTCACCGCACGCGCTTATTACGGCAATCCCTTAGGTGTAGTGCTAGATGGCACAGGGCTCAGCGCAGGCCAGATGCAGCACTTCACCAACTGGACTAATCTGTCGGAGTGCACATTTTTATTGCCGCCCACACACGCCAAGGCGGACTACAAAGTGCGCATCTTCTGCCCCGGTCGCGAGCTGCCGTTTGCAGGCCATCCTACCCTAGGCACATGCCACGCATGGCTAGAAAGCGGCGGCAAACCCAAGGCTGCGCACATCGTGCAAGAGTGCGGTTTAGGCCTGGTAAAAATCAAACGTGATGTGGCTTCAGGCCGATTGGCTTTTGCTGCGCCGCCGTTGGTTAAAAGTGGGCCGCTGGATGAGGCCGATGTGGCGTTGATTGCCCGTGGTTTAAAAATTGAGCGCAGCGATATCGTGGCACATGCCTGGTGTGACAACGGCCCCAATTGGCGCGGCGTGATGTTGCGCAGTGCAAGCCAAGTATTGGCACTCAAACCCGATTCCGCCATTCTTGCTGGGCTGGACATTGGCGTTGTGGGCCCGCGCGGTAAAGTTGGCGTGGTCGGCACGCTAACTGCGGGCGACGGTACACAGTTTGAAGTGCGTGCCTTCTTTCCGGGTAACAACGGCATGGCCGAAGACCCCGTAACGGGCAGCCTCAACGCAGGCATTGCACAGTGGCTGATAGGCGCAGGCTTGGCACCCACACGCTATGTGGCCGCGCAAGGCACAGCGCTGGGGCGCGCAGGCCACGTGCATGTAGAGCAAGAGGGTGCTGATATTTGGATTGGCGGTGCGTCGGTGACTTGTATTGACGGCAAGGTGGTGTTATGAAATCACAGAGCGCCGCCGGGCAGCCCCAAGCTGCGAAGGCACCCGTGGAGGGCGGCTCAGCACACGCAGTGGCAAGCGTGAGGGTCTGCAGCATAGACCACTTAGTCATCGTTGCCCATAAGCTTGAGCAAGGCGTGCAATGGTGTGAGGCAACCCTAGGCATTACGCCTAGCCAAGGTGGTGAACACAAGCTGTTTGGTACGCACAACCGCTTGTTCAAAATTGCCACGCCCGCCAACCCCATGGCGTACTGCGAAATTATTGCCATTAATTCGAACACAACGCCCAGTATCAAGCCAGGCACCAAGCGCTGGTTCGATATGGACGACGCAGCGCTGCAAGCGGCCGTAGCGGTGGAGCCGCGCTTAGTGCACTTTGTGGCCAACACCCCTGACGTACACGCTGCATGCGCTGCCTTAAGCGCGTTGCAGATTGACCGTGGCCCCGCGCTGCTGGCCAGCCGCCACACCAATAAAGGCATGTTGCAGTGGCAAATCACCGTGCGTGAAGATGGCCAGCGTTTGTTTGGCGGCATGCTGCCCACGCTGATTCAGTGGGGCAAACCCGACGATAAAGAACCCCTGCGCCTGCACCCGCGCAACAGCCTGCCGCGCTCGGGTATCACGCTGCAGAGCATCCGCGTCACCCATCCAGACGCACCTGCCTTGCAAACCGCCTATGCCGCCATGGGCCTTGATGGCATTGCCATTACACAAGGGCCTGCAAATCTAAGCGCCACCCTGCAAACGCCCAAAGGGGCCATTACCCTGCTATCTCAAGGACTTTGAATGTTTTCATTAGAGCAAATAGAAACCGCCGCCCAGGTGGTGTACCAAGACTTTCAGGCCACGCCGCAATACCGCTGGGGGCTGCTGAGTGAACGTTTAGGCACCGACTGCTGGGTTAAGCATGAGAACCACAATCCTGTGGGCGCTTTCAAAATTCGCGGCGGCTTAACGTATTTTGAGCAGCTGAAAAAAGCCCATGCTTTGCCCAAAGAAATAATAAGCGCTACACGCGGCAACCACGGCCAAAGCATGGGCTGGGCTGCACGCAAGCATGGTGTGCCTTGTACCGTCGTGGTGCCTGTAGGCAATAGCACCGAGAAAAATGCAGCCATGCGGGCGCTGGGAGTGACGTTGATAGCACATGGCAATGAGTTTCAAGAAGCGCGAGAATTTGCCATCAACCTGGCCAAAGAGCGTGGCGCGCACATGGTGCCCAGCTTCCACCTTGACTTGGTATTGGGCGTTAGCACCTACTGGCTAGAGTTTTTCAAGGCTGTGCCCCATTTGGACGTAGCCTATGTGCCCATCGGCATGGGCTCGGGTGCGGCGGCGGCCATTGCAGCCAAACTAGCGCTTGGGTGCATAGTAAAAATAGTGGGCGTAGTCAGCAGCCATGCCACCAGCTATGCCGACTCTATCGCCGCCCAGCGCGTAGTTGAATCACCCGTAACCACCGTATTGGCAGACGGTATGGCTTGCCGCACTGCCGACCAAGCGGCATTGGATGTGTTGATCCCGCATATTGACCACATCGTTAAAGTGACCGATACAGAAGTGGCTGCTGCCATGCGCGCGATCTACAGCGACACCCATAACGTAGCCGAAGGCGCGGGCGCAGCGTCGTTTGCGGCAGCGATGCAAGAGCGCGCGCTGACCCAAGGCCAAGTGGTGGGCACTACCCTGTGCGGCGGAAACGTAGATGCCGATGTGTTTGCCAGGGTGTTGGCGGGCTAAAAAACTGCGCTAAACCATGGCGCTTAATCATGGCTCCAACCGGTTATCTGCACTAAGCGCTCCAGTGCAAACGCACCGAGCACTGAATTGCCTTTTGCATCCAGCTCAGGTCCCCACACCACAATGGTGCCTATCCTCGGCACGATGGCGACGATGCCGCCACCCACACCGGTTTTCACTGGCAGACCAATGCGGTAGGCAAAGTCGCCGGCTGCATCGTAGGCCCCACAGGTGAGCAGCAGCGCGTTCACGCGGCGTGCGGCATCGGCACTTAAGAACTGCTCGCCCAACAAGGCTTTTTCGCTTGCAGTGGAGCGAATATCCAACCCGCCGTTGGCTAAAAACATCGTGGCCTGTGCCAGTTGGTTGCAGCTCATCTCGATAGCACACTGGCGGCAGTAGTTGTCCAGCACCAGTTCGGGCTCGTTGACAAAGTTGCCATAGCTTTTCATGAAATAGGCCATGGCCATATTACGGTGGGCAGTGTCGCGTTCTGATTTGGCAGTTTGCATGTCCCAGTTCAAATCAGGGCTGTCTGACAGCCTGCGCAGTGCGCCCAGCAGTGCTATGTCCAGGTGGGCAAAGCGTGTGGTCAGTATGTCGGTAATCACCAGCGCTCCTGCATTGATAAACGGATTGCGCGGAATGCCCTTCTCTGTTTCTAGCTGCACCATCGAGTTAAACGCTGCACCCGAGGGCTCGCGCCCCACACGTTTCCACACCTCGTCACCCACCAATTTAAGTGCCAATACAAACGTAAACAGTTTAGAAATACTTTGAATAGAAAACTGTGTATCACTGCTGCCGGTGGACACGCACGTGCCGTCTACCAGTGCCACAGCCATGCCAAACTGGCGCGGTGCTACTTGGGCCAAAGCGGGAATATACGAGGCAACGCTGCCCTGCCCGTACAGTGCCTGCGCATCGCTGGCAATACTGCTTAGGGCCTCTTGCAATTGGGTCAGTGTGGGCAAAGCGGTCTTAAGCATGCATCTATTTTATGGGCATAATTTTCTGCAAGTCCGAGAAGATTTCGCGTATTTGCAGGAGTTTGTATCTCATTTTCTTAAGCGAGAAGACTATTTTTTAAGCAAAATAGTCCTAACGCCCAAGGAAATACTGCATAAACAGCTATGCTTAACATAGCAATTAATACCACACAGCATGCCCACCTGCAACGCTTGCGACAAGCCTGTGCCTGCCAAAGCAGCACAATACAGCCATGGGAACACTCTACCTCGTACGCCACGGCCAAGCCAGTTTTGGTGCGGCAGACTATGACAACTTAAGCCCCCTGGGCCACCAACAGGCTGTGCGCCTGGGTGAATACTTTGCGGCCAAGGGCCTGCGGTTTGACGGTGTGCTGATGGGCACCCTGCGCCGCCATGCGCAAACCTACGCAGGTATTTGCCAAGGCGCAGGATTTGAGATGCCCGCGCTGGAATGGAGAGGCCTGAATGAATACGACAGCGACGCGGTCGTTAAAGCCGTGCACTCTGAACCCTTAAGCACAGACCGCACCCCCGAGAACTACCGCCACCACTTCCGCTTGCTAAAAGCTGGCTTAGCCGCATGGATGAACGGCAGCGCGCAGCCCGTCGGCATGCCCAGCTATACAGAATTTGTGAGCGGCATTACCACCGCGCTAGACCATGTGCGCGAGAACTTTGCAGACAACGACAAAGCCAAAGTGCTCATTGTCAGCAGCGGCGGCCCCATCAGCACGGCAGTAGGCCACGTGCTGGGTACATCGCCCGAGACCACGATAGAGCTAAACCTGCGCATCCGCAACAGCAGCGTGACTGAGTTTGCCTATACACCCAAGCGGCACATGCTGGTGACTTACAACACACTGCCGCATTTGGAGGACTTGCCCGATTGGGTGACCTACGCTTAGGTTGTTACTTGCGCTAAAAGTGCAGACTCCAAGATACCTAAAGCTTCGTCAAAAATAGCCTGCTCGATCGTCAGTGGGAACAAAAAGCGGATCACATTGCCATCCACACCGCAGGTCAGCAAAATCAAACCTTGGGCCAGGGCAGCAGCTTGCACGCGTTTGGTCATGTCCGCATCAGGACTGCCATCGGTTTTGCGAAACTCGCAGGCCACCATAGCACCTAAGCCGCGCACATCAAAAATGTGAGGTACTTGGCTGCGCAATGCGTTCAGGCGCTTTTGCAGCTGCGCGCCCAGCACAGCGCCGCGCGCGGGCAGTTGCTCGTCTTCCATGATGTCGATCACAGCATGGGCTGCGGCCACGGCCATAGGGTTGCCTGCGTAGGTGCCGCCCAGGCCACCAGGCGACGGGGCATCCATAATTTCTGCACGGCCTGTCACGGCCGACAATGTCATGCCAGCGGCCAGCGACTTGGCAATCACCGTCAGGTCGGCCAGCACGCCGTCTTGCACAAAATGGTCCATGGCAAACAGGCTGCCCGTGCGGCCAAAACCGGTTTGCACTTCGTCGGCAATCAGCAAAATACCGTGGGTGTCGCACAGCTGGCGCAGCCACTTGACAGCTTCCCGCTGAATCACGTTAAACCCGCCTTCACCCTGCACGGGCTCGAAAATAATAGCCGCTACGCGGGCAGGCTCGATGTCAGATTTAAAAATGTGGTGAATGGCTTTTTTAACTTCATCTAAATTAGCGCAGTGGCACGGAAAAGGCGCATGGAAGATCTCTGGTGGGAACGGCCCAAAATCCGCTTTGTAAGGCTGCACTTTGCCCGTCATGGCCACGGCAAACATGCTGCGGCCATGGAATGCACCAGAAAATGCAATCACACCGCTGCGCTTGGTAGCAGCGCGGGCAATTTTGATGGCGTTTTCTACGGCCTCGGCTCCTGTAGAAAACAAGGCGGTTTTCTTGGCATGGGTGCCGGGTGTTAAGGCGTTGAGTTTTTCAGCCAGCGCAATATAGCTTTCATAGGGCACCACTTGGTAGCATGTGTGCGTAAAGCGCTCTAACTGGGCTTGCATAGCCTGCACTACCTTAGGGTGGCGGTGGCCCGTGTTCATCACCGCAATACCGCCTGCAAAGTCTATAAAGCGGCGGCCCTCAATGTCCCACAGCTCGCTGTTGAGCGCTTTGTCGACAAAAAAACTGCCCATCACACCCACACCGCGGGGTGTAGCGGCGGCCTTGCGGGCCATCAATTGCTCGTTCAATGAATGCTTCATCGTTTGCTCCTAAAATTTAGCCATGATATGGCGCGCTACGGTGTAGTCTTCCAGCGCGTGCATCGACATGTCTTTGCCATAGCCGCTGGATTTGAGACCGCCGTGCGGCATCTCGTTGACCAGCATAAAGTGCGTGTTAATCCACGTACACCCATACTGTAACTGTTTGGCCAGGCGCATGGCATGCCCCACATCTTTTGTCCATACGCTGGAGGCCAAGCCATACTCGGAATCATTGGCCCAGCCAATGGCTTGCTCTACATCGGCAAAACGCGTGACGCTCACCACTGGGCCAAACACTTCGCGCTGCACAATTTCGTCATCTTGCCGCGCACCGGCAATCACCGTAGGCTCATAGAAGAAGCCAGGGCCTTGCCGCAGCTTGCCACCGGTGGTTACCTCCATATGCCCTGCCATTTGCGCACGCTCCACAAAGCTCGCCACTCGGCTGCGCTGTCGGTCAGAGATCAACGGACCCATTTCAACACCCGCCTCGTCCTGCAGCCCCATTTTGATACTGGACACTGCCAAGGTCAACTCGCTGACCAGCTTGTCGTATACACCCGCACCCGCATAAACACGGCACGCAGCGGTGCAGTCTTGACCCGCATTGTAAAAACCAAAAGTGCGCAGCCCTGCCACCACTTCGGCAATGTCTGCATCGTCCAGCACTATGACAGGCGCCTTGCCGCCCAGCTCTAGATGCGTGCGCTTGAGCGTGCCCGATGCCGCCTGCAATATTTTGCGGCCAGTGGCTACGTCGCCTGTGACCGATACCATGCGCACCTGGGGGTGCTCCACCATCGGCTGGCCTACGCTGGGGCCGCGGCCACACACCACATTGATCACGCCTTTGGGCAAAATAGCGGCCACCACTTTGGCAAACAGCAAGGCTGTCAACGGAGTCTGCTCCGACGGTTTAAGCACCACGGTATTGCCAGCCGCAATGGCGGGGGCGGTTTTCCAGGCTGCCATCAGCAAAGGGTAATTCCACGGCGCAATCGATGCCACCACACCTACCGGGTCACGCCGGATCATGCTGGTGTGGCCCGCCAAATACTCGCCGGCCACAGCACCCGTCATGCAGCGCGCAGCACCTGCAAAGTAACGAAAGCAGTCGGCTATGGCGGGGATTTCGTCTTCTAGCGCGCGGGCATACGGTTTGCCGCAGTTAAGCGACTCTAGCCGCGCAAAACTCTCTGCTTGCAGCTCAATCTCATCGGCTATTTTCAGCAGCAAACGCGAGCGCTCCATCGGCGTGGTTTGCGACCACGACTCAAACGCGCGGTGCGCTGCAGACACTGCGCGCTGCACTTGCTCGTTCGATGCTTCGTGCACTTGGCACAGCACCTCGCCCGTAGACGGGTTGAGCACAGGTTCGGCAACGCCTTCGCCTTTGACAAACTGGTTGTCAATCAGCAGCTCGGTTGGAAAGCTTTGAAATATATCGGTGTGTCCCATGGCATGACTCCTGGTAGTGGTGGTGCGGATGATGGTTAAATAGGGTTTGTCGGTAGCAGCTAGCGGTTTTGGCTGTCTTCGTCACTGCGCGTAAGCCAATAGGCGGCAATGATGGGAATAAAAGTAAGTGCAATGATGAACACCGCCACCACGTTGGTGACGGGCCGCTGCCTGGGGCGTATCAGCTCTTGCAGCATCCAAATAGGCAAGGTGGTTTGCTGGCCTGCGGTGAAGGTCGTAACAATCACCTCGTCAAAGCTCAGTGCAAAGGCCAGCAAACCGCCTGCCAGCAAAGCCGTACCCAGCTGGGGCAGCAGCACATAGCGGAAGGTTTGAAACACATTGGCCCCTAAGTCCATCGAGGCCTCTACCAGCGAGGGGCTGATACGCCGCAGCCTGGCCACCGCATTGTTGTACACCACCACCACACAAAACGTGGCGTGGCCGATCACAATGGTCCAAAAGCTAAACGGAATCTCCAGCGTGTGGTAGGCCGAACGCAGCGCAATGCCTGTGACCACACCCGGTAAAGCGATAGGCAAAATTAACAGCAAATTGATCGCCTCACGGCCAAAGAACTGGGTTCGCGCCAGCGCACCAGCGGCCAGCGCACCCAGCACCAGCGCTATGGCCGTAGCGTACAGCGCAATTTCTGCTGACATTTTGATGGCGGCCCACACATCGTCACGCGCTAGGGCCACGGCAAACCACTTGGTCGTCAGGCCTGGCGGCGGAAAAACATAGCTTTTATCGTCGGCGCTAAAGGCATATAGAATAATCAGCACTAAAGGCACATGCAAAAACAGCACCACGGCCCAGGTGGCCAGCTTCAATGGCACAGAAGCCCCCAAGCGGCCGGTATTGGCTGGGCTAGAGGGCATCAAAAGCCCCTTTGCGTTTGGCCAGCCACAGGTACACAGCAATGACGATGATGGGCACCAAAGAGAAAGCTGCGGCAAACGGCAAATTGCCCGCAACGCCCTGCTGCTTAAAAACTACTTGGCCAATGTACATGGTGGAATTGCCAATGACCTGCGGAATAATGTAGTCGCCCAGTGTGAGCGAGAAGGTAAATATAGACCCTGCGGCAATGCCCGGCATGGCCAAAGGCAACACCACATGTTTGAAAGTAGCGCCCGGTGCGGCCCCTAGATCTGCCGATGCTTCGATGAAAGAGCCGGGTATGCGCTCCATAGCAGCCTGGACCGGCAAAATCATAAAAGGCAGCCACATGTACAAAAACACCATAAACGTGCCCATGGGCGAAAAACTCAGCGAGTTGCCGCCTATCCAGGGCGTGGCCAGCAATGCATCTAACAGCCACTGCATGTGCACCTGCTGCAGCGCCCAGGAAACAGCGCCTTCTTTGGCCAATAGCAGCTTCCACGCGTACAGCCTGACCAAATAGCTTGACCACAGCGGCAGCATCACGGCCACGTACAGCAGGGCCTTTTGCGGGCCGCGTGCGTAGCGCGCCATGTAGTACGCGATAGGCAGCGCCAGCACCGCCGCAGCCAATGTGACGGCCAGCGCCATGGTGATGCTGCGCACCGCCACGTCCACATTGGCAGGCTCAAACAGCGTAATGAAGTTGCCCAAGCCCAGCTCTTTAACCACTTGCCCGGTAAAGTCGTCTAACCGAAAAAAGCTGTTGGCCAGCAGGCTGAGCAAGGAGCCCAGGTAAATCACCCCAAACCACAGCAAAGGCGGCATCAGCAATACCGCCAGCATGAGCCCCTTGCGCTGGTACAGCAGGTCGGACGCTGCGTCCAACAGGCTGCGTTGCGCGTGCGTCGAAGAAGGTAGTTGCATGGCTGCGTAGGTAGGGTGCAACTTAAGCCGCAGCCTTATCCTCAATGCTGTGCACCGCATGGGCAGGCCAGTGCACTACGGTAGTTTGCCCCACCTCAGGCACTGGACTGGCAGATGCGGCGGCAATGTCCACCGTCAATGCCACAGCAGGGCCGTTCACCGCCACTTGCAAGCGCCAAAAAGAGCCAAAGTATTGCTTTTCTTGCACCGTGCCAGTGATAGATTGGTCTCCCGCACCACCCGTGCCCAGTGCGATCATTTCGGGCCTGACCATGACCGCACCTTGGTAACCCAGCGCCTTGGCTTGGTTGCCATGCAGCACATTGGCCGTGCCTACAAACTCGGCTACAAAACGAGTTTTAGGCCGCGCGTACAAATCTGCAGGGGTGGCAATTTGCTCTATCTTGCCTTGGTTGAAAATACCAATCCGGTCACTCATCGACAAAGCTTCGTGCTGGTCATGGGTGACAAATATGAAGGTAATGCCCAGCTTGCGCTGCAGGCTTTTCAGCTCCGTTTGCATTTGCTCGCGCAGCTTCAAATCCAGCGCGCCCAATGGCTCGTCCAGCAGCAGTACTTTGGGCTCGTTGACCAAGGCGCGCGCCAGTGCCACCCGCTGCCTTTGCCCACCAGAGAGTTGCCCCGGTTTTCGGGCCCCCACATCGGGCAGCTGCACCAGCTCCAGCAGTTTTTGTGCTTTGGCTTGTCTTTGCGTCGTGTCTACACCTTTGACCATCAGGCCGTAAGCCACATTGTCCAGCACCGTCATGTGCGGAAACAAAGCGTAGTCTTGAAAAACCGTGTTCACCGGTCTGGCGTACGGTGCCTGCAGGCTCACGTCGTGCCCATGAATGCGCACATAGCCGCTGGTGGGCAAGGTAAAGCCGCCTATCATGCGCAGGCAGGTAGTTTTGCCAGAGCCTGACGGGCCTAGCAAGGTAAAAAATTCACCGCTTTGAATATCGACACTGACATCGTCAACAGCGCGCACCTCGCGCCCTGCTGACTTGAATACACACGATACGTTTTCTAAAGAAACGGCTACTGACATTGCTATCCTTGTTGAGGCTACCCCGCCGCGCGGGCTGCCCAAGCCAGCGCGCAGAGCACCAGCGCGCGCAGGGCACCGCGGGGTTAAGCGAAACGGTTAACGTCCGCCCAGCACGGCAATGTAGTCAGACACCCACTTGTGGTACGGCACACATTTGTTGTCCTGCGTTTTGCACTGGGTAGTAGGGGTGCGCCAAAAGGAGATGCGGTCAAAGGAACCAAAGCCTTGCCTGTCGCAGCCGCCATCCCCAAGCAGTGCATTGCCTTTGCAGGCTGCAGGCACGGAGGGCACCGAACCGAACCAGGCCGACAAATCGCCTTGCAGCTTGGGACTGAGCGAATGCTCCATCCACATGTAGGCGCAGTTAGGATTTTTTGAGTCTACATGCATCATGGTGGAGTCTGCCCAGCCGGTGGCGCCCTCTACCGGTACTACTGTGGCAATAGGCGCTTTCTTAGAGCCCAAAATATTGGCCTGGAACTGCCAGCTGCTAGACGCTACTACGCCCTCGTTGGTAAAGTCGTCAATTTGCACAAACGCATCGTGCCAGTATTTGCCCACCAGCTTGCGTTGCCCGCGCAGCAGCTCAAGTGCGGCCTTGTACTGCACTTCGTTCAATTCATATGGGTCTTTGATGCCCAGCGCGGGGTTCTTTTTCATCAAGTACAGGGCAGCGTCGGCAATGTAGATCGGGCCGTCGAAGGCTTGTACGCGGCCTTTGTTGGATTTACCGTCAGGCAGGGTTTGCTCTTCAAACACAGTGCTCCATGAGGTGGGCTTTTTGTCGCCGAATACTTTGGTGTTGTACATCAGCACGTTCCAGCCCCACTGGTAGGGCACGCCGTAGTGGGTGTTGTTCTCAAAGTGCCAAGGTGCTTTTTGCAGGCGCTCGTCTACGGTTTTGTAGCTGGGCAGCAAAGCCACATTGATGGGCTGCACGCGCTTGCCGCGAATCAGCCGGGTGCTGGCATCGCCCGAGGCCGTGACCAGGTCAAAGCCGCCTTCGTTCATCAAAGCCACCATCTCGTCGGAGGTACCCGCGGTTTTGACGTTGACTTTGCAACCTGTTTTTTTCTCAAAACCCGTTACCCAGTCAAAACCTTTGTCGGTTGCGCCGCGCTCAATATAGCCAGCCCAGGCCACGATATCGACCTGGCCCTCGCCTTTGCCAATAGATTTGAGTTGCTGTTGGGCCATGCTGACGCTGGCCAATGCGCTGGCACCTAAGGCGATGACAGCGAGAGAAGTGAATTTCATGCTTTGCTCCGTTCGGTTGAACTAAGGGGGGTCAAGGTGCGTCCAGTGGGTAAGCAAGCCGTTTACTTTCACAGGAACTTACCTAATGTAAGCTTGACAAAGCACCCTGCAAAGATCATTATTGCCACCTATAACTATCTAAAAAATAGATAGCAAGGGTTAACCATCGCTATTAGTCATCCAATATGCAGCGGAACATCACATTCAAACAGTTTCGCTATTTTTTAGCGGTGTCAGAGACCGCATCGGTCGCCTCCGCCTCGCGCATGCTCAATATTGCCCAGTCTGCGGTGACCAAGTCGGTGTTGGAGCTGGAAGACACGTTGGGGCTTAAGCTGTTTGAACGCTCATCCAAAGGCATGGTGCTAACCCAGGACGGCCACCGCTTTCAAACCAGCGCCCGCAAAGTGATATCGGCAGTGGCCGAAGCCGCCTTGATAGACCGTGGGCAGACAGAAACGCTCAGTGGCGACTTGACACTGGGCGTGACCAGCCTGGTGGCAGGCTACTATTTGGCCGACCTGTTTGCACGCTTCCAGAAATCGCACCCGTCCGTCAAAATCACCGTGATTGAAGACCAGCCGCAGTTTTTAGAGCATTTGTTGGTCAACGGCGAGCTGGATCTGGCCATCATGATATCTAACGCGCTGGGCGACCCGCGTGCCCTGCAAGTAGAGGTATTAACCAGTGCCAAAAACCGTGTGTGGCTGTCTGCCAACCACCCCTTGGCGGGCCAGCAGCAGCTCACTTTGGCCGAATGCGCCACCTACCCGCACATTGTGCTGGAGGCTGACCGCATTGATGCCGTTATGCGCACGGTGTGGGGCCGCTACGGCCTGGTGCCCGACATTACGATGCGCACCACCTCGCTAGAGGCCGTGCGCTCTTTGGTAGGCGTAGGGGCAGGCATTGCCGTGTTGCCCGACTTTTTGTACCGCCCCTGGACGCTAGACGCAGAATACATCGAAGCCCGCACCCTGCGCGATGCCGTGGAACCCATCGACGTAGGCCTGGTATGGCGGCGCAGCACCCGCACCCGCGTGGTGGTAGCTGAGTTTATCGAGACTGCCAGGGAACAGTCACGCGCAGGGCGCTTGCGCAAGGGAATTTGAGGCTGGGCACATGGGTTGGAGTGCGCTGGAGTAGGGATAGATTGCAAACAGCCTAAAACCGCTTTTTTAGCGTTTTAGGCCTATCGCCC
Organism: Polaromonas sp.; assembly: GCA_043721235.1. Taxonomy (GTDB): domain Bacteria; phylum Pseudomonadota; class Gammaproteobacteria; order Burkholderiales; family Burkholderiaceae_C; genus JAAFIP01. The sequence goes on along the minus strand of JAYSRE010000214.1, from coordinate 7,568 downwards.
AAGGAAATGCTGCATAGTTAGCTATGTATTTTGTAGTTATTCGGTTGGATTCTGCCTAAGCTCCCTAACAGCCCGTGGCAATGCATCGATTGGGTGTAGCCTTGATTTTGCAGCAAGGCCACACTCAAGCGGCGCAAACGCACACCAGCCAGGAAAGCCATCTTCAAAGACCCAAGAAAACCACACAACCCAAGAAAACAAGACTTTCAAGCAAAACAGCCTTACCGCCCAAGTAAATGCTGGATGAGTAGCTATTAAATACATAGTAAACAGGATAACCCAAAATCCGCCCACATAGCCCGGCGGCCAGGCCAGCTACACACCCGAAAGGGGTGGCCCTTGCCTGGGCAGTGCGGAATAGATCGGTATGGAAGCCTGAGACAATACAGCCTATGCACTACCCGCAACTTCCCCCGCTTCACAACCCCAGCTTTTTACAAGCCTGCCTAGGCTACGCCACCACGCACACTCCCGTGTGGCTGATGCGCCAAGCCGGCCGCTATTTGCCTGAATACTGTGCCACTCGCGCCAGGGCAGGCAGCTTTATGGGCCTGGCCACCAACCGCGACTTTGCCACCGAAGTGACCCTGCAGCCGCTGGCGCGCTACCCGCTGGACGCGGCCATTTTGTTCAGCGACATTTTGACCGTGCCCGATGCCATGGGCTTGGGCCTGTCGTTTGCCCAAAGCGAAGGCCCGCGCTTTGCCCACCCCGTGCGCGACGAGGCGGCAGTGCATGCGCTGCGGGTGCCCGACATGCACAAACTGCAGTACGTGTTTGACGCGGTGTCGTCCATTCGCAAAGCCCTCACGCTAGAGGGCAAAAGCACGGTGCCTTTGATTGGCTTTTCAGGCAGCCCCTGGACCCTGGCGTGTTATATGGTGGAAGGCCAAGGCAGCGACGACTACCGCAAGGTAAAAACCATGCTCTACGCCCGCCCTGACCTGATGCACCACATGCTGGCCATCAACGCAGATGCCGTAGCGCAGTATTTAAACGCCCAAATAGATGCCGGCGCACAGGCAGTGATGGTGTTTGACAGCTGGGGCGGTGTGCTGGCCGATGGGGCTTTCCAAGCCTTTAGCCTGGCCTATACCCGCCGCGTGCTGGGCCAGCTCAAACGCACAGACGCGCAGGGCAACATCGTGCCGCGCATTGTGTTTACCAAAGGCGGTGGCCTGTGGCTAGAGCAGATGAAAAGCTTGCCCTGCGATGTGCTGGGGCTGGACTGGACGGTGAATTTAGGCACCGCCCGCGCGGCCCTGTGCCACGGGGGCAATGCTAAAGCACTACAAGGCAACATCGACCCCAATGTGCTCTTTGCCCCGCCTGCTGCTATTGAACTGGAAGTGGCCAAGGTACTGGCAGCCTTCGGTGCGCCGCACCAAGGCACTGGCACCGGGCCTGCGCATATTTTTAATTTGGGCCACGGCATCAGCCAGTACACGCCGCCCGAGCATGTGGCGGCGCTGGTGGCGGCGGTGCATGCGCAGTCTAGGCAGCAACGCTCCAGCGGTGCGCTGAACCCACCACTTCACACGCCGCAGAAAGCGTAGGCAACTTTGCCTAGCACAAAAGACCCCTGTTTTTGTGTTGGGCCAGCACGACTTATGCACAAAAAAAATGCTGCTGTGCAAGAAACTAGGGTTTTAAAGGCTTGCCTGCTATCAATGCTGTAGCCGCGCTAAGTGCTTGATTTATATAGGTTTTTAAATCTGCTTTTTTGGCAGGCAATGTAGTGAAAGCCTTGATTTGCAAGGCTTTGCAGCGATGGCAGGTGAGATATCAACAAAGTTATCCACAGATTCTTGGGATGAGTGACAAATGCGTGACAAATCAAGCACTTACGCACCACACTGCACGTGCAATTGAGGAATAGGGGCTAAAAATTGGAATTTTGGGTTACCGTGGTGGTGGCTACACCGGTGCACAGTGCACTGGTTCAGCGTCTTACCTACCGAAGTGAGCGTGCGCTAGCCGCAGGTGCCTTGGTGCGCGTGCCGCTGGGCCAGCGCGAGCTGCTGGGGCTGGTGTGGGGCGAGGCTGTCGCACCAGAAAACGACACCCTGCGCGCTAAAACCAAAGATATCACTGCGGTGCTGGACGCCATAGCCCCCCTGAACACCGCTTGGCGTGCTTTGCTGGAGTTTTCTGCCCGCTACTACCAGCGCGGCTTGGGCGAGGTGGCCTTGGCCGCCCTGCCGCCCCAGCTGCGTGAGCTGGATGCCCAGCAGCTGGCGCGCAGGCAAAAACTGCACACCCAGCGCAGCGCCAAAGCTGCCGCGCAAGCCAGTGCGGGCCACCAAGCCAAGGCAACGGGCGCTGCAGCGGCTGAGACAGGCGACATGCCCACCCAGGACGCACCGGCCAGGCCAGTGGCCAGCGCGCAGCAAACCGAGGCCATGGCCCAGTTTTTTGCCGCCGCAGGCGGCCCCCGGCCCGCCCTGTTGTTTGGGGCCACGGGCAGCGGCAAAACCGAGGTCTACCTGCGCATCACCGCCCAGGTGCTAAACCAGCCTGCCCACGGCTATGGCCACGACCACAACAACGCCCCTGTGCTGCCCCAAGTACTGGTGATGGTGCCCGAGATCAACCTCACCCCACAGCTAGAGGCGCGCTTTACCGCGCGTTTTGCACCCCTGTATGGCACAAGCGCCGTGGTCAGCATGCACAGCGGCATGGCACCTGCGCAGCGGCTGAAAAGCTGGCTGGCAGCGCACACGGGCCAAGCGCGCATTGTGCTGGGCACCCGCATGAGCGTGTTTGCCTCCCTGCCTGGCCTGGCACTGATCGTGGTGGACGAAGAGCACGACCCCAGCTACAAAAGCCAAGATGGTGCCCGCCACTCCGCCCGCGACCTGGCCGTACTGCGTGCCAAGCTAGAAACACAGCAGCGCCAAGCGGACTGGCAAGCACTGGCCACAAGCACTGCACCACAACCCGCACTACAGCCTGTGCCACAACCACTGCCGTGCCGCGTGCTGCTAGGCTCGGCCACGCCCTCGCTAGAGACCTGGCACGCCTGCGAAACAGGCCGTTACCAGCGCCTGGACATGCCCCAGCGCGTAGGCGGCGGCGCGCTGGCCACACTGCGCATGGTGGACATGCGCCAGCTGCCCAAAAAGACCGTTTTTGCCCCCGCACTGCTAGAAGCTGTACAGCAGCGCATTGCGCGCGGTGAGCAGTCGCTCATTTTTCTTAACCGCCGTGGCTACGCCCCCGTGCTGGCCTGCGGTGCCTGCGACTGGAAATCCAACTGCCCGCACTGCAGCGCCTACCGCGTGTTCCACAAAATAGACCGCACCTTGCGCTGTCACCATTGCGGCACCCAAGAGCGCGTGCCCCGGGCCTGCCCCGAGTGCGGCAACATCGACATTGCCCCACTTGGCCGTGGCACCGAAAAGCTCGAAGAACAACTGGCCCAAGCCCTGGGCATCAGCGTGGTGCTGCAAGCCGCTGGAGGGGCCAATGTATATACCGGCATGGGTATTACAGCCGGTGCAGACGGCCAACCGGCTGGACTGTTGCGCCCCGATGGCCAACCGGCCGGTCTATTACGCCCTGACGGCCGACCGGCCGTCATCGCCCGCATGGACGCAGACACCACCCGTTTGAAGGGCAGTTTAGAGCAGCAACTGGCCAATGTGCACAGCGGCGATGTGGACATTTTGGTGGGCACCCAAATGATCGCCAAGGGGCATGACTTTCGGCGCATTACCTTGGTAGCCGCCATCAACCCCGACAGCGCATTGTTCAGCAGCGACTTTCGCGCCCCCGAGCGCATGTTTGGCCTGCTCATGCAGGCCGCAGGCCGCGCGGGGCGTGATGCCGCCTTGCAAGGCGCGCAAATGTGGCTGCAAACCCAGCACCCCGAGCACCCGCTGTTTGCTGCACTCAAAGCGCACGACTACCCCGGCTTTGCCGCCCAGCAGCTGCGCGAGCGCGTGCAAGCGGGCCTGCCGCCCAGCAGCTACCAGGCCCTGGTGCGCGCAGAGGCCCGCACACAAGAAGCAGCGCAGGCGTTTTTGCAAGCCGCCAGCGCAGCGGCATCTAACATGGCCATGTTTGAGCACGTCACGCTGTACCCCAGTGTGCCCATGACCATCCAGCGTATTGCCAATGTGGAGCGTGCGCAAATGCTGGTCGAATCCACTTCGCGCGCCGCGCTGCAAAAGTTTCTTGCCGCATGGCAGCCCGTCCTGCGGGCAACCAAAGTTACCGGGCTGATCCGCTGGGCTATGGATGTAGACCCACTCTTAATTTAATAGCGAACTATTGAGCATTTCCTTGGGCGACGGGGCTATTTGGCTTGAAAATTTGTGCCCAGATAATGCAGCCCCGTTTCCAAGCTAAGCCCCCGTAAGGTAGGGCTTAGCAGTCGATTTAGCCGGTATCGGTTTAAAAAAATTCAGGTTCTAGATCGTTCTATCTCTGGATTACTTGTGCCAAAATTTTCAAAAATTAACCCTTAGACAAAGAGCCGCCCATGACCCTCAAACACCCTTCTTTACGCTTTGCGTCATGGCTTGCTGCCTGCTGCATCGCCGTTGCATTAAGCGCATGCGGCGGGGGCGGGGGCGATGCGGCCCCTGAAGCTGTGGTGCCGCCTGCGGGATCTGCGCCCAATACCTCTGTGCCCACCGGTGCTACACCCGCTGGTGCTACCGCTACTGTCGCTACACCTACTGGTGTTACACCAACAGTCTCTACCCCTGTCGCAGCGTCTCCCACTGGTGTGCCACCCACCGTTGCAGCGGCTGGCAGCAAAGTGCTTACCGCCAATTTAGCCATTGCCGAATGGCCCGCTGCCATACCTGCTGGCGAGAAGCGCCCCGTGCTGGTGTACTTGCCTGGTTGGAATGGCACTGGCAATGTCAACGCCAGTGTGGGCGGCGAAAGCGTGTTGATGAAAAACCAAGGTTATGTAACTTTGGCCATTGGCTTCACCAGCAGTGGGCCTTTTCAAAGCGATATCCAAGCTAAAACCAAAGAGGGCTTGGACAAGCTCTGCGCAGACACCACTATTGCTGCCAACTGCGCAGCCATCGTGATCGTAGGCGGGTCGTATGGCGGATCGCAGATTGACTTTGTCACCCGCAATGCACGCGCAAACGGGTACAGCACAGCGGCTAAAAACATTGTGGGCTTTTTATCTACCGATGCAGGTTACGGCCCTCCGGGCACGATCACTGACTTCAACACCGGTGCATTTACCCGCACAGGGCTGGCCGACACCGCCAACTACAGCGTTGCCATGCTCCAGCGGCAGGGCGACACCACGTTTCCTATCAACGACTGCACCTACGGCAACTGCGGCATTCGCGTGCTGTCGATGGCACATGCTGGCGCGCCCAATGCCAATAAAGTACTCAGCCTGTGTCCTGCAGGCGGTGAGCACGGCGACCACGCCTATGCCACTACCCCAGCAGTGCCTGCCTGGGACGACTGGGCTAGTGCAGCCATTAAGACCATGTTGCATACCCACCGTGGGGTAATGACCTTTACCGGCTACACCGCGCCAACGATCGTGCCGACCAACGCCTGTACGGTCTAGGCTGGTAAATCAATCGGGGTACAGCGGGTTTGCACGGGCTGCAGGCCCGCTGTGTTTGCAATGTCAAAACACGCTCAATTTAATAGCCGTTACTTTTTACCAAGCCACTGCCGCACCACCGCTAGCACCTGGTCGCGCTGCGGGTCGTTCAGTATTTCGTGGTACATCGCCTCAAAGCACTGTGCCTGCAGCATTTTGGAGGGCGCATTCATGGCAAAGGCGCGGCTGCCTGCGGGGTTGACCAAGGTGTCGGCCCCGGCGTATACCAGCAGGGTGGGCGTGGGCCACTGGGGGGCGGCGGCAATCAGGCAGGCGCCTTGGGTGCCTATCCACTGCGCCAGGCGGGCGCAAATGCGGTTGTGTACCAGCGGGTCTTTTTGGTAGGCTGCCACTACGGCAGGGTCACGGCACAAGCCAGCAAGCTTGAGGCCGTTGCCGACGGTCAAATCAGGCAGCCAGCGCGGCACGATGGCCATCAGCAACTTTTGCAGCGGGTTCAGGTCGGTTTGCAGCGCGGGGGAACTCAAAATCAAACCGTCTACACGGCGCAGCCTGCGCAGCACAAACTGGCCTGCCACCACGCCGCCCATGCTGTGGCCCAGCAAAATTAGCCGCTCTTGCGCGGCCATCCTGCGCCGGGTGCTGTCCACCACGTCGGCCAGGTCGTCTAGCATGCGCATGGCATGGGGCAGGCTGCCGCGTGCGCCGCCGGAGTCGCCGTGGCCCACTTGGTCGTAGCTGCGCGCGGCGTAACCCCAGCTGTTAAGGTCAGCGGCCACCTGGGCGTAGCGCCCAGCGTGTTCGCCCAGCCCATGCACAATGATGACGGTGCCGCGCTGGGGCTCTCCAGGCTCTAGCGGCCAGTCTTGCACGGCGATGTTCTCGCCGTCGGTGGCGGTCAGGGGGGAGAGGTAGGTTTCACCCATGGGCAAGTTTCGGGTAGGTTCAAGGCTGCATCAGGGGTGCGCTGCAATCAAGCTGGCCACTGCCGCCGTGAGTTTTTTAGCGTAGTCAATATGCAAAAACTCGTTGGGCCCATGGGCATTGCTCTTGGGCCCCAGCACGCCGCAGACCATCATTTGCGCCTGGGGAAAGCCCTTGGACAGCATGTTCATCAGCGGAATAGTGCCGCCCTGGCCTATGTAGCCGCAAGGCGCGCCGTAGTGGGCGTTGCTGGCAGCGTTCAGGGCGGTTTCAAACCAGGCGGCATTGCTGGGGGCGTTCCAGCCGGTGGCCCCGCCTGCCGACTCGAACGTAACCTTGGCTTGGTAGGGTGCGTTGTCTTCCAACAGGGCTTTAAGCTCCTGCACGGCCTGGGCAGCCTCTACCAAGGGCGGCAGGCGCAATGAAAGTTTAAAGGCGGTGTAGGGCCGCAGCACATTACCTGCGTCTTTGAAGGCGGGCAGGCCTTCGGCACCGGTCACGCTCAGCGTGGGTGCCCAGGTGCGGTTAAGTAGGCCCTGCAGAGGGTCGGCGGTGGTGGGCAAGGTAAAACCGCTGGAGCCGCCGCAGTCGTAGTGGGCCCAGGGAAAGCGTTTGTGAATTTCGTCGCCTAAAATGGTCGCGGTGGCCTGGGCTTGGGCCAAACGGTCAGCGGGCACCTCGCAATGAAAGCTGGCGGGCAGCAGGCGACCGGTGCTGCTGTCTTCTAGCCGGTCCAGCACTTGGCGCATGATGCGAAAACTTGAGGGCACCAGGCCGCTGGCATCGCCCGAGTGCACACCCTCGGTCAGCACCTGCACTTTAAGCACGCCACTGGCCATGCCGCGCAGGCTGGTGGTAAGCCATAGCTGGTCGTAGTTGCCTGCGCCAGAGTCCAAGCACACCACCAAGGACACATCGCCCAAGCGCGCTTTGAGCGCGTCTAGATACGGCAGCAAATCATACGAGCCTGACTCTTCGCAGGTCTCTACCAAGCCCACAATACGCGGGTGCGGCGCGCCTTGGGCTTTGAGCGCTTGCACAGCGGCAATGGAGGCGTACACGGCGTAGCCGTCGTCTGCACTGCCGCGCC
>JAYSRE010000213.1:0-2857 GCA_043721235.1 Polaromonas sp. | reverse complement strand
TCTCACCGTCGTGGCCGCCTTGTGCATCGGCATACGACGGATGCGGGCTGCGGGCGTAGGGTAAATCAAACACCAAATCCATCTCGGCGGTGGACAGGGGTATGGGCGGCGGGGTAATCCACACGTCGCGTGCGGTGGTGCCTTCGCCATGCTTTTGCACCAAGGCGCGGGCATTGCCAGGGTTGGTTTCCAGGTGCAGCACGCGGTTGGCGTGGGCGTACAGAATGGGGTCAGATTTAACTTGCTCGTAGCTGGGCAAGCGGATAACGGATTTGTCGCGCGGTGGGGTTTTAAGTTTGTTCTTCGTTAATGCGGGGTTGGGCACGAAGGTGAGCGGCTTGATGGTGAAGCCTGCATCTTTATCGTCCATCTGACCGCGCATCGTCTGCGCATCATCGGAAGCCGCAGGTAAACCAGATTGCACCGACACCACAGCGTCGTCTTTGGCACACGACCCACCCTGCTCGCGCGCCAAATCGGCGCTCATCATGTAGGGGTTGACATGCTGTTCGGTGCGGCCCGGCGTGTCGATATCGGTTGAATCAATTTCAAACCAACCCTGCGCATTTTGTCGCTGCACAAACGCGGTACCGCGAATATCGGTCAAATTTTCAATCGGCTCTTTGGCACCCAAACGGTGGGCAATCTCCACGATGGCGCGCTCGGCGTTGCCATACAGCAGCAGGTCGCATTTGGCGTCCACCACAATGGACCGGCGCACTTTGTCTTGCCAATAATCGTAGTGCGCTATGCGGCGCAGCGAACCTTCAATACCACCCAAGATAATCGGCACATCGCTGTAGGCTTCTTTGCAGCGCTGGCTGTAGACCAATGCTGCGCGGTCGGGCCGATTGCCGCCCTGTCCGCCAGCGGTGTACGCGTCATCGGTGCGGATTTTGCGGTCAGCCGTGTAACGGTTGATCATGCTGTCCATGTTGCCTGCGGACACGCCGTAGAACAAATTGGGCTTGCCCAGCGCTTTAAACGGCTCGGCGCTTTGCCAGTCGGGCTGGGCAATGATGCCTACGCGAAAACCTTGGTTCTCCAGCATACGGCCAATCACGGCCATGCCAAAGCTGGGATGGTCCACATACGCGTCGCCCACTACAATGACTACGTCACAACTGTCCCAGCCTAGCGCGTCCATCTCGGCGCGGGTGGTGGGTAAAAACTTGGCCACGCCAAAGCGCTGCGCCCAGTACTTGCGGTAGCTGGACAGCGGTTTGGCGTCGCGTGGAAACAGCGACACGTCGTTAAAAATAGCAGGACGTGCGGTCATGGAGCTGGCAATAAATAAGAGTTTATTTTAAGGGTTTACCCACTGCGGGCCTAATACAAGGCCAATTTGCAACAATTTGCGAGCCAATTTGCGCAAGATGCCGTTGGTTTTAGCGCACTGTGCGTGCGTTGCCCAGATTGGCACGCCCTGTGCAACAAGGTAACAAGTCCGCTACAAGTGTGAAATACGTACATTTTTTGCGGTTTAATGACTTTTTTGAAAGTAAATATATTGTTATTGCCTATTTTTGTTGCCAATAACAAACCTACGTATGTCGTCTTCATTTGACCAGTCTAGTTTTGCTGCCACCACCTTGGACACCCAGTCGGGCCAAGCCGACGAGGGCAGCTATGGCTATTTAGGCCGCTACCGGCTTGACCGCATGATCGGCCACGGTGCCATGGGTGCTGTGTTTGAAGCCTTTGATGCCACCTTGGGCCGCACGATTGCCATTAAAACGCTGTACACCCAGCCCGATGCTGACAAAGGCGGTTTTGACAGCGCTTTGGTGGACGGCGCTATTTTGCAAGAAGCCCGCGCCGCTGCCACGCTAAACCACCCCAATATCGTCACCGTGTACGACGCAGGCCGTGCAGCCAGCAGCATGCTTAAACGCGACCTGCCCTACGTGGCCATGGAACTGCTGCAAGGCGTAGACCTGCGCCAACGCATTGCCACCGGCCCGGCCATGGGCCAGCGCGAGGCTGTAGCCCTGATAGGCAAGCTGGCGCTGGCACTAGACCACGCGCACAAAAGTGGCGTAATGCACCGCGACATTAAACCGGCCAATGTGTTTATGTCTAAAACCAATGGGCCTAAGATATTGGACTTTGGTTTGGCCAAATTTACAGTGCGCGCCACCCAAGCCGCGCAAGACGGCAACGCCGCCAGCAGCAGTGTGATAGCCGGATCGCCGCAGTACATGTCACCCGAGATGGTACACAGCGTGAACGACCCCAAGGTGATGGTAGATTCGCGCAGCGATACGTACTCCTTGGGCGTGATGCTGTACGAGCTGCTGTGTGGCCAAAAACCCTTTACCGCTCCCACCCTTGAGCTGCTGCAAGAGCGCATTGCCCGCACCCCTGCCGAGCCGCCGCACGTGGTGAACCCCGCCATACCGCTTGACCTGTCCGCTATAGTGCTCATTGCGCTGGCTAAGAGACCCGAAGACCGCTACCGCAGTGCAGGCCAACTGGCACGCGAACTGCGCCGCTGGGGCGCAGGGCCGCAAGAAGCCGAGGCAGACATCGCGCACCCAGTGCCGAACCCAGTACAGTCTGAGCCCGGCATCTTGGGCCCTGCCGACAAAACGCAAGACCTGTCTAAGCCAGCGCCGCTTAACCCTGCTAGCGGGGTGCGTGATACCGCTGCGGCTGCAAACCCCGGTGTCCCATCGCTAGGAGCCAGCACTAGCGTAACAGCCCGTGGTGCCCTGTACAGCGCGGCAGCTGCCACCATTGCCAGCCCATGGGCCAGCGCAGTTAAAAAAATCTCTTTGCCCAAAGTGCTGGCCAGCTTGGCTGGCGTAGTGGCCATAGGTGCAGCGGCTTGGCTTTGGCTGTCCATGCCCAGCAG
>JAYSRE010000212.1:0-61315 GCA_043721235.1 Polaromonas sp. | reverse complement strand
ATTGCGCTTCGCTGTGGGGCCAAACGCCTGCGCGTTTTTGGCTCCGTGGCGCGCCGCACAGAACGGCCGGACAGCGACGTAGATTTTTTAGTGGAGCTGCCAAAAGGCTACGATTTATTTAGCCAGCGCATAGCTTTGAGCCAAGGCCTGGCGGATCTTCTGCATCGCAAGGTTGACCTTATGCCCGAGCACGAGCTGAACCGCCACATACGCGGCCAAGTGCTCGCAGAAGCCGTTGAGATATGAGCAAGGCTTGGCATGCTTACGCGCTGCATGTGCTAGATGCTATTGCAAAAGTGCGTCGCATTCAGCAACGCGGTGATTTGGTGGATGACGAAGTGCTTTATGACGCTGCACTGCGCAACTTACAAACGCTGTCCGAGGCAACGCAAATGTTGCCTAGCAAGCTGAAAGCGCTTTACCCTGCTATTCCTTGGCGCGAAATTAGCGGATTTCGCAATATCTTGGTTCATAACTACTTGGGTGATATCGACCCAAGCGCTATTTCAGGCGTGATCAACACCCATTTGCAGCCCCTAGAAACATGCATTAAAGCTATGCTGGCTGCCGCTTCTGATGTGGAATAAATTCTAGCTTCTCAAATTTGTCGTTTTCCTTTGTATGCAACACCAAAAAATCCTCATCCTCGACTTCGGCTCCCAAGTCACTCAGCTGATTGCCCGCCGCTTGCGTGAGGCGCATGTGTATTGCGAAGTGCATCCATGTGACGTGACCAGCGACTGGCTGCAGGGCTACGCTAAAGACGGTAGCCTCAAAGGCATCATCCTGTCCGGCAGCCACGCCAGCGTGTACGAAGAGCTGACCGACAAAGCCCCCGATGCCGTCTTCACCCTAGGCCTGCCCGTGCTGGGCATTTGCTACGGTATGCAAGCCATGGCGCACCAATTGGGCGGCAAGGTGGAGGGCGGCCACAAGAGGGAGTTTGGCCACGCCGCAGTGCGCGCACGCGGCCACACGGCATTGCTGAGTGACATTGCCGACTTCACCACCGAAGGTGGCGAGGGCATGCTCAACGTATGGATGAGCCACGGCGACAAAGTCACCCAGCTGCCACCGGGCTTCAAGCTCATGGCCAGCACCGACAGTTGCCCTATCGCGGGCATGGCCGACGAGGCGCGCAAATTCTACGCCGTGCAGTTTCACCCCGAGGTCACCCACACTGCGCAAGGCCACGCCATCTTGCAACGCTTTGTTTTAGGCATCTGCGGTGTGCAACCCGGCTGGGTGATGCGCGACCACATTGCCGAGGCCGTGGACTTGATCCGCAAGCAAGTGGGCGACGAAGAAGTCATTCTCGGTCTGAGTGGTGGCGTAGATTCATCGGTGGCCGCCGCCCTCATCCATCGTGCCATTGGCGACCAGCTGACTTGCGTTTTCGTAGACCACGGCCTGCTACGCTTGAACGAAGGCGACATGGTGATGGACATGTTTGTGGGCAAGCTGCACGCCAAGGTGATTCGCGTCGATGCCGAGGTGCAGTTTTTAGGCCATCTCAAAGGTGTGAGTGACCCCGAGGCCAAACGCAAAATCATCGGCCGCGAGTTTGTAGAAGTATTCAAAGCACAAGCTGCCAAACTCACAGCTTCGGGCGCGAGCGTGAAGGGTGCCAAGTGGCTAGCCCAAGGCACCATCTACCCCGACGTGATTGAATCTGGCGGTGCCAAAAGCAAAAAAGCCGTCACCATCAAAAGCCACCACAACGTAGGCGGCCTGCCCGAGCAACTAGGCCTGAAACTGCTGGAACCCTTGCGCGACCTGTTCAAAGACGAAGTGCGCGAACTGGGCGTAGCCCTGGGCCTACCGCACGACATGGTGTACCGCCACCCCTTCCCCGGCCCCGGTCTGGGCGTGCGCATCTTGGGCGAGGTAAAAAAAGAATACGCCGACCTGCTGCGCAAAGCCGACGCCATCTTCATCGAAGAACTGCGCAATTTCAAAGATGAAGCCTCGGGTAAAAACTGGTACGAACTCACCAGCCAAGCCTTCACCGTTTTCCTGCCCGTCAAGTCAGTCGGTGTGATGGGCGATGGCCGTACCTACGACTACGTGGTCGCATTGCGCGCTGTAGTGACCAGCGACTTTATGACGGCTGACTGGGCGCAGCTGCCCTATGCCTTGCTGAAGAAAGTTTCGGGCAGGATCATCAACGAAGTGCGCGGGATTAATCGTGTGACGTATGACGTGAGCTCTAAACCACCTGCAACAATTGAGTGGGAGTGACGGGTTTGAAAAAGCCTATGTAAATTAACGACTTACGGTGCAGTGAAAATGACGCGATTTGCAACATTAACCAATCGTCCAGCGTCGCTAAGTGGTTGATTTGCAACGCGTTTCTCGCAACTCAGGTTGATTCGATGGGTAGGTGATTGGGTTCCCAGCGCCGAGTTTTGACGGTATTGGTGACGTTAAATAATGAGGCTCGCCGAAGCACAAATTTGTGTGTTCTGGCTCTGGCTGAATTTCCGAGACGGTATCTCGGAAATTCAGCCAGAGCCAAGCCCGATTCCTGACGAATTGGCTTGTGTCCCACCGTCAGAAATGGCTAGACACTGTCTGGCGAATTTGGATGGCAGTGTCGAGCAAGGACTCCGCTACCAGCAAAACTGCGCGTTGTACATCCTCTTCGCTTGCTCAAAACTCCAGACGCTGTTTGGAGAATTCAAGCCGCCGCCCGAGCGCGAAAGTGCGGCATGACTACATGCACTTGACAGAATATTCTCTGTGAGCTATATTTCATTATGACTTGGGAAGTTGAGTACACAGACGAATTCGGCGAATGGTGGGCATCGCTCACCGAAGCGGAGCAAGCGTCCGTCGCCGCCTCGGTTGGCTTGCTCGAAGCGCGTGGCCCGAACCTTGGGCATCCGCACAGCAGCAGCATCAACGGTTCACGCCACGGACACATGCGCGAACTGCGCACGCAGCACGGCGGAAGACCGTTGCGGACGCTCTACGCCTTAGACCCTCGCCGTATGGCCATTTTGCTGATCGGTGGGGACAAGACAGGCGATGATCGCTGGTACGACGTGAATGTCCCGATTGCTGACCGACTGTATGACGAGCATCTTGTTCAATTGAATTGTGAAGGACAAAAGTGATGGCAAAGAAGTTTTCTGAACTGCGAATCGCAATGACACCTGCGTCGCGCAAACAGGCCAAGCAGCAAACACAAACCTTGCTGGCTGAGATGCCGCTGCATGAACTGCGCCGCGCGCGTGGGCTTTCTCAAAAAGTACTCGCCGAGACGCTTCATGTGCAACAGCCGTCGGTGGCAAAAATGGAGCGCCGCACCGACATGTACATCTCCACGCTTCGCAGTCACATCGAAGCGATGGGTGGCGAGCTAGAGGTGATTGCGAAGTTTCCTGACGGCGTGGTGAAGATCAACAACTTTGCAGAGTTGGCGTGAGGCCTTTCGCCGCGACACGAGCTTAAAGAAATGGACATTGAAAAAGTAGCGGCGGCCATCGAAGCTGACGCGAGTGCGTCGCTGCCTGATCTGCGTCAGGCGCTTGCCGAAGCGAAGGCGCAGCTTGGACGTGTCACCACCCCCGAACAACTGCTTGCCCGGCAAGCACATCGGAAATCCGGCCTTATGAGTCAGATTTCGCAGACGGTGTCTGCGAAATCCACTTGATGCGCGTGTGTGCGGCAAGCACGTTGGCGCTGACGGTAAAGCTGACGGTATGGACGACCTTGGACGGTATGCAGCAATCGTCCGACTTAATGCAGAGTGATGCAACGACGTTTAGGTTTTCGCACGGGTTGACAATTGAGTGGGAATGATAGAAATTTAAGGTTAGTTGGAGCTTTTTATGAGCCCGCTAAATATGCAATTAGCAGCTTAAACCCCTCGAATAACGTCTATTCAAACGCAACTGGAATCGAATAGTGCATTACAGATCTATCTGAGTTGGCTTCGTATTCCGGACCATAGAATTCGAGGTCGCAGTCATAAGTGTGCCGTAAGCCGGATTGCAGAAGCCAACTAGAGTAGATGTAATTGACGGTCATATTAAGGCTGGAGATAAAACCTTTGTGGGTGAATCGAGCATACCGAGTTGCTGGGACTTGCATACTCAAAAGACCTTTTGGCAATACGTCAATCTGCTCAACAGGCGCTGCTGCCCAATACTCTAGCTCGTCTGTATTTTCTGTTGTTTGCTTTATCACTCCGTAGCATCCACCTTCAATGCGGTAGGGTACATCGCCGAGGCGCGGCAAAAATGCATTCCACAATTGCGGCAACTTGTCGGCCATATTGTTCTTTTCAGAATCGATTCCAAAAAAACGAGTACACATTCCAACCAAGTTCAATTGCGGCTGTTCGATTATTTCGGGTTCGAGGGTTAGATTGGCGTGAATATGCTCTAAATAATCACTATCGAAACGGACTTTACGCATAAAGACAAAGGCTCCAGCACGCTTGCGATAGTGGGCTGGTGTGACGCTAAATGCTTTTTTGAAGGCTCGAGTAAAACTCTCTTGTGTATCGAAACCAGCAGCGATTGCGATATCCAATACGCGTTCTTGCGTATGGGCTAATTTTTCTAGTGATTGTGAAAATCTGCGCGAGCGAATATAGGTCATCAGTGTTTCGTTAGTTAGAGCCTTAAAAATCCGCTGAAAATGCCATTGGCTCATACCTGCATGGCATGCAACATCTGCAGATCGAATATCGAAATCTAGATTTTTCTCGATGTAGTCGATGCCGCGCTGCACCTGCGTAAGAAGATCCTTACTCGCCATTGTTTTCCCAAGTCTACTGAGGTGGTGTTTCAAAGAAACCTGACATAGCTA
The DNA here is from genome assembly GCA_043721235.1 of Polaromonas sp. GTDB lineage: Bacteria > Pseudomonadota > Gammaproteobacteria > Burkholderiales > Burkholderiaceae_C > JAAFIP01. The sequence goes on along the minus strand of JAYSRE010000212.1, from coordinate 56,494 downwards.
CAAGCTCGCCTTGTTCATTGTATTGCCCATAACTTATGCCGTCGCCGATGACTGCGCCACCGCCGCTTACCATATTCCATTTCGCAATACTCACATCGTGGTGGGCCAGAAAATAGATGGTTACGAAGTGACCACCTGGCACCTGTTGGTGAAACCCGAGCATGTAAGCGACCAGCTCATCGTGGCCTCTTGCAATTGCCGTAGGGTCTTTGTACACGCATGATAAGTTCACAGATTGCTTAAGTGCGGCTGTTTTTTCTTCTGCTTTGACGGCCTTCCACGCGGATACATATTTTTCCCAGGTGGCTTGCTTGTTCATGCTCATTGGTAATTCCTTAAGTTATAGAGAAATCATCGTAGCTATTTGCAAGCGGCAATATTTGATATTCTGTGCGCATCACCCGCTTCTCGGTTACGAGTAAGTCAAGCAAGGCTTGATTTGCATGAGCTATGCTTTAATAATCTGTAGGATTAGCATCTTTGATTTTTTATGTCTGTCGAAAATTTACTTGATCAGGTTTTGCAACTGCTAAGTGGGCTGGGTGCGCTTCGAACCAGAAAGATGTTTGGCGGACAGTACATCTATTGCAATGACTTGTTTATTGCAGCCGTTCATAATGGCAAACTTTACTTCAAAGCCAATGCTGCTACAGCCTCCCAGTTCATCGCCCTTAATCGTCCCGTTTTTTCGTATCCAAAAGAAGGCGGCATCGCAACGCTTCAATACTACCAAGCGCCTACGGGAGTTTTTGATAGTAGGGTGGCGATGGAACGTTGGGGGCGGGTGGCACTTTTTGCTGCGCAGCAAGATTCTGAAAAATCGAAGATAAAATCGCCAAGAGCAAAGCACGTTCTGTTGCAGTGAAGATCATGTGTTGTTTTGACGGTAAATCTGACTGCACGGACGACTTTGGACGATGGGCGATGTTCATCCGACTCGGTACCGCGCGATGCTAAGAAGTCCAACTTTTCTCGCTGGTTGACAATCGAGTGGGAGTGATTCAGCTACATGATTTCAAAGGCTAGGCTGTAGACATTCATTAGGGTTGTAGGAGTGCCTTCAACTGCCGAGCAAAACAGCTCGTAACGGTCGGTGTTAACTTGACCCATTCCGCGCGTACCTAAGCTTGAGTTAGCAAATTCAGCTTATCTTTGCAATTAAATGGCATTCGCGTGCATGTGGTGGCAATCTTCTGCCTATTTGCACGCGTTTATTGCACCTGGTGACACCTGATCCGCATTCCATCGCATGGTTCTGGACACTGCGTAATCGCGCGCGCATACTTTGCTTGCTTATCCCCGCAGCACAACCCGAAAGGTGCCCAGCCATGTTTACCCGTTTAATCTCTGGCCCTCGTACTCCCCACCTTGTCATGTTAACGGCCTGTGTCGCCTTGCTGCAGCCTACTGCTAATGCCGCCGAGGCCGGTTTTCGCCAAATGGCGGTGGCTGCGAGCAGCTTGGGCGGCAAGTCGGCCACCTTCGCGCTGTATTACCCGACGACTGATGCGGCCCGGGTGATTCCAATGGGGCCGTTCCCGCAGACCGTGGCCATCAACGGCGCACCGGCACCCACAGTCAAGGGCCTGATTGTGATCAGTCATGGCACGGCCTCCACCGAGACTGGTTTTGCTACGCTGGCGCAAGCGCTGGCACGCAACGGCTACTTGGTTGCCAGTGTCGAACACGTGGGCGATACCTGGCAGGATCAGTCGATGCGTGCCACGCCAGGGCGTTACTTTGCCGAGCGGCCGCGCCAGGCCTCGCGCGTGGTCGACACTTTGCTAGCTGACCCGCAGTGGCGCGCACGTATTGCCAATGCTGCTGACGGGCAGCCGCTGGTCGGTGCGCTGGGTCACTCGGCGGGCGGCTACACGGTATTGGCGCTGGCAGGCGGCAAGCCGGTGCTCTCACGCTTGCGCACGCATTGCCAGGCCGAAGCGCGGCTGGATCCCATCCTGTGCAAGTTGTCCAGTGCCGTTGGCGATGCCTCTGCCCAGACCGGTGCTGCCGCTGAAGGGCACGAAGATGGTCGTGAAGAGCCGGTGCAGGCCGATACCCGTGTGCGCGCCGTGATGGCATTAGCACCACTGGGCGTGGTGTTCAGCGCGTCCTCGCTTGCATCGATCAACGTACCGGTGGCCATTTACGCGGGCGAAAAAGATACCTTCCTTGTGCCGCGCTTCCACGCCCATTGGGTGATGCAAAACATGCCCGGCACCAACACCACGCTACAAATCGTTCCCAATGCAGGGCACTACGCGTTTATGAACACACCAACGATGGACCTGCCCTCCCCAGACGGTAGCGTAGCCCGCGACCCGCAAGGCTTTGACAGAGCTGCGTTCTTAGATCGCCTTGCGCAAGAGTCGGTCGCATTTTTCGACAAGAATTTACGATGACATTGGCCACAACGGGGTAGGAATTACCAGTCACTTGATCGCAGCGCAGGTTTCCACAACCAGGCCACGTAGCCATCGGTGTGCCGCGTCAGCCTGCATCCTCGGATGCCAAAGCAAGGACACCGTGAACTCTGGCGTTGTGAATGGAAGGCTGAAGGTATGCATTCCTGCGCGAAGGTTTCCGGTGTGCCGCTCGGGCACGCTTGAGATGAGATCGGACGCCCTAGACATTGCCACTGCTGTTGAAAATCCAGCCACAACAACTGCGATCTCCCGTTCCAAACCAAGAAGTTCTAAAGCCTCATCAATGGGCCGCATTTCGAGCCCCCGGCGCGAGATACCGATGTGTCGGCCGTTGGCATATCGATCAGGCGTGATTTTCCCTTTGCTTAGGGGATGGTTCAATCGCACCACGCCTACAAACCGATCGCGGAACAATGCCTGCGCGCGAACTTCTGGCCCCATCATTGCCGCAACAACCCCCGTTTCCAGATCAACGGTTCCATCCCGAAGCTGTGTGCTGTCTTTGTCTAGCTTTTGCACGAAGCTGAGGCGCACGCCGGGCGCAAGCGCACTGACACGCTCCACGAGTGCCGATCCAAAATTTTCGGCAAATCCTTCGCTGGTTCGCAGCGTGAATGTTCGGTGCAACTGTTTTAGGTCAAGCGTGCTTTCAGGCCGCAGGACGGCTTGCGAATCCACCACGAGTTGGTTGACCTTTTCGCGCAGTTCAAGCGCTCGGGGAGTAGGCACAAGGCCGCGTCCAGCGCGTACTAATAGCGGATCACCCATTGTTTCTCGCAGTCTAGCCAGCGAACGACTCATCGCTGACGGGCTATGGCGCAACCGGATTGCTGCACGCGTAACGTTGCCCTCCGTAAGCAACACGTCCAAGGTGATTAGCAGGTTTAGATCGGGCGAAGTCATGTGTCAACCATAGAGTATTTGACCATGATATAGCGTCTAACGCACATATTAATTGCAAGCTGTGCGGCTTCCGCCCATCGTCTAAAAAAAATAAGCTTGCCATCGGCTCTATGTCAGAAGCCGTCAATTGTTTAAAGGATTTTTACCATCATGCGCACTACCAACGCTTCTACTCGTTTTTCCAGACCCCGTTTCGCGATTCTCGTTCTCATTGGCGTCTATCCGGTCATCACCGCCATACTCAACCTGATCTTTCCACTCACCGTTGGATGGGCTATTTGGGAGAGAACCTTGATCATTGCACCGTCGATGGTCGTCATTATGATTTGGGGTGTCATACCCGTCGTGCAGAAACAATTCCAGCGCTTCATCAATCCTGCGATTGGGGAAGTGCAATGAACAAAGAGTCTAAATTTGCAGGGCTGCAGCCGACAGTGCCTTGGGCGCTCGCGAGTCTTTCGCTGTCTATGCTGCTGTCATCGCTGGGTACCAGCATCGCAAACGTCAGCTTGCCGACGCTTGCTCAGGCATTCAGCGCAAGTTTCCAGGAAGTCCAGTGGGTAGTACTTGCCTATTTGCTCGCCATCACAACACTCATCGTCAGTGTTGGCCGGCTGGGCGACGTCATTGGCCGCCGCCGGTTGATGCTGACTGGAATAGCTATTTTTACGCTCGCGTCCGTCCTTTGTGGTCTTGCTCCAACGCTATGGCTGCTGATTGCTGCCCGCGCGCTCCAAGGCATGGGCGCTGCCATCATGATGGTTATTACTATGGCGATGGTCGGTGCAGCCGTTCCGAAGGCGAAGACCGGCAGTGCCATGGGGCTGCTAGGGACGATGTCTGCTGTGGGTACGGCTCTTGGGCCAACGCTTGGTGGCGTGCTGATTGCCGGATTTGGATGGCCAGCGATTTTCCTCATCAATCTACCGCTTGGAATCCTGACGTTTTTACTTGCATACAACTATTTGCCACATGACCGCAGCGAGCTCAAGTCAAGACTGATTCGTTTCGATGCGATGGGCACAGTCATGTTAATTCTGTGTCTGGCCGCTTACACGCTAGCCATGACGGTGGGCCGCGGTAGCTTCAGTTCGATCAATCTGATTTTATTGTTGGCCTGCATCGTAGGCGCTGGCCTTTTTCTGTTCGTCGAGTCAAGAGCTGCGTCACCCCTGATTCAATTGACCATGTTCCGAAACCCAACATTAACTGCTGGCTTTGCCATGAGCATCCTTGTCACAACAGTAGTCATGGCGACCTTGGTTGTTGGGCCTTTCTATCTGGTGGGCGCGCTCGCGCTGGACTCTGCCCGCGTCGGACTTGTCATGTCGGTTGGGCCAGTTGTCGCCGCATTGGCGGGAGCACCTGCTGGTCGTTTGGTGGATCGGTATGGTGCATTCCGCGTGAGCATCGCCGGGCTTTTTGGAATGCTGATCGGCGCAGCGACTTTGCCATTGCTTCCTACGGCGTTGGGCATACTGGGGTACATCACTCCACTGGTGGTCGTGACCGCTGGGTATGCGCTGTTTCAGGCGGCAAACAACACTGCCGTTATGACTGGTAGCACGGCAGCTAATCGGGGCGTCATATCTGGGTTGCTCAACTTGTCGCGCAACCTCGGTCTCATCACGGGTGCATCGGTCATGGGCGCGGTGTTTGCCTTCGGCGCAGACACAAGCAATATTCTGAATGCTAGCCCGGTATCGGTTGTGGCCGGCATGCGGATAACGTTTGCAATTGCAGCTATCCTGATTTTTGTCGCACTCGCCACAGCCGGTGCCAGCCACGCACTTGCACGACGCGCAACTTACCAAACTCTTGAGAACGAAAATGCGAATGCTGCCCTATAAACAAGTGAGCAAAGCCGATTGGCTCATCCCGGTGGGCTCATTGGCGATTAATTTCATCTCCATAGTAGCGGGGCTTAGAGGGTGGGACTTCTGCGATGCAAAAACTCCCAATTCAACTGCGAACCATAAAGCGAAATCCGCTTTGAAGAAAGGACATCTAACTAACGGACAATGATTGTTAGGTTTTCAACCGCATAAATGTTGGCTATCAGTTGCTGAATTTGCTAGATACTGCAACCGCTTTTGCTTGGTTGCAGACTTTCAACAATGACAATTGCGCTCCTTGCTTCAAGATAAAAATCACACTCTTCTATAACGGTAAATTTGGCGATGCAGCGGTTTTTTAATTGAAATTTCCATCGTCTAAATTAATTCAACACCATCCAACTGCCTGCAAAATTTATTGCTCGTTGACAGTCAAGCGGGGAGTGAGGAAATTCGTATTCAAGTCCTACGACTGCGACTGCCTCAATAGCTTTGACAGGCCAAGTCCAGTGCTTGGTTCAAACTAATATTAGATTGCGCGAAAACCGAGCCAAATAATGACACAAAGTGACCTGCTCGCCGAGTTTTATAAGTACAGCACGACTCAAGATTTTCGCCACAACGTTTATGCCAATTGGCCGGTCATTGATTTTGATATCCTGCTTCTGCTAATTTTTGTGCTTATACTGTTTTGGGCATTCAAGCTACCTAGTCGAAAACTTGCAGACTCCAAAGCAAGTCTTTACGCAGTTTAATTTCTGACAGGCTAACAGTGTTTTTCAATTGTGATGAATCCTGCGCTTTGACCGATTACCTTTTAGCTGCGTTAGAGATTTATCGCCCGCAAGCCTTTCGTATTCAGCAGAGCCGCTCGGATACAGCCACGTCTGATGTGCCGACACTGGACGTGGCTTTCAAGAATTTATTGCAACATTAAGGCTTAGGCCTATCTTATTGAGTTCAGGCCAAACATATTGCCCTCAGTGTCGGTGCACAGTGTCACCCAGCCGAACTCTCCAATGGAGAATTTTGGCCTGACTATGCCGCCTCCCGCGGCGACCACCCGCGATTCTTCTGTTGAGCAGTCTTCCATGCTGAAATACAGCATGGTACTTCCAATACCAGGGCGAGAATGCGCTGACTTTACCAAGGCACCCGATGCGCCGTAGGCTGCCATATCTGCAGGGAAACTCACCATCTGTGTCTCACCTGTAGGGTCTCCAATTTTTTCAAGTTTTTGTTTTAATATGCTTTCATAAAATGAGACTGCGCGTTGCATATCATTGACATAGATGTCAAACCATCCAATTGCATTTGTTTTCGCCATGTAGTGCTCCTTAGTTTCGGTGGGGGTTAACAAGCTTGTTAACCTTCGCCGAGTCTAGCCAAGGGTATGCACTGTGTATTGTATAAATCAGACATCAAATTTACTGGCATACCGTGCGGGGGTGTAGCCCGTGATTTTTTGAAACGAGTGGATAAAGTGCGACTGGTCGGCGTAATGCGCCAGATAGTGTTCGCTGAACGAGTGTTGTAGACGCAATATTTTGAGAAAATCGTGTGGAGAAAATCCGGTTGCCAGCTTGAGGGTGCGTTTGCAGCTGGCGCGCCGACATGTGGGTAATGTTAGCCATGTCAGTTACGGTGTGAATGGCACCGATATGTGACATTATTTTTGCAGTGACAACATTAGCCACAACCCACTTCTGCTCGATAAGCCGCTCTACCAGCTTTGACAAAACTGGCCGTTTGGCCGCAAAGTTTTGTGTGGCAAGCTCGTTGCTTACTTCAACTAGTGGCAAACTGCCCAGGTAGGGCGTGCCTACAAAGCTATTGGCAATCTCATCCCGATTGCCTTGCCACACACCGGGGAAAAACTCAATGCCAACATAGTGAAACGCCTTGCCCAGATTGAGCACTGTAAAAGTGGTGTGCAGTGCAGTAACGCCAGCTATTTTTGTGTCAATTTGGTTGAATAAAATATTTACGCAAGCATCGGGCACAGCATGTAGACAAAAATCATCAGGTAGCGGGGTGTCTGTTTTAAGTTCCCAAAAGCAGTGTACAAACCCAGCCAACCCACTGGGCGGCTTCGCCTCGGTGTACCGCACAGAGTGCGCTGTCTTGTCTATGCCATCTTGGATTGGGCTGTACATACAGAAGGAGCTCAGGTTGTTTTGTACTCTTAGTTTAGCACTCTCGCCTAAGGAAATGCTGAACAGTTAGCTATTAATTTAATAGTAATATGGGTTTATCGTTGCCAGTTAGCCCACTGTGCAAGCCGTTCAAACGCCATGTCTACCACCAGTGCCAGCAGGCCTACCAGCAATGCACCTTGCAGTACGTAGGCGGTGTTAAAACCGCTCAGGCCGACGATGATGGGTGAACCCAGGGTTTTGGCGCCTACGGTGGAGGCGATGGCTGCAGTGCCGATGTTAATAACCACCGAGGTGCGCACACCTGCCAGCCACACGGGCAGTGCCAGCGGTGCCTCGACTTGGGTAAAACAGGTCCAACGTGACATGCCCATGCCTTGGGCTGCTTGCTGTGCGGCGCTGGGTACCGACTGCAAGCCCGCTGTAGTGGCTTGCACCACCGGCAGCAGGCCGTACACCGCCAGTGCAATCAGCGCGGGCAGCTCGCCAAACCCTAGCACCGGCACAGCGACGGCAAGCACAGCTACCGGTGGAAAGGTTTGGCCCATGGAAACCAGCGCCTGCAGGGCCGAGGCAAACTGGTGGCCGATGGGCTTGGAGACGAAAATACCCGCTGCCGTGCCCAGCAGAACCGATACCGCGCTAGACACGCCCACCAGCACGCAGTGCTGCCACAGCAGCTGGGCAAACGGCTCCTGGGTGTACACAGGGCGCTCCAGTGCTGGGAAGAGGGCCGCAAACAGCGGCTTAGACCACGGCAGCAGTACCACCAGCGCAATGAGTGTGGCGCTCGCCCACAGCAAGGGGCTCAACCTGCCAAAAAGGCTCAGGGGGCGGTGTTCCAGGGGCTTCATTCGCTGCCTTTGCGGTGCTGGGCCTGCTGCCTGTGGCTAAAAATATCTGCCGCGTGCACCACGCCTGCGTGCTGGCCTGATGGGCCTGACAAGTTCACGGCAGAGACCTGGTGCATGGTTAAAAACGACACCAGCTCGCGCAGTGTGGTGCGCGACGGCACGCTGGGGGCGGTGCAGGGCGGCTCAATGCGTGCAATGTCTTGGGCCAGCTGCAGTGAAAGCAGCTTGATGCCAAAGTCGCTACGGCCCACAAAGTCCATCACAAAATCGTTGGCTGGGTTGGCCAGCACATCCAGGGGTGTGCCCACCTGCACAATGCGGCCTTGGTCTAGCAGCACAATTTTGGTGGCCAGCAGCAGGGCTTCGTCCATGTCGTGCGTGACCAGTACGATGGTTTTGCCCGATACCAGGTGTACCCGTTTCATCTCTAGCTGCAGGGCCGCGCGGGTGGCGGGATCGAGCGCGCCAAAGGGTTCGTCCATCAGCAGCACATCGGGGTCGGCGGCCAGCGCACGCGCCACGCCTACGCGCTGCTGCTGCCCGCCCGACAGCTGGTGCGGGTAGCGGCTGCGGTACAGGGCAGGCTCCAGCTGGAACAGCTCTAGCAGCTCGGTTACGCGCAGCTGGGTTTTGCTGTTGCTCCAGCCCAGCATGTGCGGCACGGTGGCAATGTTGCGCTCCACCGTCCAGTGTGGAAACAGGCCTACCGACTGAATAGCGTAGCCCATGCGCAAGCGCAGTTCGCGCACCTTGAACTTGTAGATCTCTTCGCCGCCCAGCAAAATTTTGCCAGCGTCATGGTCTTCCATACGGTTGATCATTTTGAGCAAGGTAGATTTGCCCGAGCCCGACGGGCCAATCACCACCACAAATTCACCGCGTTCAATCCGCAGGTTCAGCCCATCTATGGCGCGCACTCCAGCGTAAGACTTGCCGATGTTGATAAAGTCAATCATGGCTGGTGCCCTTGGGTCAAGGCAATCAGCAGCTTAAAAGCCGCATCTACCAGCACGGCCAGGCCGACGATGGGCACCACCCCCAGCAACACCAAATCTTGCGCGCTGCTAAACAAACCCTCAAACATAATTGCACCCAAGCCGCCCGCGCCAATCAGCGCCGTTACCGAGGCCAGCCCTACTGCGGCCACCGTGGCCGTGCGCACACCGGCCAGCAGCACTGGCAAGGCCAGCGGAAATTCAGCATGCCTGAAAATTTGGGTTGCGGACATGCCCATGCCGCGTGCTGCGCTGACCACACTTGACGGCACTTGCTCTAGCCCCGCCAGGGTGCCGCGCACCACCGGCAGCAGGCTGTACAGCACCAGTGCAATCACGCCGGGCGCAATACCTACGCCGCTGATGCCGGCGCGTGCTAGAGCGGGGTAGGCGCTGGCCAGCAGGGCCAGCGGGGCCATCAGCAAACCAAAAAGCGCAATCGACGGAATGGTTTGAATCACATTAAGCAGCGGAAAAAGCACCCGGCCTGCAGCGTGGTTTTTATAAGCCCACCAGCCCAGTGGCACGCCCAGCAGCAACGTGGGCACCAGTGCCAGCAGCACCAGCAGGCCGTGGCGCAACACGGCGGCGGCAAACACATCTGCTCGGTTGGCATATTCTTTCAAAATCGACAGCTCGCTGCAACTGCCGGAGGCCAACAGCAACCCTAGGGGCAACGCAACTAACACCATAGCTGCCGTGCGCAGTGCCAAACTAGCCTGCAGGCGCTGCAAGGCATCTGCTGCCATTAGCCAAAACACCACCAGCAGCAGCCAAAAGCCAGAGCCCAAAGACGTGCGGGCGTAGGCCGACTGCGCAAGGGCAATGTGGCTGGCTTGCTGGCCTGCCAGTGCCAGCAGCAGCACTGCCATTACACACGTGGTACCGGCTTGCAAGCACAGCAGGGCGGTTGCAGTTCTGCTTACTTTGACAAGGTGTGCGGGCTGCACCGCGCAGCACAGTAAGCACAACAGCAGCACAAGCGCCAAGGCTAGCCAGGGCCCTTGCAAGGTATCCCACAAAAAAACGGGTTCACCTGAGAGCATGCGGTTAGGCGCAGCGCGCAAGAAGGGCAACCATGCAGCCCCTGCAGCGCCAGCCGCTAGCAGTGCGGCAGCCACAGGGTTGGGTTTAAACATCAATTAATAACGAGCGAATGCCAGCCGCCGCAGCGGTGGTGCGCCTGCCAGTTACTTCACCAAGCCTTTAGATTTTAAAAAGTCACCGGCGACTTTTTTAGCGTCTTGGCCTTCGATTTGAATTTTGGCATTCAGCGCTTGCAATGTTGCGCCGTCCAGCGCCTTGAAAACCGGCGCCAAAATGTCTTTAATTTTGGGGTTCTTTTCTAGCACTTCAGCGCGAATGGTGGGCGCTGGGGCGTAAATCGGTTGTACGCCTTTTGGGTCGTCCATGATGACCAAGCCCAGCGCCGCCACGGGGCCGTCAGTGCCGTAAGCCATGGCTGCGTTCACGCCCGATGTTTTTTCGGCGGCTGCTTTGATGGTGGTGGCCGTGTCGCCGCCGGCCAGCGTGAGCACTTGTTCTGGTTTGAGCTTGAAGCCATAGGCCGTTTGAAAGGCCGGCAGCGCGTCTGAACGCTCAACAAACTCAGCTGATGCAGCCAACTTGAACTGCCCGCCACCGCCAATCCACTTGCCCATGTCGTCAAGTGTTTTCAGCTTGTTGGCCGTAGCCACATCTTTGCGCAGTGCAATCGCCCAGGTGTTGTTGGCAGGGGCAGGCTCGAGCCACACAATGCGGTTTTTCTCAAAGTCCAGTGCTTTTACCCGCTCATAGCCCGCTTTGGCGTTCTTCCAGGCAGGGTTGGTTTCTTCGCCAAATATGAATGCACCGTTGCCGGTGTATTCAGGGTAAATGTCTATCTCGCCAGCGGTAATGGCCCCGCGCAGTACCTTGGTGTTGCCAAGAGCGGATTTGTTTTCAGTTTTAATGCCGCCAGCCTCTAGCGCCAGCGCTATCACATTGCCCAGCAGTTTGCCTTCGGTGTCGATTTTGGAGCTTACACGCACGGGGGCTGTTTGGGCTATGGCGCTGGCTGCACACAAAGCGGTGGCTAAAAAAATGGCGGTGGTTCGTTGGGTAAATTTCATGCTGGTGGTTTTTCGTTAAAAAAATAGTGTTTTGGGTAATCTGTAACTAAAAAATACAAATGCTAGAAAGCAAATTTACAGGCAGTTATTGAATTTAAGAATTATGCCCAAGCCAACGCAGCTGCGCTGTGCGCAGGGTTTTGGTAACCATTTTTACCATCCGCTACTTCCGGGTGCGCCTTTGAATGGCCCCACCAGCTCTGGTGTGATCCAGCCACCGTAAAAACCCCCTGGTTGCGCCAGCACGGCAGCGCCTGCCACGGTGCATTGCAGCTTCGCCGGGTAAAAAGCCACACAATGGGCCAGCGCTTGGGCACCCGCCAGCGGCTTGGGGTAGCTCCAGGCCACGTTGGGCAAACTTGAGTTTGGGGGGGTGTGGTGGCCCGTGCCATGCACATTGGCAGGGTCGTGCAGGCTCCAGTACTGCGCCGGGCCTTTCCATTCGCAAAACGACCCAGCTTCGCCGGGCTGCAGCCACTGCGCAGCTACGTCGGCCCAAGGAATGTAAAAGCTGGGTGGATGCGCGGTTTCCTGCACCAATATGCAGCGCTTTGACCGTGCAATCTCGTTCCCGCCCCAGCAAATAATTACCTCGCGGCGGTCCATCACCACCAGCGGCGGGCGCGGATAGTCCCACACCGAGACTTGGCCCGGCTGCGGCGCAACAGCAAAACTAGGCCGCGCCTGACCGCGCCACTGCCAGTGATTGCGTGCTGCATCTAACCAGTTGTTTGTGTTCATGGGGTGGTTAATTTTTTTAGATTTTAAGGAAAACAGGCCTATCGCCCAAGGAAATGCTGCATAAGCAGCTATTGAATTAGTAGTAGATCAGTCGTACCAGCTGAGCTCCGGGCAGCACACATGCTTTAGGCATGCGCACTGCTTGGTTGGGGCCGTTGCGAAACCGCCGCACTTTGGGGCGTACCCAAACTCCTGAGCACATCCCGCACCATTTGCGCCCGTGCTTTGGTTTCGGGCAGTTCCCGCTCAATGCGCAGTTTGTCGTTGCCTGCCAGCTTGATGTGCTTGTTCTTTTGAATCAAATGGATGATAGCCAGGCTGTCTATGGGCGGATCTTTTTGAAAGTTGATGGTGATCACGCCGGGGGCAGCGTCTACTTTGACCACACCATAGGGTTTGGCTATAACGCGCAAGCGGTGTACGTCAATTAGCGTTTGGGCTTGCGTGGGCAGCTTGCCAAAACGGTCCACTATTTCTTCTAGCAAATGGTCAATCTGGTCGGTGGTCTTGGCGGTGGCTAGCTTTTTATAAAACGACAGGCGCAGGTGCACATCGCCGCAGTAGTCGCTGGGCAGCAGGGCTGGGGCGTGCAGGTTAATCTCGGTAGTGACATGCAGGGGGCTAAGCAAATCGGGTTCTTTGCCCGCTTTGAGGGCGCTTACGGCTTCGCTTAGCATTTCGTTGTACAGCTGAAAGCCCACCTCCAGCATATTGCCCGACTGGTTCTCGCCCAGCACCTCGCCAGCACCGCGAATCTCCAGGTCGTGCATGGCCAAGTAAAAACCGCTGCCCAGTTCTTCCATTTGCTGGATCGCCTCCAGCCGCTGGGTGGCGTGTTTGGTCAGCACTTCAATGTCGGGCACCATCAGGTAGGCATAAGCTTGGTGGTGGCTGCGGCCCACCCTGCCGCGCAGCTGGTGCAGCTGCGCCAGGCCAAACTTATCGGCCCGTGCCATCACAATGGTGTTGGCAGTGGGCACGTCAATACCGGTCTCAATAATGGTGGAGCACAGCAGCAGGTTGTAGCGCTGGGCCACAAAGTCTTTCATCACTTTTTCCAGCTGGCGTTCGGGCATTTGGCCGTGGGCCACGGCAATGCGGGCCTCGGGCAAAATTTCTTGCAGTTTTTGGCGGCGGTTTTCTATGGTTTCTACTTCGTTGTGCAAAAAGTAAACCTGGCCGCCCCGTTTGAGTTCTCGCAGTACCGCCTCACGGATCACGCCGGTGCCTTCGGTGCGTACAAAGGTTTTAATGGCCAGGCGGCGCTGCGGTGCGGTGGCTATCACGCTCAAGTCGCGCAAGCCTTCTAGCGCCATGCCCATGGTGCGCGGGATGGGCGTGGCCGTAAGCGTAAGTATGTCCACCTCGGCGCGCAGGGCCTTCATGGCTTCTTTGTGGCGCACACCAAAGCGGTGCTCTTCGTCCACAATCAACAGCCCAAGGTCTTTGTATTTGACAGATGCACTGAGCAGCTTGTGTGTGCCCACCACAATGTCTACACTGCCGTCGGCCAAGCCTTTGATGGCAGCGGCAATTTCTTTGCCGCTGCGAAAGCGGCTCATCTCCATAATTTTGACAGGCCATTTGCTGAAGCGGTCGGTCAACGTGGCGTAGTGCTGCTCTGCTAACAGGGTAGTAGGCGCAAGGATGGCCACTTGCTTGCCGCCGGTAACGGCGATGAAGGCTGCGCGCAAAGCCACCTCGGTTTTGCCAAAACCTACATCGCCGCACACCAGGCGGTCCATCGGTTGCGGCGAGATCATGTCTTGAATCACGGCATGGATGGCAGCGCGCTGGTCGGCGGTTTCTTCAAAACCAAAGTCGTTGGCAAAGGTCTCGTAATCGTTGGGGGAATACCTAAACGCATGGCCTTGGCGTGCGGCCCGGCGTGCGTAGATGTTCAATAGCTCAGCAGCGCTGTCGCGCACTTGTTCGGCGGCGCGGCGCTTGGCTTTTTCCCACTGGCCACTGCCCAGGCGGTGCAGCGGCGCTTCGTCGGCGGATACCCCGGTGTAGCGGCTGATCAGGTGCAGCTGGCTAACGGGTACGTACAGTTTGGCATCGCCTGCGTATTCGAGCAGTAAAAACTCTTGCAGCGCGGCCGTGCCGTCGGGCATTTTTTGCCCCACGTCCATGTTCATAAGGCCTTTGTAGCGGCCAATGCCGTGCTGGCTGTGCACTACCGGGTCGCCTACTTTAAGCTCGCTGAGGTCTTTAATCAGCGATTCCACATCGCTGACCTGCTCTTGCTTGCGCCGCCTGCGCCCACTGCCTGCGCTGGTGGCAAACAGCTCGGTTTCGGTAATAAAGTCGATGCCGCCTTCTGTCCACACAAAGCCTGCACTTAAGGCGGCGGTGGCAATGCCCAGCTTCTCGGTACTGGCTTGAAATTCTGCAAGCGAGTCGAAAGCCACTGGAACCACATGGCTGGCACGCAAAAAGTCTAGCAAACTCTCGCGGCGGCCATCACTTTCGGCAATGATGAGTACGCGGTTGCGGCTGCCTACCAAGTGCGATTTAAGCAAAGACAGCGGCTCTTCCACGCCGCGCTGGGAAGCCAGGGCGGGAAGTGCCTCAAACTCCGCAAAATCGGTGTGGTTGTCTGCGCCCTCTTGCGTTTTAGCTGAGCGCAGCGCCAGCTGGCAAAACGCATTGGCCGTGGTGTAGAACTGCTCAATGGATAAAAACAAGGCCTCGGGCGGCAGTGCGGGCCGGTCCGGGTCGCCTTGCACCAGGCGGTAGCGCTCTTTGGTGTCTTGCCAAAAGTGCGCAAAGGCAGGCTCAATATCGCCGTGCAGCACCACCGTGGTTTTCTCGCTCAGGTAGTCAAACACGGTGGCGGTTTGGTCAAAAAACAGGGGCAAATAGTATTCAATACCTGCTGTGGCTACGCCGTTGCCTATGTCTTTGTAAATACGGCTTTTGGTGGGGTCGCCTTCCAGCAGCTCGCGCCAACGGTTACGAAACTTGGCCCGCGCTGCGTCGTCCATAGGGAACTCGCGGCCCGGCAGCAGGCGCACCTCGGGCACGGGATACAAAGAGCGCTGGCTGTCGGGGTCAAAAGTGCGGATGCTGTCTACCTCGTCGTCAAACAAATCGACCCGGTAGGGCACCAAGCTGCCCATGGGAAACAGGTCAATCAGCCCGCCGCGCACAGCGTATTCACCGGGGCTGACAACTTGGGTGACATGGTTGTAACCTGCCAGCGTAAGTTGCGCTTTCAGTTTGGCCTCGTCTAACTTTTGCTTAACCTTAAAGTGAAACGTGGTGCCCGCTAAAAAGCTGGGCGGTGCCAGGCGGTACAGCGCGGTGGTGGCGGGAATCAGCACCACATCGGCTGCGTCTTTGGGGCTGCGCTGGCCGCCGTGCGAGTGAATGCGCCACAGCGTGGCCAGTCGTTCGCTGATCAGGTCTTGGTGTGGTGAAAACGTGTCGTAAGGCAGGGTTTCCCAGTCAGGGAACATCACGGTTTGCAGGGTGGGTGCAAAAAAGGCCAGCTCATCCTGCAAGCGCTGCGCATCGCTGGCATCGGCGGTAACGATGGCGGTCATGCGGCCAGCGGCTTTCTCGTTGCTGGCAAATTCAGCTAAAAGTAGCGCATCGGCACATTGGATGGGGCGGGGCAGGGTAGGGCGTTTGCCGGGGGAGAGTTTGGGGTAATGCACGTTTTTTTTGACCACAAATACAAAACACCCCAAAGTCTGCGCAGTAGGGTGTGGAACATTGATTTTAGAATACCCGCTTAAGATACCAACAACTATGCCTACAAGTCCTCAAATTTTTGCGCTGATTCCTTGTGGAGGCACAGGCACGCGGGCAATGGGTAACAATACCATCCTGCCTAAGCAATACCAGAGCTTGGCGGGCCTGCCCATGGTGGCGCACACGCTGGCGGCGTTTGCAGCGGTGCCGCGTGTGGCGCACGTGTGCACTGTGGTGGCACCGCAAGACACGTTTTTTGCACTTCACACAGGTGCTGCGCATTCAGTAGCTGCCTGTGCTGGTAAAACAAGGGCTATCACTGTATTAAATGGTTTAAAAGCACTGCTGACGCGAGGTGCGCGCAGCCATGACTGGGTGCTGGTGCACGACGCAGCGCGCTGCCTGGTGACGCCTGGGCAAATCAACGCACTGATCGACGCTTGCCAGCACGACAGCGTGGGTGGCCTGCTGGCACTGGCACTGCCAGACACCCTCAAATCTGCCCACAGCCCCGGTACCGCCCAAGTGGGCCGCGTAGCCGCTACCGTCAACCGCGCTGACAAGTGGCTGGCCCAAACACCACAAATGTTCCGCATTGGCGCTTTGATTGATGCGCTACAGGCTGCAGGCGACCACGTAACCGACGAGTCCAGCGCCATGGAGCTGGCAGGTTGCGCCCCTATGCTGGTGCCCAGCAGTGCGCACAACTTCAAAGTCACTTACCCCGAAGACTTTGCTCTGGCCGAGGCCCTCTTACTTAATAGAAAGAACACCGTATGACGGCAAGTTTCAAGGCACCAGGTTTTAGAATAGGTGAGGGCTGGGACACCCACGCCCTGGTGCCTGGCCGCAAACTGATGCTGGGCGGCGTGCATGTGCCGTTTGACAAAGGTTTGCTGGGCCATTCAGACGCTGACGTGCTGCTGCACGCCATTACCGACGCGCTGCTGGGTGCGGCAGGTTTGGGCGATATTGGCAGGCATTTTCCCGACACAGACCCCCAGTTCAAAGGGGCCGACTCCATCGCGCTGCTGGCCCAAGCTGCCCAGCGTGTGCGCGCGGCCGGCTTTGGCATAGGCAATATAGACAGCACCGTGATAGCCCAAGCGCCCAAACTGGCCAGCTACCTGCCCGCCATGTGCGAGCGCATAGCCGCTGCTTTGGGGGTGGCGGTAGCGCAGGTGAATATCAAGGCCAAGACTGCCGAGAAAATGGGCCCAGTGGGGGAAGGACAAAGCATGGAAGCGCGAGCAATAGTGCTACTTAATACATAGCATAGTATCTAGCATTTCCTTGGGCGATAGGCCTAAAACACACCCAACTTTGTGCCACCAAAGCAATCTGCTGCCGCTGGTTGCGTTCTGTGCCACCCCAGCTAGCTATTTCCACTATCAAGCAAGCCAGCCGAAATGCAGTGTAAGCCGCTTTAGCGTCGTACACTAACACATTCATGCACTAACACATTCATGCAAAACAACGCCAGCGCCCCAACCCTGCCCGTCTGGACCGCTATGACGGTGGCGCGCAGTGCCCTGGGACACCACGAGGCCTTTGCGATTGGGCCAGACGGCTACGTGTGGAGCTACCTTACCAACGTGGGCGGCAATTCTGAGGCGCAAGCAGCGCAGCCGGCAGAATCTCAGCCCGATGGCCGCTTGGTCAGCACCGGCCTGGCCGCCCAGCGCTTTGTTTTGGCCAAGCTGGCCCAGGGCCGCACCCTGGTGGTTGGGGCGTTGGGCGCGGCGCTGGAGTTTGTGCAAGAAACTGGCGAATCCGAACCCCGCTGGCATGCGCCTGTGGCAATCCCATTTGAAGGCTTAACCGATGCTGTTGCCATCGAAGGCTTGCACGCGCTAGAGCGCGATGACGACGTGCTGATTGGCGTGCTAGCACGGTATGCAAGCCGTAAAGGCCCCGATGCGCACCACTTTTGGGTAGGCAAATGGACCGGCCAAGGCGTGTTTTTTCGCAGCATACCGGTGGACTTGAACGGTAACGACCCAGTAGGCAACGAGTTTCTATCGATGGGAACCTCACCCAGCTTAAACGCTAAAAAACGCAGCTTTGACGACGGCGCGTAAAGCGCGGCTTACAGCCAGTGTGCAGCGGCTGCGTGCAGGTGCTGCACCGGGCCGCTGCTGAGCAAAGTAAGCTGGCCTGGCGCGTGAAGGGCTGTTGCCACAGGCTGCACCAGCTGCACCAGCTGCGCCACCCGCCGCGCCACAGCGTGGCCGTTGTCCACGATCTGCACCGCAGGGCCCACTGCTTGGCGAAACGCACTGAGCACCAGCGGATAGTGGGTGCAGCCCAGCACCAGCGTGTCAATCTCGCCATTTTTTATGCCAAATGTACCGCTCGCCCAAGTAAATGCTGAACAAGTAGCTATTAATTTTGTAGTGTCTTGCGTTTCCAGGCTGCGCTCAATCATCTCTGCCAAACCCTCGCAGGGCGTGCAAATGAACTCGGCCTGGTCTGCCAGCGATGCCTTGAGTGCCAAAAACTTGGCGCTGTGCAGCGTGCCCCGCGTGGCCAGCACGGCAATGCGTTGGGTGCGGCTGGCGGCTACTGCGGGCTTGAGTGCGGGCTCGACCCCCACGATGGGCAAGCTAGGGTGCTGGGCGCGCAGCACGGCAATGGCGGCGGCCGTGGCGGTGTTGCAGGCTACCACCAAAGCCTTGATGTGGTGCTCGGCAATCAGCTGCTGGGTAATGGCCAGCGAGCGGCCAATGACGAACGCGTCGCCTTTGGGGCCGTAAGGGCTGTGGGCGCTGTCAGCGAAATACACAAACTGCTCGTGCGGCATTTCAGCGCGCAGCGCTTTAAGAATGCTCAGGCCCCCGATGCCTGAGTCGAAGATGCCGATGCGGCTGGTGTTGCGGTTTGTGTCGGCGGTCATGGCTGGGGGATAAAGCTGGTCTCCTGACACCAGCTGTCAAATAGGTTGCGCAGTTCTTCAGGCAACTCAAAGACAAAGTCTACATTCAGTGGGTGCGATGCCTGGGCAAAATAGCGCACCCCGTCTAGCAGCACGTTGCCTTGCCTGCGGTCTTTGTCGCGTTTTGCAGGATTGCGCTCAGGCTTGTCTGCCAGCCATAGTTTGTGCAATGCCATAAAGCGAGGGTCAGGCACGACCAAGGGGCTGGCCCGCCCGCGCACCGTGGCTACCACCACGCTGACCGCCCGGCCTTGGAGTAACCATTCTTGCTCTACCAGTGACGCCATGGGGTCAAAGCCTTGGTTCTTGGGTAGAGGGTGGGTGCTGGGTGCAGCCAACAGCTCTACTTCATAGCCATCGCTGCTGACGGCCTGGTAAGGTTTGCGTGGCGATATACGGTAGCTGCTGTCGATACTTTTAAGCACGCTGAGCAGAGTTTTAGGTTTAACCTGTTTGACTGCGGTGGGCAACATGGTGGCTAGTGATACTTTGCTCCCGCGGCACCAAGCCAGGTCAAAGTCTTCGGTTTCTTCATTGCCCGTAGGCAGCTTGGCCCCGATAAATAATTCGTAAGCCACAAAGGCGTTGGCGCCAACCACCAAGAGATCGTTGCCTAGCAAATCAGCTACATCCAGCTTGCGCAAAATTTCCGCCTGTCTATCGGGCAGCGAGGGCAGTCGCAGCCGACGGTAGAGCGCTGCGCGTTCGGCTATCACTGCGTCAAAAGACACTACGCGTGCTTTGAGTTCTTCTTTGGTTTGTGTGAACTGCGTCAACTGAGTTTCAGTCTCTGCGTTGCGTGGGCCAAGGCTTGTTCCGTTGTCGCCAGTTTGTTGCTTGACGTGCAGATAATCGGTTTGGTCTTTGCTAGCCCAATACATTGACATGGGCATCGCGTCTAGCTCACGCTTGGCATCCAGCCAAGCCTGGTAGATTTGTTCTAAATTGGCGCTAACACGCTGTGAATCGTTAGAAAAAGGAACAAAATCAGACTTTAAAAATGACATAAGCCTATGATTTTAATAAGTTTCCACCTTTCATGCGATATTATTCGCACCGAAGGTGGAAAATCAGACTGGCAGTGTCACCCCGCCGCGACACTAATCCCCTTAAACTCGCCTGTTTTCGCGGATTGGGCAATGCGTTTTTGCCACTCTGCAGGCCCGGTGTTGTGCACGCTGGTGCCTAGCGAGTCGACGGCTACCGTCACCGGCATGTCCGCTACGTCAAACTCGTAAATGGCCTCCATGCCTAGGTCGGCAAAGCCTACGACTTTGGCGGTTTTGATGGCTTTGGATACCAGGTAGGCTGCGCCGCCCACGGCCATGAGGTAGGCAGACTTGTGTTTTTTAATCGCTTCAATCCCGGTAGGGCCGCGCTCGGCCTTGCCGATCATGCTGATCAGGCCGGTCTGCTGCAGCATCATCTCAGTAAAGCCGTCCATGCGGGTGGCCGTGGTAGGGCCTGCGGGGCCTACGGCTTCGCCTTTGATGGGGTCAACCGGGCCCACGTAGTAGATGACGCGGTTGGTAAAGTCTACCGGCAGCGTTTCACCTTTGGCCAGCATCTCGCCGATGCGTTTGTGCGCTGCGTCGCGGCCGGTTAGCATTTTGCCGCTGAGCAGCAAGGTTTGGCCAGGTGTCCACGCGGCCACTTGTGCGGGGGTGAGGGTGTTGAGATCAACAGCCGTTGATTTTTTGTAATCAGGTGCCCAGTGCACATCAGGCCACAGGCTTAGCGGTGGCGGCGAAAGGTAGGCCGCGCCGCTGCCGTCCATCACCACATGGGCGTGGCGGGTGGCGGCGCAGTTAGGAATCATCGCCACGGGCTTGCCTGCGGCGTGCGTGGGGTACATATTGATCTTCACGTCCAGCACCGTGGTCAGGCCGCCTAGGCCTTGCGCACCTATGCCCAGGGCGTTGACTTTGTCAAACAGTTCCAGGCGCAGGTTTTCTACCTTGGAGAGCACTGCACCGCTGCTGGATTTTGCCTGTAACTCGTACATGTCAATGTCTTGCATCAACGCCTGCTTGGCCATGAGCATGGCTTTTTCTGCTGTGCCGCCAATGCCTATGCCCAGCATGCCCGGTGGGCACCACCCTGCGCCCATGGTGGGCACGGTTTTCAGTACCCAGTCCACCACGCTGTCGCCTGGGTTGAGCATAACAAGCTTGCTTTTGTTCTCACTGCCGCCGCCTTTGGCGGCGACCATGATGTCTAACTTGTTGCCTGGCACCAGTTCAATGTGAATCACCGCGGGTGTGTTGTCACGCGTATTTTTACGGTCAAACTGCGGGTCGGCCACGATGGACGCGCGCAGTGTGTTGTCAGGGTGGTTGTAGCCACGGCGCACACCTTCGTTGACCACGTCGTCTAACGCGCCCTCTTGACCGTTTAGGCCAAATGCAGCGCAGCCTTCAAATCGCACGTCCATGCCGATTTTTAAAAATACGTTGACTATGCCCGTATCTTGGCAAATGGGCCGGTGGCCCGTGGCGCTCATGCGGCTGTTGGTGAGGATTTGCGCAATGGCATCTTTGGCAGCAGGGCCTTGCTCGCGTTCGTAGGCGCGGGCCAAGTGGGCAATGTAGTCAGCAGGGTGGTAGTAGCTGATGAATTGCAGCGCGGCAGAAATCGTCTCAACCAGGTCGGTGGCTTTGATGGTGGTCATGGCTTATCTCTTCTTTAATTGTTTATCTTCAATCGTTCGTCCTGGTCCGTTCAATTAGTCATTATTGGCGCGGCCATCAACCTTCTTGGCTTCGTGTTCGCTGTGTGACATTAGCTTATCGGTGTAAGCAATGGCCATGGCGCTGAGCAAAAACACGATGTGGATGATGGTTTGGTACATCAGCACTTTTTCGGTGTAGTTATTGGCGTTGATAAAGGTTTTAAGCAGGTGGATTGACGAAATGCCAATGATGGCCGTGGCCAGCTTGACCTTGAGCACACTGGCGTTCACATGGCTTAGCCATTCGGGCTGGTCAGGGTGGTCTTCCAGATTCATGCGGCTTACAAAGGTTTCATACCCGCCCACAATCACCATGATCAGCAGATTGGAAATCATCACCACGTCGATCAAAGCCAGCACCACCAGCATGATGACGGTCTCATTGAGCCCAGTAATCTTGACCTCAGACACGTAGCCACTGCTTTTCACCAGTACGTCGATATCAGCTTGGCTGCCAAATGCAGCGCCAATCAGGTGGTATAGCTCTACGCCAAAGTGAAAAACATACACTGCTTGCGCCAATATTAGGCCCAAATACAGGGGCATTTGCAGCCAGCGGCTACCGAAAATCAGTCCCGAAAGTGCGTTCATCGGGCGGCGTGCTTTGGGGATTCGAGGGCTAGGTTTGGACATGAAAATAGGTGGGTATAGGGTGAAATCAGCACGTGCTGTGGGCCGCAGATGGTTAAGGTAGCCACCCGCTGTTTGGATTGTAGTGGGCAAGAATGACAGCTAATATGTGCAAGTAATTTGTGCAAGTAATTTGCCAACTCGGCTGTAAGTCAGTGCCTTGTAAGAGCAAACATTCACATTATCAAACTTATTCGCATCAAAATTTTAAATCCTAGCTTTGGAGACACAGGTATGAGCACCGCTATCGAATCTGTATTGGTTGAAAACCGCGTTTTCCCTCCTTCTGCCGCCGCATCAGCGGGTGCACGCATTGCCAGCATGGCGCAATACGACACTCTGTGTAAAGAAGCTGCCGACGATTTTGAAGGCTACTGGGCTAAGCTGGCCAGGGCTAACCTGCACTGGGCCAAGCCGTTTACCCAAACGCTAGACGAGAGCAATGCACCATTTTATAAATGGTTTGATGACGGGACATTGAACGCGTCGGCCAACTGCCTAGACAAACATATTGGCACCGATGTAGAGAACAAAACCGCCATCATTTTTGAAGCCGACGACGGCACTGTGACCAAAATCACTTACAAAGAACTACTCGCCAAAGTTAGCCAGTTTGCCAATGCCTTAAAAGCCAAAGGCATTAAAAAAGGCGACCGCGTATTGATCTATATGCCCATGACGACTGACGGCGTGGTGGCCATGCAAGCCTGCGCACGCATTGGCGCAACGCACAGCGTAGTGTTTGGCGGCTTTAGCGCCAAGAGCCTGCAAGAACGCATTATTGACGCAGGTGCGGCGGCGGTGATCACGTCTAATTTTCAAATGCGCGGCGGCAAAGAGCTGCCCCTCAAAGCCATAGTTGACGAAGGCTTGGCGCTAGGCGGCTGCGAGAGCATTAAAACGGTATTCGTCATGCAGCGCACGCAAACCGCCTGCAACATGGTGGCGGGCCGCGATATTACTTTTGCCGATGCCCTCAAAGGCCAAAGCGAGGTGTGCGCCCCTGAGATGGTGGGCGCGGAGCACCCGCTGTTCATCTTGTACACATCAGGCTCTACCGGCAAGCCCAAGGGCGTGCAGCACAGCACCGCAGGCTATTTGCTGTGGGCAAAGCTGACGATGGACTGGACATTCGACCTGCGTGCATCTGACATCTTCTGGTGCACGGCTGACATCGGCTGGATTACGGGCCACACCTACGTCGCGTATGGACCATTGGCCGCTGGCGCTACACAAATCATCTTTGAAGGCGTGCCTACATACCCTAACGCAGGCCGCTTCTGGCAGATGATTGAAAAGCACAAGTGCACGATTTTCTATACCGCACCCACTGCGATTCGTTCATTGATCAAAGCCGCTGAAGGCGACGAAAAAGTGCATCCTGCGCGCAGCGATCTGACGAGTCTGCGCATTTTAGGCAGCGTGGGCGAGCCTATCAACCCCGAGGCTTGGATGTGGTACCACAAGCATGTGGGCGGCGAGCGTTGCCCGATAGTGGACACCTTCTGGCAGACCGAGACCGGTGGCCACATGATTACCCCGCTGCCCGGTGCGACACCGCTGGTGCCCGGAAGCTGCACCTTGCCACTGCCTGGCATCATGGCCGCGATTGTGGACGAGGTAGGTGGCGATGTGCCCAACGGCTCGGGCGGCATGCTGGTGGTCAAGCGCCCTTGGCCGTCGATGATTCGCACCATTTGGGGTGACCCGGAGCGATTTAAAAAAGCGTACTTTCCGCCCGAGATGGGCGGTACTATCTATCTAGCGGGCGACGGCGCAGTCAGGTCAGCAGACCGTGGCTACTTCCGCATCACAGGCCGTATTGACGATGTGCTCAATGTGTCAGGCCACCGCCTGGGCACGATGGAAATTGAATCAGCCTTGGTAAGCTGCAGCCATTTGGTAGCCGAGGCTGCCGTGGTTGGTCGCCCAGACGACCTCACAGGCGAAGCCATCAGCGCTTTTGTGGTGCTAAAGCGCAGCCGCCCCACAGGCGAAGAAGCCAAGCAAATCGCTAACGAGCTACGCGCCTGGGTAGCCAAAGAAATCGGCCCCATTGCCAAACCCAAAGACATCCGCTTTGGTGACAACCTGCCCAAAACCCGCAGCGGCAAAATCATGCGCCGCTTGCTGCGCAGCATTGCCAAAGGTGAGGCGATTACGCAAGACATCAGCACGCTGGAGAACCCGGCTATTTTGGAGCAGTTGGCAGAGAAGATTTAAGCCCCAGAGGTGCATGCGAAGAGCTATTAAATACATAGCTGTCCGTGCAGCATTTCCTTGGGCCAGAAGCCTAAAGCCCACTAAAGCCCACTACTAGCCGATATAAAGTAATATCAATCAGCTAGTAGTGCAGCGTGCTTACAGGTTTAAGATTTACGCAAAGAGCGTATAAAAAGTCCCAGTCCACCGAAAGCTAAAACCAGAATGATAATCAGGTTGAGCAGCGACATGGTGCGGATGCTGATGCTCAAGCTCATCAGCACGCCAATGAAAATTGCGCTCAGGGAGCCACCGGCCAAGATCCAGCCCCAAGGCGCGCGGGCATTGTAAAAAATCCAACCCACACCCAAAATGAAGGGTATCAGCAAGCCACCTCCGGTCACATTCCAACCACCACCGTAGTTAATGCGGTACAGCGCATAGCCAAAACTAAAACCTTGCGTCACCACAATATTGTCCAGCAGCAAATAAAAGCCCGCGCAGGCCATAATCAAGCCCACAAAAAAAGTCATCGAGCCGCCTTGCGTGCCGCCCGCCCCTTGGGGTTGGTATGCCATATGGTGATTCCTAGTATAGTTATAGCCAAAACTCATAGTAGTTTAAGCCGGTTTCAGCCCATTAAAAATCTTGATTTATTACCAATACCAAGATTCTATAAAACACAAAGGACATTGACGATGCACACGCTGTCATTCGATGCCAAGCTTGACCTGACTTTTCAGCGCATGGTGGACGTGCCTAAAGAGCGTATTTGGCGCGCTTGGACCGAACCCGCGCTGTTGATGCCCTGGTTTTGCCCACTGCCGTGGAAGACCATTGAAGCAGAAATTGACCTGCGCCCCGGCGGTATTTTTCGCACCACCATGCAGTCGCCCGAGGGGCAAAAATTTCCTAATCTGGGTTGCTATGTAGAAGTTATCCCTAACCAAAAGCTGGTGTGGACTAACGCACTGCTGCCGGGGTTTCGCCCCAGTGCGTCCAGCCCCAGCTGCGGTGATGCACAAGCAGACTTTAAATTTACTGCCATCATCGAACTGGCAGACCACGCAGGTGGCACACGCTACACAGCCACAGTAATCCACGCTGACGAAGCGGGTTGCAACCAGCACGCCGCCATGGGATTTGAGGGTGGCTGGGGCACAGCGCTAGACCAACTGGTGGCCAGTGTCAAAGCTGGGTTGTAGCTTAAAACAAGCTCAGCTCTTCCAGAGTAGGCCCTAGTGCAGCGGCAATGTCTTGCACCAGCGCAGCAGCATCGGGCATAGACATACCTTGTGCGCACAGCTGCTCTAGGCTGTGGCAGGCCTTCGCAACATTTTTAGCACCGATGTTGGCAGCAGAGCCTTTGAGGGCATGGGCCGCCAGCGACAAAGCTGCGGTATTACCTGTGCTTAGCGCATGCTGTATTGCTTGCATGCGCTCTGGTGCGTCGGCTATAAAAAGCGCAACCACGCTGTGTGTAAGGCTTAGCTGGTCATCGTCAATGGCTTTGAACTGCGCCAGCTGTGTCCAGTCCATGTGGGAGGGTGCATCGGGCACAGGTGTCATGTCTGGTGTGTATGTCATGTCTGGCGCACTTGGGTTGCGCGTTTGCACCACGTTAATTGGTGCGCTGGAAGTTACGGTGTTAGCTGCGGTTATGGGCACGCGGGTGATCAGGTTGGCCAACACGCTAGCAAGCTCATCAATACGCAGCGGCTTTGGCAAAAAGCCTTGCATGCCGGCCAGCATACAGCGTTGGCGGTCTTCTTCCATGGCCGAGGCGGTCAACGCAATGATGGGCGGTGTTGCACCGCCGTACTGGGCCAGCAGCTGGCGTGTGGCTGCGTAGCCGTCCATCACAGGCATATTGGCATCCATCAAGATAGCGGCAAACTGCTGCGCACGGTCTTGGCTGGCCATCACCTGGGCCATGGCTGTTACGGCCTCTTGCCCGTCAGACGCTGTAGTGCCTTGGTAGCCCAGCTTGGTCAGCATGGCCATGGCTACTTTGAGGTTGATGGCGTTGTCATCAACCACCAAGATGCGCTGGTGTTTTTGCACTGCTACAGGTGCGACTCTGGCCACCCCTGTGCCCAGCTCTGACGCGCTGGTGCCAGCCAAGGCGTTAAACAATTGCGCTGGCCGGTAAGGCTTAAGCAAAACGGCATCAAACGCTCGTGCAGTATCTCCGCCAGGCGCCATGCCAGAGGTGAGCAGCACAATGCGTGCATCAGGCTGGCTAAGGCGCACGCTGCGCGCTAGGGCAAGGCCATCCATATCGGGCATGTGCATATCGGTCAGCACAATGTCCACTTTATTGACAGCCAGCCAGTCCAGTGCCAGCTGGGCACGCTCAAACTGCACTGTTTGCACACCCCAACGTTCGGTGTGTTTGTTTAATATACGCAGGTTAAGCGCTGTGTCGTCAATTAGCACCGCGCGCAGGCCGCTTAAGCTGACCATGTGAAAACTCGATGCGTCCGATGGCTCTATCGCATCGGAATAGCCCAAGCGCGCAGTAAACCAAAAGCTGGAGCCTTGGCCAGGCGCAGACTCTAAGCCCACTTCACCGCCCATGGTGTGGGCCAAGCGCTTGCAAATGGCCAGGCCCAAGCCCGTACCGCCGTAGCGCCGTGCTGTGGATGCGTCTACCTGCGTGAACGACTCGAACAAAGCGGCTTGCCGGTCTGCAGGTATGCCAATGCCGGTGTCTTTGACGCAAAACTCCAGCAACGCGCTCTGGCCCACTGCAAAGTCTTCTAGCAGTTTTACGCTGATGACAATCTTGCCTTGGTCGGTAAATTTAATAGCGTTGTTGATAAAGTTCAGCAGCACTTGGCGCAGCCGCGTCACATCACCGCGCACCCACTCGGGTACCGAATGGCCTACATCAATCAGCAAGGGCAAATTTTTCTCACGCGCCCGGCTGGAGGCCATGTCGCAGGCCTCTTCGATGGTGGTAAGCAAGTTCAGGGGGACGTTTTCCAGCTCTAGCTTGCCGGATTCAATTTTAGAAAAATCTAATATATCGTTGATGACACCCAGCAGCTGGTCGCTAGAGACACGCATGGTTTGAACGTAGTCTTTTTGTTCGTGGCTAAGGCAAGTGTCTGAGAGCAGGGCGGTCATGCCCACTACACCGTTGAGCGGGGTGCGAATCTCGTGGCTCATGGTGGCCAAAAAAGACGCTTTGGCACGTGCGGCTGACAGCGCCTCTTCGCGCGAGGCCTCTAGTTCGCGGGTGCGCTGCGCAACCCGTTCTTCCAAATGCTCGTTAGCATCGCGCAGTGCCGTGGCTTGTTGTTCAATTTTTAAGCGTTTTGACACGATCTCCAATGCGCTGCTGTGCATGGCTACCGACAGCGTGCGCACTTCGGCTATTTTGGCGCTGCGCTGTACCTGGGGCACCTCGCCTTGGCCCAGCTCGGCAGCCGCTTGCGTAAGGCGGGCAAAACGGCGGCTCAGGCTGTAGGCAAACAAAGTGGCGGCTATGGCACCTAAGATGAGTACCGCCAAAGTGACATACACCGACTGCTGAATCGACTTGCGCGTCTCACCCGCAAAGTCTTCGTCAGGGGCCGCTACCAGCATGGTCCACTTCAAACCTTGTGATGCGCCAAAAGGCCGCACTGCCGCAATCAATTTACCGTTTTGCGCCGTGTTCAGGCGGTTGTGCAGTGCTAAGCTCTCATCGGCCGGTGCGGCAGATTTTTCTGACTGCAACGCCTCTAAGGCCGCGTAGGCTTGGCGCATGGTGGCGTTGGCGCTTTGGTTAGGTTTGAGCCGAACCAGTTTGTTGTCCACCGATTTGAACAAGTCCTCCGGTGTGGATGTGGCCACCAAATAGCCTTGCTCGTCGATCAGCATGGCCACGCCGTTGGCACTGATTTTTTGCTCTTGCAGGCGCTGCGTGAGCGATTTTAAAAATAAATCTGCGCCCACTACGCCTAGCATATCGCCCTGGGAGCCGTAAACGGGTTGGGCGAGGGTGATCAAAAGCTGGCCAGTGGATGCTGATGGGTACACCGTAGTGAAAGTGCGCTTTTTTTGACCTAACGCAGCTTGGTACCAAGGGCGCTGGCGCGGGTCAAAAGCTTGTGTCTCGGGCGGCAGCTCCTGGCTGCGGTCTAACGCTTGCTTTGCATTGAAGTAGCGTCGGCCTGGCGCATCGGCGGGTTTGGTATGCACCTTTACGCTGTCGGCGGTAATGCCTGCAATTTGCTGCACGCCATAAAAGTCGCCTTGCGCTGTGCCAAAGTATAAAAACGACACATCGGGCAGCATACGGGTGAGCGAAAAAGCCAGCGACTCAAAACTTTGTGGTGCAGCCATCAGCGCCTGTACTTGCTGGTTTTGCTCGGCTGTAGGCTCTGGGTTGAGCAAGCCGTTGAGCAATGAATGCGCCTGCAGCAAATGGTTTTCTGTGTCCAGCTGCACGCGGTAGGCTACGTCACTGATAATTTTATTAGACAGTTTGTCTACGTTTTGCAGTGTACTGGTGTACATCAACCCGCCTACCAAGCCTGCGGGCAACAGCGCAAAAACCAGCAAACTGCACACCAGTATGGTGCGCAGCTTCCATGCTGAACCGATGGTGTGGGTGTGCTGAGAGGGCTGAGAGGTGTGTGGGGTGTGAGGTGGGGACATTTAACTGCTAGCAGACGCCAAAGCTATTGCATGTTTACATTATGCAGTCTCGTGCTACACCGAGCTTGGGTAAGAGGCTACATATGGCTGCAAATTCAATAGCTTGCGTGCAGTATGTCCTTGGGTTGTGTCGCCAGAGCGTCTACAAGCTGGTGTGCCTGCTGTGTGCGACGCAAAAAAAAGCCAAGTCTTGCGACTTGGCTTTGAACTGGGTTCCCGCTACCGCGGCGGTAGCTAGAGGACCCGAGGAGACAACCTTACATGCATCCACAACGCACAGTGTAGCCAGTGGGCTGACACCGTAAACAGGGAGTGCACTCTAAAAACTCAAATTAACGCTTCTTGCTGGCAGCTTTAGCGGTGTTAACTGCAGTAGCAGACACAGCGTTTAAGTTTTGCTCGGCCATTTCAGTAGCTTGCTTGACGGCTTTTTGCACTTGCTCAAAAGCATTGGTAGCGGCGCTTACGCTGCTTTTCATTACAGCGACCATGGTCTCAGAACCCGCCGGTGCGTTCTTGGCAGCGGTATCGATCAAAGACATGAACTTCTTTTGGCCTTCAGCGGTTTGGGCTTCAAATGCGCTGGTGAATTCAGCACCGGTGCTGCTGGCGATGTCGTAGAGGTGGCGGCTGTAGGAAGCGGTCTTCTCGGCCAATGGCTGGAACAGGCCGGCTTGCAGGGCCAACAGCTCTTGGGCGTCTTTTACGCTCATAGTAGCTTTGGCATTGTCAGATGCCTCGGCCAACGCAGCCTTAGATGCTGTGATGTTCAGTTCCATCAGTTTTTCGACGCCAGCAAAGGCTTTGTGGGTCAGGCCAAACAGGGTCTCTACGTTGGCTTTTTGTGCGGACATGATTTGTTCTACGGTTAGCATAATAATCTCCAATAAATTTAAAGTTGAGGGCGGGCAAACTCTGCTGCGTTTAAGCTTTTGTGTTGAACATGTTGCAGTGCAGCATGAATTGTAGTATAGGGTAATCCCGCAATATTGCAAGTGATTTTTTGTTGCGGTGCAGCAAAATGATCTGTTTAGATGCAAAACCCTAGATCACAGAGGCAGACATGGCCGCGTCACAATGGCGAGTATTAAATTTGCTACGTTTAAAAGCGCAGCCCCAGACGCTACCCAGTCTAAAAACCCACAGTTGAAGCCCCCATTTGAAAGCCTACTACGCCGACCAGTTTGTACTGCCCTTGCCCGAGGGCCACCGTTTCCCCATGGGCAAATACCGTCTGCTGCGTGACTGGCTAAGCCAGCACCTGCCCGCAGTAGAGCTGCACGAAGCCCCCGCAGCTACCGACGGCCAACTGGCGCTGTGCCATACCCCGGCCTACATAAAAGGCATTGGCCAAGGCAGCATCGACCCAGTACTGATGCGCGAGATCGGCTTTCCATGGAGCCCGGCGATGGCCGAAAGAGCCAGAAGATCCGTAGGGGCCAGCGTGCAAGCGGCGCGCGCCAGCATGGGGCTGCCCCTGCAAGAAGCGCATAGGCAAACAGCCCAACCTGAAGGTTTGGCGGCCAATCTGGCAGGCGGTACACACCACAGCTACGCCCACAAGGGTGGCGGGTTTTGCGTGTTTAACGACTTTGCCGTGACTGCCCGCCTGATGCAAGCCGAATGGGCCCGCCAGCGCCATTTGGGCGCGCACCGCACGCCACTGCAGGTGGCCATCATTGACCTGGACGTGCACCAAGGCAACGGCACGGCCAGCATTTTTACGGGCGATGCCAGCGTATTTACGCTGTCGATGCACGGTGCCAAAAACTTCCCCTTTCGCAAAGAAGCCAGTAGTCTGGACATCAACCTGCCCGACGGCTGCCAAGACGACGAATACCTGCAAGCACTAGACCATGCCCTAGACGAGCTAGAGCGCCGTTTTACCCCCGGCCTGGTGCTGTACCTGGCCGGCGCTGACCCGCATGAGGGAGACAGGCTAGGGCGGCTCAAACTCAGCTACGACGGCCTGGAGGCGCGCGACCGCAGGGTGATGCACTGGTGTTGGCAGCGGCGCATTCCGTTGGCCTTTGCCATGGGCGGCGGCTACGGCACCGACATGGGCACCACGCTGCGCGTGCAGCAGGCTACGTACACGGTGGCGGTGGCGTATGCGGCCAAGTGGCGCGGACTTTAAGGCGTACTGCTTACTATTAATTCTATAGCTGCTTATGCAGCATTTCCTTGGGC
Source organism: Polaromonas sp. (assembly GCA_043721235.1). GTDB lineage: Bacteria > Pseudomonadota > Gammaproteobacteria > Burkholderiales > Burkholderiaceae_C > JAAFIP01. Next base: position 25,433 of record JAYSRE010000212.1, on the reverse strand, counting down.
GATAGGGCAAGTAACTAAAAACTTGAGCTGTAAAACGGCCCATGTAAAGAATCCCCTCTAAAATAACAGCCAATATCCGCCCAGCGGACCACAAAAAACTAAGGCAATTCCATGCATATTGACCCGGTTGCGCGAACAGGCAGCATTAGCCCGAAAGATTTTTTGGCCCAGTACAAGTCCCGCAACCAGCCCGTCATCATGGAGAACATCTCACGCGACTGGCCCGCCCGCAGCAAATGGACGGTAGACTATTTATGCAGTGTGGTGGGTGACAAAGTGGTGCCGCTGTACGGCGGGGCCGAGGCCAAAGGGCATAAACACCAGCACGCCCTGGTGGCACAAATGACTTTTCGGCAATTTGTGGCCGAACTGGCGCAAGGCAACACCAAGTTGCGCATGTTTTTTTACAACATCTTGCAGCAAGCCCCCGATTTGATGAAAGACTTTACATTCCCCCGCATGGGCCTGCACCTGTTTAAAAAACTGCCTGTGCTGTTTTTTGGTGGCAAAGGGGCCAAGGTGCAAATGCACTTTGACATTGACTGGGCTGACCTGCTGCTATGCCACTTTGGCGGCAAAAAACGCGTTTACCTGTTTAGCCCCGAACAAAGCAAATATTTGTACCACGTACCTTACTCTTTCAGTGCGCTGTTTGAGATTGATCTAGACCAGCCTGATTACCAAACCTTTCCCGCACTACAGCATGCGTGGGGTTATATGGCCGAACTGCAGCATGGCGACGCGCTGTATATACCGCCTGGCTTTTGGCACTACGTGGTGTACGATGAGATGTGCTTTTCCATGACACTTCGGGCCTTTCCGCGCACCCCTGCGCACTTGGGGCAGTTGCTGTACAACCTTATTTATGTGCGCACTGCAGACGGGCTTATGCGCCGCTGGATAGGCCAGTCGTGGAATGACAAAAACCGCCAGCGTGCGTTTGACATCAGCAATGCGCATGGGCTTGCAGCGTCTGCTAATCCACCTATAACTTCTTAGTATTACATAATTTCAGTGCTATCGCCCAAGGAAATACTCAATAGTTAGCTATATAATAAATAGCATTAAGTTTCTCTCCCTGTTTACCAACCCACCTTAAAAGGAACCACCATGTCAGTCGAAAAAGTTATCTACACCGCCCACGCATCAGCCACCGGAGGCCGTGATGGCCATGCCACCAGCAGCGACGGCTTGCTGGACGTCAAACTGGGTGTGCCCAAAGAAATGGGCGGCGCAGGCGGCGCTGTCAACCCTGAGCAACTGTTTGCAGCGGGCTACAGCGCCTGCTTTCTAGGGGCCATGAAGTTTGTAGCAGGCCAAGCCAAAATCACGGTGCCCGCCGACACCAAAGTCTCTGGTGCAGTCGGCATTGGCCAAATCCCCAATGGTTTCGGCATCGAAGTTAAACTCGACATCAGCATTCCCGGTATGGACCGCGCTGCCGCCCTGGACCTGGTTAACAAAGCCCATGTGGTTTGCCCGTACTCTAACGCGACCCGTGGCAATATCGATGTTACTTTGAACGTGCTTTAAGCTCCAAAGCTGGGCCTGCCCACGCTGGCCGGTGCACCCTTGTAGTTTGGGGTGCTCGGCTGGCGCTTTTTTTAGACCTTAGCCTTGCCCTATGGATTACAAAATTGCCCCTGTTGCTGACAACGAAGCCGAGCGGTTGTCAGCGCTGCGATCAGCCATGTGCGCCTATGTGCCGCGCGAGGAGCGGTTTGACCGCATCACCCGCATGGCCCAGCGCATGCTGCATGTTCCCATTGTTTTAATCTCTATTGTTGAAGACGATGTGCAGTGGTTTCGTTCAGCCCAAGGGCTGACGGTGTCTGAGACCGCGCGCAATATCTCATTTTGTGGCCACGCCATTGTGGCCAGCGAAGTGTTTAAAGTGCAAGACACTTACCTTGACCCGCGTTTTGCCCATAATCCTCTGGTCATTGGCCCGCCCTACATCCGCTCCTACTGCGGCTGGCCGCTAGAGCTGGCGCCGGGCCTGCGCGTAGGCACCCTGTGCGTGCTAGACACCATGCCGCGCACCTACGCGGCAGAAGACCTGGAGATACTGGCCGACTTGGCCCATATGGTGGAGTCTGAGCTGCGCGTGAATGCCATGACAGACAGCCAAAAAGCGCTCATGGCCGAGTCCAGCCGCGCAGAACGCAAACAGTTGCTAGACCCTGCTACAGGCTGCTGGAGCGAGCGCGGCTTTTGCGAGCTGATTAAGCGCACCCTGCGCGACGTGGCTACAGGCAGTGTGCACGCTGCGCTGTGCGGCATTCGTATTCACAACATGCCAGACTTCATGCTCAGCGTGGGCGAGGGCGCACTGCAGCTGCAAGTGATGCTGGTAGCGCAGTTTATTCGCCAGCGCCTGCCCGCCAATGCAGTGCTGTGCTTGCTGCCCGGTGGGCGCGCCTGCGCGATGTTTGCTGCACGCGACAAAAGTCTGCTGCGCGAACAAATAGCCACCTTTTTGCAAGAACCTGGCTCTCAACCTCTAGCGGGTATTAACTTTACCCAAAAGCTAGAAATCACCAGCGCAGGCTTGCGCCTAAGAGCGGAGCACCAAACCCAAGAGCCCGAAAAGCTGCTTGAAATTGTGATGGGCCGTTTGGCCGAAGGCGCAGGCATCACGTCTGTGCTGCGCTAAAAGCCGCTCTCACCATGTACCTACCGCCTCAATTTAATGCCAAGGACAGCGCGCAGGCTGTGCAACTCATGCGCGCCTACCCGTTTGCATCGCTTATATCGAACGATGACGATGGTTTGCCTTTTGTGACCCACCTGCCGCTGCATGTGGATGCTGCTTCCACCCCTGAGAATCTGCGTATTCTGGGCCACTGCGCCAAGCCTAACCCGCACTGGCGCTACCTGGTTGCGCGGCCGCAAGCAGTGGTCACCTTCATGGGGCCGCACGCCTACATGTCGCCCAGCGTGTACCCCGACCTGGCCCGCGTGCCCACCTGGAACTACCTGGCCGTGCACTGCGTGGTTACAGCCCGCACCATGGAGACGGCTTTAGAGAAAGACGCGCTGCTGAAAAAGCTCATTGGCGACCACGAACCGCCGTATGCCCTGCAGTGGCAGGGTTTGGGCCAAGAGTACCAACACAAAATGCTGGCCGGCATAGTGGCTTTTGAGCTCACGGTAACCAAGCTGGAATGCAAACTCAAGCTTAACCAGCACCGCCCTGAGGCTTATGCCGCCATGCACGCACAGTACGCACAGGGCAACGAGAACGAACGCGCCTTGGCCGACTGGATGGCCCAGTGGCAAGCAGCCAAAGGCTAGTTTTATAACAAATAGGCCTGTCTCCCAAGGAAATGCTGCATAGTTAGCTATTATTAGTATAGCTACTGATATTTAAACTGCTGGAGCGGGTGATGGGAATCGAACCCACGTTATTTGCTTGGGAAGCAAGAGTCCTGCCATTGAACGACACCCGCGCTGCTGCCCAGATTATAAGAGCACCCAGCTTGCCTCGTTGCCATGGCTATACGTTTTGATGTGCCCATGGGCAGTGCAAAAACAGTTAATAACCGCCCGGCATGGGCTTGGCAGCGCGCAGCTTTATGTGCGCTGCCAGCCCGCCCGAGGCAGTGTTAGACAGTGCAAACATGCCGCCCATGCGCTGCACGGTTTTTTCTACAATGGCCAGCCCCAGGCCCGCCCCAGTGGCCTCGGTACGGGCAGCGTCACCGCGGAAAAACGGCTGGGTCAGGTGCTTTAAGATCTCCTCGCTCACACCGGGGCCGTGGTCACGCACTTTAAGCAGCACCCAGTCGTCTTTTACCCGCACTTCAATGTCCAGTTTGGTCACGTTAATATGGGCAGATTTTCCGTATTTGCGGGCGTTTTCAATCAGGTTGGCCATCACCCGCGACAGCTCTATTTCTTCGGCCATCACGTACACCTCGGGGGCTATGTTCATGTTAATGCGCATATCGCCGCTGTCATGCACTGCAAACACGCTGGCCTCCAGCACATCGTTTAAGCACACGGGCTGCAAGCGGGTTTGGTCGGGCCGGGCGTAGTCCAAGAACTTGTCAATGATGCTGTCTAGCTGCTCTATGTCGGCGGCCATGTGGGCGCGCGCCGACAGGTCGGCCACGCTCATTTCAGTCTCTAGCCGCAGGCGCGCCAGCGGCGTGCGCAGGTCGTGCGATATACCGGCCAGCATGACAGCACGGTCTTGCTCTATTTTGGCCAGCTGCTGGGCCATGCGGTTAAAGCCCACGTTCACTTCGCGTATCTCGCTGGTCATGGCGCGTTCGTCTAAGCGGCTGGCGGCAAAGTTACCGTCTTTCACGCGGCTGGCTGCAAAGCTCAGCGCTTTGAGCGGACGGTTGATCAGCCGCGCAATCACGGCTGCGCCCGCCAGTGACAAGACAGCCGCAATCAACAGCCAAATCAGCCATGTTTTGCCCGCTACGGGCAAGATACGCGCTAAATCGGTCAGCAGCCAAAAAGCGTCGCCATCAATCACAAAGCCCACCCACAGCCCTGGCTCACCATTGACCTCTCGGGCCAGCAAAGTGTCTTTGCCCAGCCGTGCGCGCAGCTCTTGGGTAACGCGAACGGTTTGCGCATTGCCATCAAAACTGACCAGCTTGTCGTTCGGCTGCCTGGGCAGCACGCGCACGCCTTCCAGCTCGGCCAGCTGCTTGATAAGCGATACCCGGGCTATGGCATCGGCATGCACTAAAGCGGCCCGGCTGAGGTTAACAAGCGATGCAATTTGCTGGGCGTTCTGTGTTGCCTGGGGGGCGCTTTCTATCACCCTGAAAGTTTGCAGCCACGCGGCTGCGCTGCCAATAAGCAGCAGAGCCAGCAGAAAAAAGGTGCGCCAAAACAGGCTCAGGCGCACTCGGCGCACCACGGCTTGGCGCATTTCCAGGGGCGCCGGGGCAGTTTCTAGCGGAATATTTTTTGATGCTTGCAGGGTAGCCATACGGTAAGCAATTTACGAACATCACAAAAAACACAACGAGCACACGCCAGGTGTGCTCGTTGTGCTGGAGGCCAAACTATCGTTCTTAGTCGCGCATTAACTTTTGCCGTCCGGCACAAACACATAGCCTACGCCCCACACGGTTTGAATGTAGCGCGGTGCAGCCACATCAGCTTCCACCATTTTACGCAGACGCGAGACTTGCACGTCCAAACTGCGGTCAAACGGCTCAAACTCGCGGCCACGGGCCAGTTGGGCCAGTTTTTCACGCGACAGCGGCTGGCGTGGGTGGCGCACCAAGGCTTTCAACATGGCAAATTCACCGGTAGTGAGCGGCATTTCTTCGCCGTTTTTGCGCAGGGTGCGCTGGCCCATGTCAAAGTCAAACGGGCCAAAAGTAATCGTTTCGTTGTCGGTAGACGGTGCACCGGGTGCCTCGTGGGCAGGGCGGCGGCGTAGCACGGCGTGCACGCGGGCCAGCAGCTCGCGTGGGTTAAACGGCTTGCCCAGGTAGTCGTCCGCACCAACTTCAAGGCCCACAATGCGATCTACATCCTCGCCTTTGGCGGTCAGCATGATGATAGGGGTGCGGTCACCGGCTGCGCGCAGGCGGCGGCAAATTGACAGGCCGTCCTCGCCGGGCATCATCAGGTCCAGAATGATCAAATCGATCGGGTCGCGCATCATAATGCGGGTGAGCGCCTTACCGTCTTCGGCCACGATCACTTCAAAGCCTTCTTGCGCCAAGTAGCGGCGCAGCAGATCACGAATGCGGGCATCGTCATCCACCACCAAGATACGGTCAGCTTGTTTTGCAGTTTGTGTCATGAGAAAAACCTCTCTTTAAATATGTAACAGAGCCCGTTTGTACCGCACTTTTTTAAGAAAACCTAATTAAATCATGGGGTTACGACACTCTGTTACACTTTTTTCACCCCCAACACGCTGGGTAAAGCTGTGTAATGGAGCTTTTTAGTTAGTGCGAATCGTCTTGTAGTTAGGCTAAGCTAGCGCCAGCAGGCCGACAACATGCCGCCATCACGCTTTTTACCGCGCGGCCCAAGCTCTAAGGAATTTAATGTGTACCCTGATATCAGAAGTATCAAAATAATAGCTGCTTATGCAGCATTTGCTTGGGCGGGAGCCGCTTTTGCACAAGATAACCGGCTTAATGTAGCGGTAAACTGGCTTTCGCTGCAAGCCAGCGGCACCGTAGAAGTGCAGCAGGATTTGCTGCTGATTTCTATGACCACTAGCAAAGACGGTACAGACGCTACAGCGGTGCAAACTCTTTTAAAGGGGGCCCTGGACACTGCGCTGACCGAAGCTAAAAAAGTAGCCCAAGCGGGCCAACTGGATGTGCGCACAGGCGGTTTTAGCATGTCGCCGCGCTATACCCGCGACGGCAAGATCAGTGGCTGGCAGGGCACCACTGAGCTTATTTTAGAAGGCCGCGACTTTGCCCGTATCAGCAGCACGGCAGGAAAAATCAGCACTTTAAGCTTAGGACAGGTCAGTTTTGCCCTGTCGCGCGAGGCGCGCGCCAAGGCCGAGGCCGAAGCGCAGGTGGTGGCGATTGACCGCTTTAAAGCCAAAGCCAGCGAAATCAGCAAGAACTTTGGCTTTAGCAGCTACACGCTGCGCGACGTGGCCGTCAACGCCAACGACCAAGGCTACATGCACCGTGGCAACATGGAGGGGATTCGCTCAACCAAGTCGATGTCTGCCGACGCGCCTGTGCCGATAGAGGCAGGACGCAGCAGCGTGGTGGTGAACGTGAGCGGTTCGGTGCAAATGAAGTAGGGCATGCTTGCGGTAAATGTCATGCACATATTGTAGCAATACTGGGTGAAGATTACCCAAATAAGGCGATGAAAAAGCCGCTATTTTCATAGCGGCTTTTTGATTTTTGGCTCAATTTTTTGGCTCAATTTTTTGGCTCCTCAACCTGGACTCGAACCAGGGACCTACGGATTAACAGTCCGGCGCTCTACCAACTGAGCTATTGAGGAACATAAGCCTAATATTATAGCCCGGAATTTGGATTTTTTGCCCCTGCTGCTGACCTCCCACAGGTGCCTATGCAAAATTTGGGTTTTACCCATGTTTTTGGCACGCCTTGGTGTAATAGATTTGCTATACTTTAAATAGCTGCTTATGCAGTTTTTCTTTGGGCCACAGCCTATAATTGAACAAAAGCAATTATTGTTCAGGCTTCTTGATAGTACGCTTTTAGCTTAATTTACCCAAGTTTTAGGGCTCTCGCCCAAGGAAATGCTGCACAAGCAGCCATTAAATTAATAGTGTTCGATAGGCAGTACCAAATTAAGTGTGGTTAGCACAGCTACCTTGACTGCCCTCATCTTTTACCGCAGCACATTGACATGAATGTAGTAGGTTTTGCAGGTTTTTCGGGCGCAGGTAAAACAACCTTGGTTGAAGCGCTGATTGTGGCGCTTAAAAGCCGTGGGTTGCGCGTATCGGTGGTTAAGCACGCGCACCATAATTTTGACATTGACCACCCCGGCAAAGACACCTTTCGCCACCGTGAGGCGGGCGCGTTTGAAGTGGTAGTGGCCTCAGGCAAACGGCTGGCTTTGATGCGCGAATTTGAAAAGCCCGGTGAACTTAAAGTGCACCATTTGATTGCCCAGCTCTGCAGCGGTGTGGACTGGGTTCTGGTCGAGGGTTTTAAGGAAAGCGATGTGCTTAAAATTGAAGTTTGGCGGCCCTCGCAAGGCAAACCCGCACTGTATGACCAAGATGACTTCATCGTCGCCATTGCTACCGATGCGCCCTACCAAGTGCGCACAGGCACCCAGCGCCCGATCTTGGACATCAACGCCCCCGAAACGGTAGCCCAGTGGTTGGTGGACAATGCCGTCAGGTTTGACTACCAGGCCGAGCGCCACACGTAAAGACGCTACTTCACCTAGCACTCAAAGCACTGCCATGCCCGCACCAACCACTAAATTTTCTCCGCTGCGCTCACTCGACGATGCCTTGGCCGACCTGCTGGCAGGCGTGCAGCCGTTGACCGCCACTGAAGTGGTTGCCACTTTTGACGCAGACCGCCGCGTGCTGGCCAGCAGCATCACATCTAACTTGCAGGTGCCAGGCTTTGACAACAGCGCAATGGACGGTTACGCCGTGCGCAGCGCCGACTGCACCAGCGCTTGCGCTGTACTGCGGGTAGCACAGCGCATTGCAGCCGGGCAGTTTGGTCAGCCGCTGCACGCGGGCGAGGCCGCTCGCATTTTTACCGGCGCGCCCATGCCGCCGGGCGCAGACGCAGTAGTGATGCAAGAAGACTGCGTGGATGTGGGTGTGGGTGTAGACGCTAGCGTAGGCCATGCCAGCGTGCGCATCACCACCCAGCCCAGCACAGGCCAGTGGGTGCGCAAAGCGGGCGAAGACATCGCCAAGGGCAGCGTGGTGCTGCCTGCGGGCACCTTGCTGGCGCCTGCCGCGCTGGGCTTGGCTGCCAGCATAGGTTTGGCCGAGCTGAGCGTGCTGCGCCGCGCTAAAGTGGCCCTGTTTTCTACCGGCGACGAGCTGGTCATGCCCGGCACTGTAGCGCCAGAGGCGATGCGGCCAGGCAGCATCTACAACAGCAACCGCTTTTTTCTACGCGCTTTGTTGCAGCGCGCAGGCGTGCAGGTAACCGACATGGGCATCGTGCCCGACAACCGGGCCGCCACCGTGGCCGCACTGGCGCTGGCCGCGCAAAGCCATGACCTGATTTTGACCAGCGGCGGCGTGAGCGTGGGCGAAGAAGACCACATTAAACCCGCCGTGCAACAGCTAGGCAGCCTTGACCTGTGGAGCATCAGCATGAAGCCGGGCAAACCGTTTGCCTATGGCCGCATTGACCGAGGCGCGCAAGCCAAATCTACAGCACATTTTGTTGGGCTACCGGGTAACCCGGTGTCTAGCTTGGTCACTTTCTTGCTCTTGGTACGGCCTATGCTGGCGGTGCTGCAGGGCCAAAGTGTGGCCGCCACGGCTGTACACAGCGTACAGGCCCGTGCACTGTTTGATTGGCCTAAAGCCGATAAACGCCGTGAATTTTTGCGTGTGCGGCGCAACGAGGGCGGCGCGGTTGATATTTACCCCAACCAAAGCTCGGGCGTGCTGACCTCGGCCGTATGGGCCGACGGGCTGGTAGACAACCCGGCAGGCTGTACCATTGCCCCAGGCGATAGCGTGCGCTTTATTCCGTTCTCAGAGCTGTTAGGCTAAATATACAGGCCGCGCCTGTATACGCACCAAAGACATCACAGTTGAACACACCACAGTTAAAGGCAACTTTGCTTTATGAATACCATCACCCTTAAGTATTTTGCTTCCGTACGCGAGGCGCTGGGCCACGCCAGCGAACCATGGGCCACCCAAGCCGCTAGCTTGGGTGCACTGCGCGCCGAGCTGCTTGCACGCGGCGGTGTCTATGCGGATGCACTGGCCACCTGTACTGCCCTGCGCATGGCAGTCAACCAAACCATGGCAGACGACACGGCCGCGCTGCCTGCAGGTGCAGAAGTGGCGTTTTTCCCACCGGTGACTGGGGGCTAGCATGGCAAGCCGCGTAGCCATTCAAACTGCCGACTTTAATGTAGGCGACGAGATAGCTGCACTGCGCGCGCACGATGCGCGGGTAGGCGCAGTGTGCAGTTTTGTCGGCACTGTGCGCGACCGCAACCTGGGCCAAGCTGCAGTCAGCATCAGCGCGCTGGAGCTAGAGCACTACCCCGGCATGACCGAGAGCGCCATCGAGGCCATGATTGACGCGGCCCACCAGCGTTTTGGCATATTTACCGCCCGCGTGGTGCACCGCGTGGGCACGTTGGCACCGCTAGACCAGATTGTGATGGTGGCCGTGACTTCAGCGCACCGGGGCGAGAGCTTTAAAGCTTGCGAGTTTCTCATGGACTATTTGAAAACCCAGGCGCCTTTTTGGAAAAAAGAAACCATCGGCGGCACCGCCAAATGGGTGGACGCGCGCGTAAGCGACGATGCAGCGTTGGCGCGCTGGGGCATTGAGGCGCGCAACGTCCCGGTGTAAATGGCTTGCAGAGCGGCTGGCGGCCGTGTCACAAAAAAGTCAAAAAAGTAGGCCGCCGACGCACACGGCGGTTACAAACATTGCTCTAATTAGCTGAGCGCCAAATTACAACAAATTCAAGCAGTTAGCGCGCACAGTCAAAGTAGTTTGCATCTTAGGCAAAATGCGAGTAAATTTCGAGATCTTGCCTGTAAAACGTTGATTTCAATGGAGAAATCCCTTCCATCTATCCCTGTTAAGCGCTATTTCACCATTGGTGAAGTCAGCGAACTGTGTGACGTAAAGCCGCACGTGCTGCGCTATTGGGAGCAAGAATTTACCCAGCTTAAACCTATGAAGCGGCGCGGCAACCGCCGCTACTACCAGCACCATGAGGTGCTGATGATCCGCCGTATACGCGACCTGCTGTACGACCAAGGCTTCACCATCAGCGGCGCACGCAACAAGCTGCATGATTTGGTGCAGACTGAACGCGACCGCCGCAAAGCAGGCGAAGTGATGCTGGACGGTGTAGATGTGCTGGACGGCGCAGAGTCAGGCTTTCCGCCCGGCATGGGCGAGGCTGATTTTGCTGACAGCGACGATGTCGCAGCAGCAGTCTCAGGGGCCGATGTGCACGCACTGCATTTGCCTATCGTGCAGCTACGCCGCGAGCTGTTTGAAATTCGTGATCTTTTAGCCATACCGGTGTAGCTGGATGGGCCGCTGCGGCTCTGACACGACTCAGGGGCGGTTCCTTCTCACGCTATAATCAGATGCTTCGGTGTGTGGCGCAGCCTGGTAGCGCACTTGCATGGGGTGCAAGGGGTCGAAGGTTCGAATCCTTTCACACCGACCAATGATTTTCAGTCGCAGCAAATTAGTTTTTTTTTGCTGCACACCATTTTCTAACGGGCCTTGCGCAATCTTGGCCCGTTTTGCATTGCAGGCAACGTTCGATGGCCGCACCTTAGCCCATCCCTTGCAACAGAGGTTCACACCTTGGCGCAACGGGCCAACTTATACAGACCCATCCGCAACATATCCACAGGCTTATCCCTTGCCCCCACAAGGCCTGCACACTAGCATCAAGGTCTAGGAAAAATACCACACCATGTCTGCAGTTTTAAACTCCGCCAGCAACGACGGCGATCCCCACCATCCGCTTGACCACCCACTTGACCATGGCTACTCCCCCGACTTGTCCAGCTACGGCCTAGACACATCGCCGATAGCCCAGCTGCGCATTCCACCGCACAGCATAGAGGCGGAGTCCAGCGTGCTGGGCGGCCTGCTGCTAGACAATGGCGCTTGGGAGCGCGTGAGCGACTTGCTCAGCAGCGGCGCTGACTTTTACCGCTACGAACACCGCTTGATCTACGATGCCATCAAGGCCATGGTGGACAAAACCAAACCTGCCGATGTAATTACCGTGTTTGAAAGCCTGCAGTCCCAAGGCAAGGCCGACGAAGTGGGCGGTATCGTCTACCTCAACTCCCTGGCCCAGTACGTACCCAGCGCTGCCAACATTCGCCGCTACGCCGAAATCGTGCGCGAGCGCGCTATTTTGCGCAAGCTGGTTAGCGCCAGTGACGAGATTTCAACCAGCGCCTTCAACACCGGCGGCAAAGACGTTGCCAAAATACTGGACGAAGCTGAGAAAAAAATCTTCTCCATCGGCGAAGAAGGCTCGCGCATGAAGCAAGGCTTTCAAGGCATGGACAGCCTGGTGGTGGCCCTGCTAGACCGCGTGGTGGAGATGTCAGAAAACCCCAACGATATCACCGGTGTGCCCACCGGTTACGTCGACTTAGACCGCATGACCTCTGGCCTGCAAGCTGGTGACCTGATAATTTTGGCCGCCAGACCGAGTATGGGAAAAACGGCATTGGCCATCAACATTGCTGAGCACGTCGCCCTTAAAGAGCAGTTGCCAGTAGCGGTGTTTTCTATGGAGATGGGGGCCAGCCAGCTGGCCATTCGTATTGTGGGCTCGATTGGGCGTATTGACCAAATGCGCCTGCGCACTGGCAAGCTGCACGACGATGAGTGGCCGCGCCTGACTGAGGCGATTGAAAAGTTGCGCAACATCAGCCTGCACATCGACGAAACCCCTGGCCTGACGACCAGCGAGCTGCGCGGCAATGCGCGGCGCCTGGCGCGGCAAATGGGCGGCAAGCTGGGCTTGATTGTGGTGGACTATTTGCAGCTGATGAGCGTGTCCAGCTCCATGAGCGACGAAAACCGCGCTACGGCGGTAGGCGAAATTTCTCGCGGCCTTAAAGCCCTGGCCAAAGAGCTGCAGTGCCCTGTGATAGCGCTGTCCCAGCTTAGCCGCGGGGTAGAGTCGCGCACCGACAAGCGCCCCATGATGAGCGACCTGCGCGAGTCTGGCGCGATTGAGCAAGACGCCGATGTCATCATGTTCATCTACCGCGACGACTACTACAACAAAGACAGCAAAGAACCTGGCGTCACTGAATTGATTATTAGCAAACAGCGTAACGGCCCCACCGGTACCTGCAAGCTGGCGTTCATCAAGGAGCTGACCCGCTTTGAAAGCCTGGCGCAGGGCTATGGAAGTGGTAATTTTTAGAGCCAAATAGGGCTATCGCTCAAGGAAATGCTCAATGAGTAGCTACTATTTAGATAGTAAGTAGCTACTACCTTTGACACAGGCAACGGCGAAATTTCAGGGTGCGAAGTGTGCTGGGGCAAAGTTAAAGCGCTGCTCCATCAGGGTTGCATCGTCAAAGTGCCTGCGCCCTACAAAGGCGGTGGCATGCTTGCCCCACTGGCGCATGCTGCCTGCGCGGGCGATGCCCATGGGCCAGAATATAAAGCGCTCGGCCCGGTCGGTGCCGTCTATAAAACCTTGGGGGTTAAAGACACTGCGGCTTGCGGGTGGTGAACCAGGCATGCCATCGGCGCTGGTCCAACCCAGGGGCAATGAGCGCAGGCTGTGGTAGTCGCGCCAAGCATAGTGGGTTGTGCTGCTGGGGTCGTTGGCTGCGGGGACAGGCGTGACGCGGTCAACAAAATGGCTCACAGGCGCTATGCGCAGCAGCATGCGCTGGGGCTGCCCTGCGTTGGCGGGTGCTTGCGGCAAGCTTTGTGGGATAAAGGCCCATTCAGTGCCTGCTTGGGGCGCAGGCTTGGGCTGTGCGGCGGGTGTAGGGTAGAACCAGTGGTAACAGCCGCAGGGGTGCATGCTGTCGAACACCAAGGGCGTGCCGTCTGGGGCCAATGTGACGCGCCAGACTACGCCATCGAGCTTGCCGGCAAGCAGGTCTGGCATGGCACCGGGTGCAGCGGGTCGGGCCGGAAACCACAAGGTGTAGACCAATTGCAGCAGGCTTGCGCCCCCGTAGCGCGTGGTGGCGGTTTGCCGGTACAGCGCGGGGGCGGTGGTGTCTACAGCCAGGCTGTGGGCGGTAGCGCTGCTTGCAGTGCCCACAGTGTCCGCTGTAGGTTGCCATGCCAAGGTGCCCGGCAGGTCGTCGTTGCTGGCGGTGTCTATGTCAAAGCTGGGGGCAAAGTGGGCAAACAGGCGCTCTAGGTCAGCCGGGCTGGGCGCGGGCACCTGCAAGGGGTCATTAGGCGGCGGGGTGAGTATGCGGCGCAGGTCAGCGGCCGATAAGTTCGCAGTGGGTGAATTTGTAGCGGATAGGTTTGTAGCGGATAGGTTTGCCGTGTTGGAAGGATTTGCCGCGACTGCGGCAGCATCGCTGGGCGGGTTGTAGCGCAGGCGGCGGGTGCCAGCAGGGGGCGGACTGTCTGCGCTGGCCACCACCAGCCGCTGTGCCTCGAGCTGGCGCACGCCTGCGGCAAACGGGTAGCGGGTTAGGGCGTAGGCCCCCAGCGCGCGGTAGCTGGTGGTGTAGCTGTCGGGCACATCCAGCCGCTCAAGCAGGGTGCCCAGACGCTGGGGCGTGGTCAGGTCTAGCGCGGCCAAACGGCTGGCACATTGGCGGGTGCGCTGCAGCAAGGCATCAGGCGCATCAAGGGCATCAAGTGCATTAGCAGATTGGGCCGCAGTGCTGCTGGCTGCATCCAACGCAGTGTTGGCCAGCTGCTTGCGGGTGGCTGCGGGCAGGTTGGTAATTTCAAATGCACGCGCCTCTAGGTCTAGCTGCACCAGCCGCTGGTGCAGTGCGGTATGGGCCGCAGAGGCTGCTTGACTTGCATTTGGCGCTGGCAGTTTGTCGCGCAGCGAGGCGGTAAACCGGTCTACCCGCAGGTGCGAAAAGCCTGCTACACGCACGGCACCTGCATCGCGCACGCCAGCGCCGTCAGTGGCTGCGTCTAGCGCGGCGTACCAGTCAATACACTGCACATCTTGGGGGGCCGCCAAGGCGCGGCCCGGCAGCACGGGGGCTGTCAATGAGGCGCAGCCTGCGCTTAAAACCACCGCCAGCCCAAGCAAGAAGCCACGCACCGCCCTCACTGCCTGCCCGAGGCTACACGCTGGCTGCACTGCTTGGCTCATTTAGCCAACGCCGCCAAACGCAGCGCCTCGCGCCGCTCTATCTCGCGCACCATGCCGGTAAACTGGGCCCTGATAGTACGGCGCATGAGCGCCTCGCCCACCAGTGGCGGCAGGCCGTTTTCAGGCTCAATACTGCCCAGCCAGCGCAGTTGGACGCTGCCGCCCAGCACCTCGGTTTCGTAGCGGCCTTCTAGCTTTTTAAGCGTACCTGCTAAGCGCCGCACCTCAATATTGGGCGGGGCTTCGGTAGACTCTAAAGTGACTTCTATGGGCACACTGGCAAAGAAAAACCGCGCCTCGCCCGACTGCTGCACGGTGGAAGTAGCACCGCTACGGGCAATCACGGTGCTTTTCTTTAGGCCCGGAATAAACTCAGGCAAGCGCTCATAGTCGGTCAGCGTGCCCCACACCACAGCCATCGGCGCTGCAATAGTGGCCACCGCCCGCACTGTGACCAGGTCACCCACGTGGGACGTTTTAACCTCAATCACCGCTTCGGTTGCCAGCGCCCAGGGGGCACTTAAGAGCAGCAGTGCGGCGCACAGCCACTGCGCACTTGAGTGGGCTAAGTTAAAGGGCTTTACCCCTTGGCGGGTTAGGTAATTCACTGCAAATAGTATAGCTGCTTGTGCAGCATTTCCTTGGGCGATGGGGGTTTTTGCTTGTAAAAGTATTTACCCGTTTTCCGTAAATACCTACAAAAGCTACTGCGGCATTACTGTAACTTCCACCTCAAGCTGGTGGTCTGCACCGCCTAAGATGACTCCGCGCAGGGGAGATACATCGGCAAAATCGCGTCCTGTGGCCAAGGTTACATAGTCCTCGCCAGGGCTGCGGTTATTGGTGGGGTCGCAGTCCAGCCATTGGCCGTCGCCCAGCTCCCCGGTGCTGGCAGCTATGCCGGTTGGAATAAACACCGAGGCCCAGGCGTGCGATGCGTCGCAGCCTACCAGCCTGGCTTGGCCCTCGGGCGGCTGGGTCAGCACATAGCCGCTGACATAGCGTGCTGGCAGGCCCATGGCGCGCCAGCAGGCCACCATGATGTGGGCAAAGTCTTGGCACACGCCGCGTCTTTGGGCCAGTGCTTGCAGGGTGGGTGTGTTGACCTGGGTGCTGTGGGTTTCGTACACAAAGTCAGCATGGATGCGGCCCATCAGATGGGCGGCGCAGTCTGGCAAAGGCGCACCAGGGCTAAAGCTGGGCAGCGCGTAGTGTGCAAAATCAGCATGCCGGGGTGCATACGGTGAGGCAAAAACAAACTCAGTCGCGCTGTGGTAGGGCGCATGCGCGCGGTAGCGCAGCTGTGCTTGCACAGCCTCCCACGGCGCAGTGCTTTCTACGTGCGGGCGGGGCAGGGTAAGCACGGTGCTGCGGGCCGTGACACACAGCTCAGAGTGCGGCTTGGCAATTGAAAAAAACGTGCAGCTATTGCCATAAATGTCCCTACGCGACTCGCATTCGCCCGGCTGCGGGCTGACCTGCAGGCTGTGGCTGCGCACTTGCTGGGCCTGGTTGCTGGCAGGGGTGAGGTAGGCCACATGCTGGGCATTGTCTACCTGCGGCTGGTAGCGGTAGCGGGTGAGGTGGGTTACTTGTATGTGCATGCTAGGCCCCCACGCTGTTTTCGCTCACGTGCGCATGGGTAAAGTACTGCGCACCAAGGGCCTGGGCTACTTCGGTGGCGGCTGCTGTGCAGCTGCTTAGCAGCGCGCACAGTGCCTGGGGTTGGCCCTGTGCATCGCAAGCTAGCAGGTCGGCCAGCTGCCACTGGGTTGCGTCAGGCACCAAGACTGCCAGCGGGCACTGGTCTTGCGGGCCGTCACCGGCCAGTTTGGCCAAACGGCCGCGCAGGGTTTTGGCCACCCAAGCGATCGAGCGGGGATTGTCCAGGTCCAGCACCAGGGTGTCTAGCAAGGCGGCCATGTCGGTGCGGCTGCGGTGGTGGGCGCGAAACGTGGTGGTGCTGTCGAACAGTGAAATCATGGCGTTGTAGCCGGTTTGGTGCTGACCGCTGCTGTCACCTTGGGTGGCAAAGGAGACGCTGCCGTGCGCTAGTCCTGCCAGCAAAGCCGAGGCCAAAAACTGCAAACGCTCAAGCAGGCGGCCCACGCTCAGCAAGCGCCAGCCGTCGTCGCGGGCCATGCGGTCAGTTTGGGCACCGGTGATGGCCGCCAGTGTGACTGTAGTGGCACTAAGCAGGCCCAGCACGTCGGGTGCACTGGGCGCAGCGAGCGTAACTGCGCCTGCAGCGCCGGGTTCATTGGCTGCAGTGTCACCGCCATGGGCCATTAGCCTCTGGCATTGCTGGGCAAAGTCCAGCTCGGTTTGCACAATCAAGTCCCATTGCTCTTGCGACAGGCGCTCGCGCACGGTGAAGGCGGCACTTTTTAAAGCTTGCAGGTTAAAGCCTATGCTGTAGCTGTTGTCTGCAGCGCCTAGAGCGGCCAGCAAAGAGCGTTCAAACACGCGGGGTGATTTGGCCAGGCTGGGTACACTGGGCAATACCAGCGAATTTTGCACCGCCAGCGCGTCCAGCCAGTGCCGCATAGTGTCACCGCTGTGGGTGGGTTCGGTCACATCAATACGGTTCAATATATGCTGCGCTGCGTGCAAAGTGCACTCTGTGCGCTCGGTGTACCGTCCCAGCCAAAACAGGTTTTCAGCCGCGCGGCTGGTGACCACGCGTTTGCTGGGCATGGCGGCTTGTGCTGGAGCTTGCGCAGGTGCTAGCGTAGGTGCCAGGCCAGGCGCTGGCTGCGTGCTGGTGGCTGCAGTTGCAGCTTCTTCAAACCCATCTGTCACCCACACATCGGCGCTGCTACCGCCGCTGTGCATCGAGGCTACTTCGTGTGCGCCGCTGGCAATGCGCATTAACCCGCCGGGCAACACGCGCCAGCCTGTAGCGCCATCGGACACCGCAAACACGCGCAGCATAGCGCTTTGCGGCTGGATGGTGCCGCCGTTGCCTGTATTCCAGGTGGGCATTTGCGACATAGGCACATAGCTTTGCACGGTGTAGGCATTGCCTTCGCGCAGCATGCGGCCTGCCAGCTCGTCACGCTCTTTGGCGGTCATGTACTTGCCCAGCATGGCCTCAAACGGCTGCTGCTGCACATCACCAGGGTAGCTGGGTTTGATCACGCTGCGCTCCAACCGGTGCAGTACGGCATCCAGCGCTGCGCGCTCACCGCACCACCAGGTGGGCAGCGCAGGCAAGCTAAGCTGCTGGCCCAGCAGTGCCTGCGCGATGCCTGGCATAAAGCCCAGTAAAGCAGGGGACTCTAAAAACTCTGAGCCCGGTGCGTTGGCCATCAGCAGGTTGCCCGCGCGAATGCACTGCAGCAGGCCCGGCACGCCCAGCGACGAGTCTGAGCGCAGCTCAAGCGGGTCTAAAAACGCATCGTCTAAACGTTTAAGCAAGCCGTGCACGGGTTCCAGGCCGTGCAAGGTTTTAAGGTACAGCTTTTGGTTGCGCACCGTCAGGTCGGCACCTTCTACCAAAGTCAGACCCAAGTGGCGGGCCAGGTAGGCTTGCTCAAAATAGGTGGCGCTGTAGGGGCCGGGCGACAGCAGGGCAATGTGCGCTGCCGCACCGGCGGGGCTAAGTTGCCGCATGCTGTACACCAGCGACTGGTAGGTAGCCTCTAGGGGGCTAACCTGTGCCTGTTTAAAAGCTGGTGCAAACAGCTTAGATGTAATGGCCCGGTTTTCTAACAAGTAGCCCAGCCCCGAGGGTGCCTGTGTGCGCTGCGACACCACCCACCACTGGCCCGAAGGCCCGCGCGCAATGTCCAGCGCCACAATGTGCAAATAACGCCCACCGGCAGGGCGTGCGCCGTGCATAGCGCGCAGGTAACCGGGGTGGCCCTGGGTAAGGGCCGCAGGCAAAAGCGCCTGGTGCAGCAGCTGCTGTGGCCCGTACACGTCGGCCATGATGGCCTCTAGCACGCGGGCGCGTTGCAGCACACCCGCCTGGATGCCCTGCCAGGCAGCATAGGTGAGCAAAAACGGAAACAAACCCAGCGACCAAGGCCGCTGCGGTGCGCTGGTGCTGCCCGCCTGGGCGTACACGTTATAGGTGATGCCGTTGTCGTGAATTTGCTGGTTGAGGTCGCGTGCGCGCTGGTCTAGCTGGGCCAAGCCTGCTGTGCCCAGCGCGTCAAAAAAGCCTGCCCAAGCTGGTGCAAAAGGCATTGACTGCACTGTTTGGGCACTGTGAACCCCGGTGCTGGGCACGTCGGCCCTACAAACCGTAGTGGCCGTAGCATCTGATGTTTGCGGCCCCTCACTGGACAGCTCAAACGCTGCGCCGCGCAGTTCGTCAAAATGCCCACTCGCGGCAGGCATGGCCCAGGCTGCCGCAGCATCTTGCGCAGGGCTAGCGTCTGGCCGGGCACGGTGCAGTGCAGAACGTACAAACTGGGAAGGGTCAACGGTATTCAAAATAAAAAATAGATGTTTTAAATAACTATTTTCTCATTTTCCAGGCCAGCATTTTATGCCGTGCGCTATAGCAATTGCAGCCGAACAACAATGCAGGGGCGTTGCGCCAAGCTGGTGCTCACCTTGGTGCTCACCTGTCGGCCCCGCCAAACTTGCGCAGGTCTAGCGTAAACGGAAACTCTGCACTGCCTACCGGGGCAGCCGGCGCGCTTAAAGCAGGGTTGGCCGCCAGTTCCCCTGGCGAGTGGCCCATGGGCACAAAGCGGTTCAGGCGGCGGCTTTCAGCCTCGTTGGCGTTAACAGGAAAGCTCTCGTAGCTCAGGCCGCCTGGGTGCGCCACATGGTATTGGCAGCCGCCTACCGCGCGGCCTGCCCAGGTGTCCACCACGTCAAACACCAGCGGCACATGCACGCCAATGCTGGGGTGCAGGGCCGAATAAGGCTTCCATGCGATGTAGCGCACACCGGCCACATAGTCCGCCGTTGTGCCCGTGGTTTGCAGGGGCAGCGGGTGCCCGTTAACAGTCACCACGTAACGCGCTGGGTTAAAGTTACGTACATGCACTTCTATGCGCTCTAGCGACGAATCCACACTGCGGGCCATGCCACCTGCTGCGCCCTCTTCGCCCATCACATGCCAAGGCTCTAGCGCGGCGCGCAAGGTCAGCGCCATGCCAGCCAACTGCACGCTGCCAATCAAAGGAAAGCGAAACTCAAAATGCGGCGCAAACCATGCTGGGTCGAACACGTAACCTGCAGCGTTTAACTGATCGAGCACGTCCAGCAAGTCCAGCCACACAAAATGCGGCAGCAAAAACTTGTCGTGCAACTGCGTACCCCAGCGCGACAGCGGGGCTACGTGCGGGCAACGCCAGAAGTGTGCAATAAAGGCGCGCAGCAGCAGCTGCTGCACCACACTCATGCGCGGGTGCGGCGGCATTTCAAACGAGCGCAGCTCTAGCAGGCCCAGCCTGCCCGTGGCAGAGTCGGGGGAGTACAGCTTGTCGATACAAAACTCGCTGCGGTGGGTGTTGCCGGTAACGTCTACCAAAATGTTGCGCAGCGTGCGGTCTACCAGCCAGGGCGGCATGGCCTGCTCTGCTTGACCAGCCTTCTTGCTGGCTTTGACTATCTCATTGAGCGCAATTTCCAGCTCATACACTTGGTCGTTGCGCGCCTCGTCTACGCGCGGCGCTTGGCTGGTGGGGCCTATGAACATGCCGCTGAACAAGTAGCTCAAGCAAGGGTGGTTGTGCCAAGTGCTCAGCAAGCTGGCCAGCAAAGTGGGTTGGCGCAAGAAGGGGCTGTCTGCAGGCGTGATGCCGCCCATCACAAAATGGTTGCCACCGCCCGTGCCGGTGTGCTTGCCGTCTGTCATGAACTTTTCTGCGCTCAGGCGGCATTCAAAGGCGGCGTTGTACAAAAACTCGGTGTTGTCCACCAGGTCTTTCCAGTTGTCTACCGGCTGAATGTTCACTTCAATCACGCCGGGGTCGGGGGTGACTTGCAGCATTTTCAAGCGCGGGTCGCGTGGCGGCGGGTAGCCTTCCAGCACCACTTGCAGGCCAAGGGCTTGCGCGCTGCGTTCGATGGCGCTGACCAGTTCAAGGTAACTTTCTAGCCGCGCTACGGGCGGCATAAAGATGTACAGCAGGTTGCCGTGCGGGTTTTCTGCCGTGGCCACAGCGCGCACTTGCGCGCACAGTGCGGTGCGGGGCAGCCAGTGCGCTGACTCCAGTGGTTTGGCCTCGCGGCCAAGGCGTGCAGCCGCTGCAGTGGTAGCAGGTTTGGCTGCTGTAGACAGCAAAGCGGCAGCACTGGGCAGCGCTACGCGTGCCACCATCGGGTCGTCTTCAATAATGTAAGGGTGGTCTTTGCTGTGCACCCAGGGCAGGGTGTCTAGCGGCAGGCGGTAGCCCAGTGCGGAGTCGCCGGGCGTAAGGTACATGTGGCCGCCGCGCACATGCCAGTGGCCGGTGTTCCAGCGGGTAGGCTGGCTTGGTGGCAGTGCTTTGACTGCGGCCAGGTCGGCATCGGGTTTTTCGTCAAAAGTTTGCAGGGGCAGCACATAGCCCACTACGGTACCCAGCTGCTGGTCAAACACATTGCTAAGGCGCGCACGTTCCAGCGGGTCGTCCAGGCGCGAGTCCATCACGTTCACGTTGGTGGGCAGGCGCTTTTCGCGCCACAGGTAGTGCCACGCGTCCTCAAAGGCAGGGGTGATGTACGGTTTGCCTGTAGCCTGCGGCAGGCCCAGCTCTACCGTAAGCTGCTGCACAAAGCGCTGGGCATCGCCTGAGGTGTAGTGCTGCGGCTTGCGCTCGTCGGCCAGCAGGGCGCTGTTGTGCCATACCGGTTGCCCGTCAGCACGCCATAAAACACTGAAGGCCCAGCGTGGCAACTGCTCGCCGGGGTACCACTTGCCTTGGCCTATATGCACCAGGCCACCTGGGGCATAGTGGGCCATCAGTTTGTGCATGATGTCGGTGGCGTAGGCGCGCTTGGTCGGGCCTTGCGCGTCGGTGTTCCATTCGCGTGCGTCGCGGTCGCTAACTGCTACAAAAGTAGGCTCGCCGCCCATGGTCAGGCGCACGTCGTGGGCTACCAGCTGGGTGTCTACGGCCTCGCCCAAGCTGATAATGTGCGCCCACTGCGCTTCGGTGTAGGGTTTGGTTACGCGCGGTGTCTCTAGCAGGCGGGTAACTTTCATCTCGTGGGTGAATGTACCGTCAGAGGAGTCCACCACACCTTCAATCGGCGCTGCGCTCGACGGTTGGGGCGTGCAGGCCAGTGGTATGTGGCCTTCGCCTGCCATCAAGCCCGAGGTGGCGTCCAGGCCTACCCAGCCTGCGCCGGGCAAGTACACCTCGCACCACGCATGCAGGTCGGTAAAGTCTACGGTGGTGCCGCTGGGGCCATCCAGCGCTTTCACATCTGGGGTTAGTTGAATTAAATACCCCGACACAAAGCGCGCTGCCAGCCCGCAGTGGCGCAGCAGTTGCACCAGCAGCCAGGCCGAGTCGCGGCACGAGCCGCGCTTAAGCGCCAGCGTTTGCTCTGGCGTTTGTACGCCAGGCTCCATGCGAATCAGGTACTGTATGTCTTGCTGCACCAGGTGGTTAATGCCCACCAAAAAGTCAATGCTACGTTGGTCAGCGCGGTTTACTCTTTGCAAGTAAGCGGCCAACAGCGGCGTGGCTTGGGTCACAGGCTCGGCCAGCAAATAGGGCGCTAGCTCGTGGATATCCGAGGCGTTGTAGGCAAATGGGTAGCGCTCTGCACTGGGCTCTAAAAAAAAGTCAAACGGGTTGTAGACCGACATTTCCACCACCAAGTCCACCGTCACTTTGAACTCTTTAACCTTTTCTGGGAACACCAGCCGGGCCAAATAGTTGGCAAAAGGGTCTTGCTGCCAGTTCACAAAATGCCCCGCAGGCTCAACCGTAAGTGAGTAGGACACCACCCTGCTGCGGCAGTGCGGCGCGGGCCGCAACCGCACCACTTGGGGCCCCAAAGTCACATTTTGGGTGTACTGGTAATGGCTAACATGGTGCAAAGCGGCTTGAATGGTCATAAGGGAGTGCAGCAATTTTTAAGCCATATGGCCAGTTCATCATACTTGGTTTAGACACCGCTTAATCCAGTGTTTGACCTGCAATGCGCAAGGGTATGGCATCGCCAAAGCGGCGCAAGTTGCTATTTCAATACTATTAATTTAATAGCTACTTATCCAGCATTTCCTTGGGCGATAGGCCTAAAATTCATTTAATACTATGTCACACAGGCTTGTCTGCAGTTTCTTGTGCACTGGTTGCTGGCCAAGCCTTCGCTACCGAATTTACCTTGGGGCAAGGCCTTATGAAGACCTCGTTAAGCTCCCACAATTGCCTCCAAAACGCCCCCCAAAAGCCTGCGTTGGCAAGGGGTTTGCACCGTTCACGTAAACCCTGATTGATTTAATTAAATATTTAAATATGATTGATTTAAATATTTAATTAAATTTAAAAATCAGTTCTTTAATGATGTCTACCAGCTCCACCATTGCAGAAATCGCCCGCCAAGCCGGGGTAGGCACGGCCACCGTAGACAGGGTTATCAACGGCCGCTCGGGCGTGCATGCAGACACCGTTTTGAAGGTCATGAAAATCATAGACCGCACTGGCAGCACTGCACCCGTGCGCGGCAGGCCCAGGCGGCGGGACAACCTGCGCCTGGCCTTTGTTTTGCCTAGCGACAACACGCCTTTTTTAGACTTGGTAGAGCGCCAGATTGCCCAGCTGGCCAGCGACTTTAGGCACCAGCACATCACGGAGATCACGCACCGGCTAGATGCCGCAGACCCAGCAGCGTTTGCGATGGCTTTAAGTGACACCATCAGCGCCGGCCAATTCGACGGGGTCGCCCTGCTGGCACCAGATTTACCTGCCGTCAAACTGGCCATCAATTCGCTGGTGCGCGCGGGTGTGCATGTGGTAACTTTGCTGTCAGATGTGGCGGGCTCCAAGCGCGAGGTCTACATTGGTGCCGACAACCGGGCTGCGGGCCGCACCGCTGGTTTGCTGCTGGGCCGCATGGCCGGGCACCCAGGGCGCAGCAGTGTGCTGCTGGCCTCGCAAGCCACCCGGCTGTCGGGGGAAATCGAGCGGCGCATAGGCTTTGCCCAGGTAATTGAAGAGCGCTTTGCCCACCTCAACGTGCTGCGAAAACCTGATCTGCCCACCGACGACGCTGGCGTACAAGCCGTGTTGCGCGACTGGCTGAGCACACACTGCGACACCGGCACATTAGCAGGCATTTATAACGTGGGCGCTGGCAGTGCGGGCGTGGTGCGGGCACTACAGGAACTGAACCTGGCCAGTCAAGTGCCCGTGATTGCCCATGACTTTACCGATGTCCACCGCAGCTTGCTTGGCGTCGACCAGCTGGCCTATGTGCTAGACCAAAACATCCATTACTGTATTTTGTCAGCCGCCAAGGTGCTGCAGGCACTGTGCGAGAACGTGCGCGGTGCTATCAGGGCGACACCGCCGCGGCTGGATATTTTGACGGCTGAAAATTTGCATTAACAAGCCCTGATTAAGTAGTTTTTAAGTGTGTTTTCGAGAGTGTTGATTTGAGGTGTTCTTTTTATTTAACCAAATGGAGACGAATGAGATGAAAAAACTAACCAACCGATTGCCCAAACTGTCTACCAGCATGGCCGCACTGGCTTTGCTGTTGGGCACCAGCCTGGCGCAGGCGCAAGACAAAACTATCACGCTGTGTTGGGCGGCGTGGGACCCGGCCAATGCACTGGTTGAGTTGTCCAAAGATTTCACCGCACAAAGCAAAGTCAAAATGAAGTTTGAGTTTGTGCCATGGCCCAACTTTGCTGACCGCATGCTCAACGAGCTGAACTCAAAAGGCAAACTGTGCGACCTGATCATTGGCGACAGCCAGTGGATTGGCGGTGCAGCTGAGAGTGGTCACTACGTTAAATTGAACGACTTTTTTGCCAAGGAAGGCATCAAAATGACCGACTTTGCCCCGGCAACCGTGACTGGTTACGCCGAGTGGCCTAAAGGCTCGCCCAACTACTGGGCATTGCCCGCCATGGCCGACGCGCTGGGCTGGACCTACCGTAAAGACTGGTTTGCCAAGCCTGAGCTGCAGGCAGAGTTTAAGAAAAAACACAGCCGTGACCTGGCACCGCCCAAAACTTGGGCCGAGTTTAAACAGGTTTCCGAGTTTTTCCAGGGCCGGGAAATTGAGGGCAAGAAAGTCTATGGGGCCTATCTGTTTACCGAGCGCGGCTCCGAGGGCATCACCATGGGTGTGACCAATGTGATGATCCCGATGGGCTTTAAGTACCAAGACCCCAAAAAGCCATATGCGATGGACGGCTTTGTCAATTCAGCCGATGCCGTGCGCGGGCTGGAAGCCTACAAGGCACTGTACAAAGGCAGCACCCCACCTGGCCTGACCAACTCATATATGGGCGAAGGCTTGGATGCGTTCAAATCTGGCCAAGTGGCGATGATGATGAACTGGTTTGCCTTCTTCCCGGGCCTGGACAAAGACCCGGCGGTGGGCGGTGCAAAAATCGGCTATTTTGTCAACCCGTCCGATAAAGCCAAGGGTGTCCAGCTAGGCGGGCAGGGCATTTCGGTGGTGTCTTACTCGGCCAACAAGAACGAGGCGCTGTCCTACATCAAATGGTTTGCCAGCCCTGATGTGCAGAAAAAATGGCAGGCCATTGGCGGCTCGTCAGCGCATAACGCCGTGCTTAAGGATGCTGGCTATTTAAAGAGCGCTCCTTACGCCCCTGCGTTTCAAGAGTCCATGAACCAGGTGGTTGACTTCTGGGCTGAGCCGTCATACGCACAGCTCATGTCCGCCATGCAAAAGCGGGTGCATGACTACGTGGTAGCAGACAAAGGTACCGCCAAAGAAGCGCTTGATGCGCTAGTGGCAGACTGGAAAAAAGTCTTCAAAGACGACGGCAAACTGAAATAAGCCCAGTG
>JAYSRE010000211.1:0-7346 GCA_043721235.1 Polaromonas sp. | reverse complement strand
GAGACAAGCAGTTGCAAACCGACCGATTTCTCGTACCCGAGTATGAGGGCGGTTTGCAACTGCTTGTCTCGCCCGACACCAACCAAGCCGGTCCTCTCCAGCAACCGCTACCCAAGCAAAGCCACCACCTCGGCCAACGACCTGACTTCCAAGGTGGGGTTTTTATCCTCATATGGCCACAGCTTTCCCTCGCGGTTAAGCCACACGGCCTGCATGTTGGTATCCAAAGCGCCCACCACGTCCAGTGCCGCATCGTCGCCAATGTGCAGCACCTCATGGGGCTGCACGCCCACTGCGCTGGCAGCGGCCACAAAAATGCCCACGGCTGGCTTGCTGGCACCAAACTCTTTGGCACTGACTGCCGCTTTAAAGTAGCTTGCCAAGCCCACCAAATCCAGCTGCGCATTGCCATTAGACAGTGACACCAATGGGTAGCGCGCTGACAGTGCCACTAGCGCAGGCAGTGCATCGTCGTACAGCACCACCCGGTTGCGCTGGGCAAAAAACACGGCGTAAGCTGCTTCGGCCAGCAGAGGGTCTTCTTTGGCGCGGTACAGGGCCAGGCGGATGGACTCTTTGCGGATGGCACCCAAATCGTGGCGTAGCTCGGGGCGGGCTTTGAGCATCACCTCGGCCATGTACTCGCGTATCTCGCGCAGCGCGCCGGGGGAAGAGAACAGCGCTGCGGTCATGGGCGCGTGGTCAGTCAGCCACAGGTGCAGTGCCTTTTCAGCTTGTTGTATCACCGGCCAGATGGGCCACAGCGTGTCATCCAAGTCGAAGGATATTGCCTTAACGGCTGAAATATTTAGCATAAGTAAGTGAAAATCTCTAAGTAAAAATAAGTACCCCAAGAATACACCATGGCTTTTGCAAAAGAACCCTCCTTCGCCCACGGCGGCCCTGGCAGCTTTGACAGCCGCACCGCCATTTTGCTGTGCAATCTGGGTACGCCCGACGAAGCTACCGCCAGCGCCGTGCGCCGCTATTTGGCCGAGTTTCTGTCAGACCACCGCGTGGTCGAGATTCCCAAGCCTATTTGGTGGCTGATACTGCACGGCATTATTTTGCGGCTGCGGCCAGCCAAGTCAGCCAGAAAATACGCCAGCATTTGGACCACAGAAGGATCGCCGCTGAAAGTATGGTCTGAGAAGCAAGCCAAGCTGTTGCAAGGCTATTTAGGCGAACAAGGCCACAAGGTACAAGTACGCTTGGGCATGCGCTACGCTAACCCTAGCATGCGAAGCCAGCTGGATGCCCTCAAGGCCGAAGGCTTTAACCGCATTTTGGTACTGCCCATGTACCCGCAGTACAGCGGCACCACCACCGCCAGCGTGTTTGACGCGGTCTACACCTGGGCCGCCAAAGTGCGCCGCATACCCGAGCTGCGTTTTGTCAACAACTACCATGGCGACCCCGGCTACATCAACGCCCTGGCCCAGCGCGTCAGCGGCTACTGGCAGCAGCACGGCACACCCGATAAACTGGTGCTGAGCTTTCATGGCGTGCCCGAGCGCACTCTGCACCTTGGCGACACCTACCACTGCGAATGCTACAAAACCGCCCGCTTGCTGGGCCAGCAGCTGGGCCTGGCCAAAGACCAGCTGCAAGTGACCTTTCAGTCCCGCTTCGGCAAAGCCAAATGGCTAGAACCCTACACCGAACCCACGCTGATCGCCATGGCCCAAGCCGGTGTCAAGCGCGTAGACGTGCTGTGCCCTGGCTTTACGGTGGACTGCCTGGAAACGCTGGAAGAGATGGCCATGGAAGGCAAGGAAGCGTTTTTACACGCGGGTGCGGGCAGCAAAGCAGCGCTTGAGGGCCGCAGCTTTCACTACATCCCCTGCCTCAACGACAGCCCAGACTGGGTGCGCGGCCTAGGCCAGATAGCCCTGCAGCACATGGGCGGCTGGGACACCACCAGCGGCCTGAACCACACTGAGCTGGCGCTGCAGAAGACACTGGCGGCGGGGCTGGGTGCTAAACAATAGCCGCTACACCCCCTAGCGCAGCCCAAGGTAAAGCTGTAACCAGCAGCAAACGGCATCTTATGTGTTCGATATTATGAACATATTACTGATTAATCAGCTTAATGTTCTATAATTCGAACATGTCAATCCCGGCGACACTGCCCACAAAAGCCAGCACCCCGCGCGAGTTGGGTGAGTTGCTGCGCAAAGAACGCGAAGCACGCGGTATGTCGCAGCAGGCACTGGCCAGCGCTATTGGACGCAGGCGCCAAGCCATTGGTGATATCGAAGACGGTAAAAACGTAGGCATCATGACCATTTTTATGGCGCTGACCGCTTTGGGTAAATCTCTTGAAATTAAAAGCAATCGGCTTGAGCTTGAAGACATTAAAAGCTTTTTAAGTGACGATGGGCATGCTTGATTTAACGCAAAAAATCAAGCAGCTGTATGGCCACACACCGCAAGGCAGCGCAGGCCAGCTGCACCGCGAGTCCCAGTACATATGGCGCTACGCCACCACCCACAACGCCTGCGAGCTGTCGCTAGCCATGCCCCTGCGCGCAGCCAGCTACAACAGCAGCCAACCACACCCTATTTTTTCGATGAACTTGCCCGAGGGCGATCAGTTTTACCGCCTCTCTCAGCGCTTTAAAAAAGACTTTGCCAAGTTCGACGAAATGGCCATCTTGTCGATCGTGGGCCACGACCAAATAGGCCGCGTGCGGCTGTCTCAAACGATTGGCGAGACGCGCCCTGCACGTGCAGCGGTTGGGCTTGCACAAATCAAGAAAAGCCAGGCGCATGAAAAACTGTTTGACTATTTGGCAGAACAATACTACGACAGCGGCATATCGGGCGTGCAGCCCAAAGTGATGCTGCCCGATGCCGACAGGGCCACCGGGCTCACATCGCCCGCCAGCAGAGCCACAGCACGCGATGCAGATCTGATTGTCAAAACCGGCGGCGCAGAGTATCCCTACCTTAGCCAAAACGAGTATGTCTGCATGCTGGCAGCGCAAAAAGCCGGTATAGAGGTGCCCGAGTTTCACCTGTCTGACGACGGCTCGCTGTACATCATGCGCCGCTTTGATCTGCTGGCTGACGCTGCCCAGCTGGGCTTTGAAGACTTTGCCGTACTGGGTGATGCAGGCTACGACAGCCAAGGCCACTACAAATACGCAGGCAGCTACGAGGCCATCAACAAAATGATCAGCAGCTACTGTGGCGCAGGCAATAGCGTAGTACAAATGCAAAAGTTTTTTGAATACCTGACCCTGTCGTGTTTGGTGCGCAACGGTGATGCCCACTTGAAAAATTTTGGCCTCATCTACACCCACCCCGCAGACCTGGCCAGCGTGCGCCTAGCCCCCTTGTTTGATGTGGTCACCACCTCAGCCTACGACCATGAAGACGCCCGTAGTGGGCGCGTCTTGTCAGACCGCACACTGGCCCTTAAACTGAACAAATCCGTCGCCTATCCCACACGCAAAGAGCTTATCGACTTTGGCAGAACCGCATGCCATGTGGCCAAACCCGAAGAAGTTATAAACCGCATCAGCCAAGCCATGACCGAAGTGATGCGCAGCCACAAGTCGCTGTTTTCTACCGCGTTTGCAGGCCGCATGGCCCAAGAATGGGACAACGGAAAAATGTCACTGCAAACCCACACAAACACCGTCCGCAAAGCGCCACGTCACAAATGAAATCGTAATTTTAAGCCTTTTAGCCCTATCGCCCAAGGAAATGCTGCATGAGTAGCTATCGAATCTATAGTGAATACCATCGCCCTGCCCCAGTCTAAAACCCAATTGTTTTGGGCTATGAACAGCATTGCGTTGCAAGGCTTTGGCGGTGTGCTGACGATTGTGCAGCGCGAGCTGGTTGACAAGCGTGGCTGGCTGACGCAGCAGCAGTTTGTGGAAGACTGGGCGGTGTCGCAAATTTTGCCGGGTGGCAATGTGATTAACCTGTGCATTATTTTAGGCAACCGCTTTTTTGGCTGGCGCGGCGCGCTGGCGGCGCTGGCAGGTATTTTGGCGGTCCCTCTGTGCATCGTGCTGGTACTGGCTTCGCTGTACACGCAGTTTGCCGATGTGCAGGCGGTATCGGGTGCGGTGCGCGGTATGGGCGGCGCAGCGGCGGGGCTGATTGGCGCTGCAGCCCTCAAGATGGTTAGCGGTTTGAAGGATAACCTATTGGGTGCCCAAGCAAATGCTGCGTTTATAGCTCTTACATTTATAGCAGTTGGCGTGCTGCGCTGGCCCTTGGTGTATACCGTTTTAGGCCTGGGCTTGCCGGCTTTTGCGGCGGCGTGGGTGCTGGTGCGGCGCGAAGAGCGCAGCGCCGCTGCGAACATAGAACGCAGCGCCGCTGCGAAGGACCCACCGCCATGAGCTGGGACGTTTGGCTGTCGCTGTTGGGCCACTTTTTGGTGCTGTCGCTGCTTGCCGTAGGCGGCGCCATTACCACTGCGCCCGACATGCAGCGCTATCTGGTGGGGCAGCAGGGCTGGCTAACCGACGCGCAGTTTAACGCCAGCATTGCCATTGCCCAGGCCGCGCCGGGCCCCAATGTGATGTTTATTCCGCTGATGGGCTGGCAAACTGGCCTGGCCATGGACGGCAGCTACTGGAGCGCGCTGGCAGGCCTGAGCGCCACCTTCATGGGCACCCTGCTGCCCAGCAGCACCCTGACCTTTGCGGCCACGCGCTGGCTGCACAATAATCCGCTGCACATTGTGGCGCGCGCCAGCAAGGCCGCGCTGGCCCCGATTTCTATTGCGCTGCTGGTTACCACCGGCTGGCTGCTAACAGCGGCGCATAACCGCCCGGCCACCGACTGGCCGCTGTGGCTGCTGACCTTGGCTGCACTGTTGCTGGTATGGCGTACCAAAATACACCTGCTGTGGGTGCTGGGCGCGGGCGCGGCACTGGGTGCGCTAGGCTGGGTTTGAGAGCTAAAGCGGTTAGGCCAGCAGCTCACGCTCGTAGGCATGCAACGCAGGCATGCCGCCGGTGTGCAAAAACAGCACTTTTTCGTTCGGCTTAAAAAAGCCCCGGCGGGCTAAGCCTACCAAACCCGCCATAATTTTGCCGGTGTAGACGGGGTCTAGCAAAATGCCTTCGCTGCGGGCCAG
This sequence comes from Polaromonas sp., assembly GCA_043721235.1. GTDB lineage: Bacteria > Pseudomonadota > Gammaproteobacteria > Burkholderiales > Burkholderiaceae_C > JAAFIP01. The sequence goes on along the minus strand of JAYSRE010000211.1, from coordinate 2,239 downwards.
CATCTGCACAGCCTCTACCATCATCGCGTTGGGAATGGAATACTTGGGCTGCCAGTAGCCGCCCAAGCTAACCACTGCTTCGCGCGGCACGGTAAGCTTAATGTTCAGTAAGTCCAGCACGGCTTGGGTTTCTTTGTATACCAAAAGCTCTTGCGTCTCAGGGTCGCGGCTTACGCCAATGCCCACAATGGGAATGTGAATGTGGTTGCCCAAAAACCCCGCCAGCAAGCCGCCGTGGGTGCCAGAGCTGCCCGAGCCCACCACCACACGGTCTATCTGCACGCCTTGCTCAAACATTTGCTGCTGCAGCTCTTGCGCGCAGGCCACATAGCCCAAGCCGCCCAGCGCATTAGACCCGCCACCCGCAATGGTGTAGCCCTTGCGGCCCTGCGCGGCCAACGCGCTGACCACAGCTTGCATAGCGGCCAGCATGTCGCTACCCGCAGGCACTACCGTCAAATCTTCCACACCCATCAGGCGGAACAAAAAGTGGTTGCCACTGGCCGTGTCGCTGTAGCTGCCGGGCACTCGTTCTTCTATCACAAAGCGGCACTTCAGGCCCTCTTTGACTGCCGCCGCCAAAGTAATGCGGCAGTGGTTAGACTGAGGCGCGCCGCAGGTTACCAAAGTATCAGCGCCTTGGGCCAGCGCATCGGCCACTAAAAACTCTAGCTTGCGGGTTTTGTTGCCACCCGGAAACAAGCCCAGCATGTCGTCTCGCTTGACCCACACCTGGGGGCCCACGCCACCGGGGCAGCTGGCCGCCAGCGCTTGGCTAAAGCGCGGCATGGGCTCTAGTGGGGTGGCAAACGGGGTGTAGCGGCGGCGTGGAAAGCGGGACAAGTCCATGGCAATTGGGGTGGGTAATTTTTAAAAACTAAACGTACCTGTGCGCTCAACGCGGACTCTCAAAAAATACATAGTTCGAGGCGTAGTCGCTGATTTCAAAATACACCCGCTTCTCGCCCGCATCCACCGTCATGTTGAGGTTTTCATCCAGCACGCCGTAGCCAAAACGGTAAGGGCGTGGTTTGTTGTCGTCGGTGCCCAGCGCGGTGGAAAGCTTGTCAATTTTTAAAAACCGGCGCACCACTTTGTCACCTGCGTACACTTCCAGTACGCCATTGGTACCGGTCCAGTTTTGAATATCGCGCTGGATCTTGTTTTGCTGCTCTTGGGTGCACGCGGACAGGGTAAATAGCGCACAGACGGCTATGGAAACTACAGCCGTCTTAGCAGCCCAAGGGGCTTTAGTTTCAGTGGAGAGGGTTGTCATAGGGGCTTTCAAAAAGTTCAGGTACGCTGGCGCAGCGCTTCGTACAAGCATACACCGCTGGCCACCGACACGTTGAGGCTTTCTACCGCGCCGCGCATCGGTATGCTCACCAATTGGTCGCAGGTTTTGCGGGTCAAATGGCGCATGCCGGGGCCTTCAGCGCCCAGCACCAGCGCCACCGGGCCTGTCAGGTCTACATCGTAAATGGTTTTTTCAGCGTCATCGCTGGTGCCTATGATCCAGATATTGCGCTCTTTGAGCTCATTCAAGGTACGCGCCAAGTTGGTCACCATAAAGTACGGCACTGTCTCGGCTGCGCCGCTGGCCACCTTGGACACCGTGGCGTTAATGCCCACGGCATGGTCTTTGGGCGCAATCACCGCCTGCGCGCCTGCACCATCGGCCACGCGCAGCACCGCGCCCAGGTTGTGCGGGTCGGTCACGCCGTCCAGCACCAGAATCAAGGGTTTAGTTTGGTCTGCCGAGGCTTCCAGGTCTTCCAGCAGTTCGTCCAGCGACGTGGCCTGTTTGACCGGCTGCGCAATCGCCACCACACCTTGGTGACCGTGGCTGCCGCACATTTTGGCCAGGCGCAGGCCATCGGCCTCAATCAAGCGCACTTGCGCCTCGCTGGCTTTGTCGATAAAGCTGCGCATGCGTGCGTCTTTGCGCGAAACGTCGTAGTAAATTTCAACCACAGAGGTGGGTGCGGTTTTAACCCGCACGCCAACGGCATGGAAGCCGTAGAGGATTTTGGTAGCTGGCATGCACCAATTATCGTTTGTATTTTGCGTGCTGCTGCTGGGCGTTTAGGTCGTTGTTCTGTTCTTTGTTCTTTGTTCTTTGTTCTGGGACGCGCGCCGAGGGAGTGTCAGCATTTCTGTGTGTGAGGCGGCTTAGGGTTTATCCACGCAGGTGTGCGCTTGTGGGTAACGCGCGGCCCTCCAAGGCCGCACGCGCGTT
>JAYSRE010000210.1:0-2863 GCA_043721235.1 Polaromonas sp. | reverse complement strand
CGCAGCGGGCTGGGCAGCAGCGTGTACACACTGGGCCACGCGCTGGGCTTGTGCGAACATTCAAAACCTGCGGGCTTGTGCAGCATGACATAGGCGCGTTCGTGGTATTGCCAAGGTGTGCCTTGCACGCGGTAGGGCATGCCATCAGCTATATTTTTAATAGCTACTTGAGCAGGTTCTACGGTGTGATAAGCATTATTTTCATTTAAAACTTCAACTAACTGGCGCTCGATTAAGCCTGCGCACACACGGCGTGTACCGTGGCCTTGGGTAAACAGCATGTCGGCAATAAGCATGGGCGGGAGATCTTCTTTTGTAGGCTTATTCGGGTTATGGTGCTTTGGTAGGCGTGGCTGCTGTATCAGCCGCAGCGGCTGGCGCAGCAGGCTTTGCGGGTGATGGCGCAGATTGTGGTGAAGCTGCAGGCTTGGCAGCCGCAGCCGCAGCTGGAGGTTGCGGTGCCGCAAGCTTGGCCGCTGCAGGTACGGGCAAGGGTTTGGCCATCATCATCGACAGCATGTCGTCGTTGCTCAGCGGCCCCTGGTAGCCGTCAATCACCATGTCAAACTGCAGTGTGCCGTCTTTTAAAATTTGCGGTGCGGGCATGGGTGCTGGCTTGCACAGCTTGCCGCAAGACAGCTTGAGGTCGCGCTGCACCAAACGTGCTGCGGCAATCGCCTGCGCGGCCAGCGCGGCACTGGGGTAGGTGTTAGCAGTGGTCACACGCACTGTCGTGGTAGTGTTGCCGTAGCTAGAGGCCATGGTGATGCCGCCGCTGAGTACCGATTTAAGAGCACTATCATTGGCCGCTTGGTTAACAGGCGCAGAAGCGCCGGCCTTGGGTGCGCTGGCGCTTGGGTTAACACTAGTTTGGGCACCAGGCTTGGCAGCAGACGAAGCACCTGGAGTGCCGCTAGGTACAGCCTCGGAAGGCGCTTTAACCTGCGGCACAGCAGGCAGGCCCAGCACATTAGCCTCCGGCTGCGCCAACAAGCTGGCTGACGCACTGCACACCACCAAGGTGAAAAGAATTTTTTGCATCTTCAGATTTTCGCTCAAATTACCGTCTTCTAGCTATGATGCAGTATGCATTTATATCCAAGCCCACCCTTGTCCTTACATCCTGGTGCGTACAACATACCGCCATGCTCATCGCCGCGTCGCGCTTTCACCCTGCAATTACTGGCAGCCTTGGGCAGCACCGCGCTGACACCGCTAGCCCTGGCAGCCGCCGACGCAGCGTTGCCCGTGCTGCTGGCAGCCAACGCACCCGCTGGCATCAACCCCACAGGCTACCTGGTAAGCGAAAAGCTAGACGGTGTACGGGCGCTGTGGGACGGCACTACGCTGCGCTTTCGCAGTGGCCGCACGGTGGCAGCCCCTGCCTGGTTTACAGCCAAGCTGCCCGCTGGCACGCCGCTAGACGGCGAGCTGTGGCTGGCGCGCCGCCAGTTTGACGCGCTGTCGGGCATGGTGCGCAAGGCGCTGCCGGTAGACGCCGATTGGCAGCGTATTGCGTACATGGTGTTTGAGCTGCCCGGTGGCGGGGGCAGCTTTGACCAACGGGCAGCGCAGTTACCGGCCATCATCCGCCAAGCCGCCTGGCCGCAGCTGCGCGCTGTAGAACAATACCGCGTAGCCAACCACGCCGCGCTGCAGGCCAAGCTTAAAGCGGTCACTGCAGCAGGCGGCGAGGGCCTGATGCTGCATTTGGCCAGCGCCCCAGTCACTACAGGCCGTAGCAACGTATTGCTGAAATTAAAACCTGTACAAGACGCAGAGGCTGTAGTAATGGGCCATGCAGCTGGCAAAGGCAAATACCAAGGCCTGCTGGGCGCGCTAGAAATGCAAGCCGCCAGCGGCCAGCGCTTTAAAATTGGCACCGGTTTGTCAGACGCGCAGCGCAAAAATCCGCCCGCCATCGGCAGCACAGTGACCTACACTTTCAACGACATCACACCCAGCGGTAAACCACGTTTTGCCCGGTTTTTACGCCTAGCAGACACTTACTGACACACTGCCACTACGACCTACCTACGGGATTGGACGGGCATACCGGCGTGGATTTAACACTTTGTTTCCTGGCCTGGTCGCACAACAGGATAATTGCATGCTGGGCAACCTTAAGGACAACCAGCTTGGCCACATGCCACACATTGAACTCATTGGCGAATACTTTATTCTGGTTGTGCCTCTTGCTAACGGCTGGTCAGTCTACGCATGCAACACCTGCTATGACAGATGCAGATTTAAAAACCATCACTGAACAACGGCTTGGGGGCGATCGAACCGGTGCTTGTTTTGCTGTAGCCGTGGTTGACAAGACAGTGTCTCGTGCCTACGTTTGCGCTAACCCCAAACAAGTTAACCGCATTTCTGCCAGCAGCGCATTTGAAATCGGCTCTGCTACCAAGACGATGACGTCAGCATTGTTAGCAGATTTAATTTTGCAAAATAAAGTCTCATTAGACGATCCCATAAGCCAGCATTTGCCTGCAGAGGCCATAGTGCCCAGTTTTCAAGGCAAGCCCATTTTGCTGCGACATTTGGTGACGCACACATCAGGTTTGCCTGTGGTGCCCGACTTTAGCAGTGCAACCGATGCGGCCAATCCTTATGCCAACGTTGACGAAGCATCGCTTTTGAGAACGCTGGCACAAGCCAAGCTTAGGCAAGCACCGGGCAGCGTGTATGAATATTCCAATTACGCCATGATGCTGCTGACCAGCATGCTGGCCAAGCAAGCCGGTACTGATTACGAAAGCTTGCTGCAAACCCGCCTATTTGCGCCACTGGGCATGCAGCACAGCTATGTCAATCGACCGCCTGCTAATGTCAATGCTGCCCAAGGCCATACGCCTAA
>JAYSRE010000209.1:0-21528 GCA_043721235.1 Polaromonas sp. | reverse complement strand
CACGTCTTTCAAAATATGCCGTTTGGGCGGCACAATTTTGCCTACCCGGTTCATCGTAAATACGTATTGCGCCATAGCTGTGAAATTTCCAAAAAACTTTGCATTCCAAGGGCTGGTGCCCCCGGCTAGTTTGCCATTGTCCCCGATAACTTGGGGTTCTTTGTAAAAACTGTGCTTTAGCGAGGGGTAAAGTGGCCCTGAGCTTAGGTTTTGGGCTAATTTTCTTGGATTTTTGCTTGTTTTCAGGCGCATCTGGAGTCGGGGATTACAGGCCGCTTTTCAGATCAAAGGTTATTGAATATTCGCGCCATTTTTTGGCACCACCGCTCTACACTTAGCCTATGACACCATCTACCCCCCTGATTGCGGATATCCGCAAAAGCTATGAGCTGGCCGAGCTGCTGGAGGCTACTGCATCCCACGACCCATTTGCACAATTTGACGAGTGGCTTAAAGACGCTATCGCTAACAAAATACCAGAGCCTAACGCGATGACACTGTCCACGGTGGGCAGCAATCTGCGGCCTTCCACGCGCATTGTGCTGATCAAAGGGTTTGATGCGCGCGGTATTGTGTGGTACACCAACTATGCATCTCGCAAGGGGCACGAGCTGGCGGGCAATCCGTTTGCTTCGCTGCAGTTTCACTGGGTGGAGATGGAGCGCACGGTGCGCGTTGAAGGGCGCGTGGAGAAGGTCAGCGCAGAAGAAAGTGATGCGTATTTTCACAGCCGTCCGTTGGGCAGCCGTATTGGTGCATGGGCTAGCCCGCAGAGTGAGGTCATTGCCAACCGTGAGGTTTTAGAGCTGGAAACCCAGCGTATAGAAACGCTTTACGGGGACAAGCCACCGCGCCCGCCGCATTGGGGCGGCTACCGGCTGGTACCAGACGAGTGGCAATTTTGGCAAGGCCGACGCAGCCGCTTGCATGACCGGCTACGCTACACCCTGCATGGAGCCCAATGGGTGCGCGAGCGGCTAGCGCCTTGATTGTTTCAGGTTTGCGACGGTAAAAAGGCTACTTGCTTACAGCATGGTTTGGATGGAGTAGCTACAGTGGTTGACCGATAGACACTACTATTTTAATAGCTACTCGTTCAGCATTTTCTTGGGCGGTAGGCCAATTTGGCCATAAATTGAGGCCCCCAGTCAAGGCCCTAAAAAGTAGCCGCTATTGCCGCCCGTACTGCTGACAACTGCCTGCGCGAAACTAACAAAGCTTCGTCCACGCCACGCAGCCGCACGGCCCAGCCTTCTATGTCAGAAGCGTCTTCATCAGCTTCGTCACGTTCGCCACGCTCTCCAGAGCGCTCTGCATAACGTTCCAGGGTGCGCATAGCCCGTTTGGCCACCAGTGTATTGCGGTGAATGCGCAAGTAGTTCAGCGCATAGCGGGTTTCTAAATCGCCCAGGGAGCCGTCCAAAATATAGCTCTTGCTTGCGGTGCGCACAGTAATGTATTTCAGCTCAGCCTTAAAGTACAGCACCTCGGCCAGGGGCACGCGCTCGGTGCGGCCTCGGTCTTGGATGATCAAGGTTTCATGGGTTGCGTCAGAGCCTAGCACCGTATTTCTGTGCGCCAGCAGCTCTTTTTTATGCTGCGTCTTGGCCAAAGCCTTTTCCAGGCGCTCTAGCCGCACAGGCTTGGTCAGGTAGTCCATCACCTCCAGATCAAATGCGGCCACGGCATGCTGGGTGTGGGCGGTTACGAAAATAATGCCCAGCTCAGGACGCAGAATTTGCAGCTCTCGGGCCAGCTGCATACCATCGGCACCGGGCATGTGAATGTCTAACAGCACCACGTCACACACTGCTGTGCGCAGCAGTGCCATGGCTTGCATCGCATCACCGGCCTCGCCTGCCACTGCGCAGGCAGTCAGCTGGCAGTCGCCTAGTAAGGTGCGCATGCGGGCACGTGCCAAGGGCTCGTCGTCTACGATAAAAACCCTGATTGCATTTATGCTGTCGTTGCTCATACGGGCACCTCTATGCGCACTTGGTAAATACCATCCACCATGGTGGCGCGAAAGGTGGTTTGCACGTCGTGCAGCAGCTTGAGTCGGCCTTCTACGTTGCGCAGTGCCTCGCCGTGACCACCAGGGCCGTGGCCCGCAGGCACGGTGTTGGTCACCTTAACCACCACCGTGTCGCCCCGCCGCTGGGTGCTTACTTTGATATCGGCCCCTTGCGCGCTGGGCTCTACGCCATGCTTTACCGCATTTTCAACCAGCGGCTGCAGCAGCAAGGGCGGCACAGAGGCGGCATTGGCATCCGGGTCTAGCACCCACTGCACGCGCAGCCTGGTGCCAAAGCGCACTTGTTCGATGGCCAAATAGCGTTTGGCCAGGTCAATCTCTTGCTCCAGCGTGACTGCGTCACCCCGGTCCACCAAGGCACTGCGAAACAGCTCGGCCAAGTCCTCCAGCACCGCTTCGGCACGTGCCGGCTCGGCGCGCACCAAGGCAATGGCGCTGTTGAGGGTATTGAACAAAAAATGTGGCCTGATGCGCGACTGCAGCTCGGCCAAGCGCGCGTTGGCGCTGGCAGGCGCACGGCCCGCTGCACGCCACACCAGGGCAGCTACCAGGGCAGCTGACAACACGGCTCCGGTGGCCGCGCTGGCCAGCCAAGGCGCGTCTTGCACAAAACCAATAAAAGCCAAAATACCGCAGCCATACAGGCCCGCCAGCACGCCCAACGCGATACCGCCCAGCCACTGGCCCACTTTAGTCAGCCGTTGCAAAGGTTTTTTTAGCGCGCAGGCCAGAATCAACCAGGCCAGCGTGGCGGGCAATGCCGCCCCGGTAATCAGGGCCAAGCGTGCCATCCAGTCCACCGGGCTGCCGGCGCCAAACATCACGCCCACGGCCATCACCAGCTGCACAAACAGCACCCCACGCAAGATCACACCCACTTGGCAGGCATCGAAAATCAGCACCGGCGCGGGCACAGGCTGCGCCTCAAGCGCAGGCCTAAGTGCATCTGGCTTGCCTGCTAATGGGCCAGCGGGTTCAAAAGTAGAGGTGCCAAAACGGGTTTGCATACGCCTAAAAGTTAGAATCTGGCTTAAGTATGCCAGTCTTGCCAGCCCTGCGGCAAACCCGCTGGGCTGGCGAAAAGCACCGCACAGCGTAAGGTATTTCGTTTTAGACCGTAAAAGTGACCCCTATGAACCAATTTGACACAAAGTCCCAAGCCTGGTCGGCACTGTTTTCTGAACCCATGAGCGACCTGGTCAAGCGCTACACCTCCAGCGTGTTTTTTGACAAGCGCCTGTGGGATGCGGACATCACAGGCTCGCTAGCCCACGCAGAGATGCTGGCAGCGCAAAAAATTATCTCCTTACAAGACTATGCCTCCATTCAAAAAGGCATGGCGCACATTCGCAGCGAGATTGAAGCAGGCGGCTTTGAATGGAAGCTAGATTTAGAAGACGTGCACCTGAACATCGAGTCGCGCCTGATCAGCCTGGTAGGTGATGCGGGCAAGCGCCTGCACACGGGCCGCAGCCGCAACGACCAAGTGGCCACCGACGTGCGCCTGTGGCTGCGAGGTGAAATTGACTTGCTAGGCGCATTGCTGGTTGACCTGCAAAAAGCGCTGATCGAGGTGGCATTGAAAAACGTTGAAGTGGTCATGCCCGGCTTTACCCACCTGCAAGTAGCCCAGCCGGTGAGTTTTGGCCACCATATGTTGGCGTATGTGGAAATGCTGGCCCGTGATGTTGAGCGTATGAACGATGTGCGCAAGCGCGTAAACCGCCTGCCTTTGGGCAGCGCCGCATTGGCAGGCACCAGCTACCCGCTTGACCGCGAGCGTGTGGCCAGAACCCTGGGCATGGTGGACGAAAAAGGCGAGGCACAAGTGTGCCAAAACTCGCTTGACGCCGTAAGTGACCGCGACTTCGCCATCGAGTTCACCGCCGCAGCTTCTCTTGCCATGGTGCACATCAGCCGCTTGAGTGAAGAACTTATTTTGTGGATGAGCCAAAACTTCCATTTCATCAAAATAGCCGACCGGTTTACCACCGGCAGTTCCATCATGCCGCAGAAAAAAAACCCCGACGTTCCCGAGCTGGCACGCGGCAAAACCGGCCGCGTGGTGGGCCACCTGGTGGGCTTGATTACCCTCATGAAAGGCCAGCCGCTGGCCTATAACAAAGACAACCAGGAAGACAAAGAGCCGCTGTTTGACACGGTAGACACACTCAAAGACACGCTGCGTATTTTTGCCGAAATGATCGGCGGGCAGTTAAACCCCGCTACAGGTTTCAAAGAAGGTGGCATCACCGTCAACGCACCCGCAATGGAACAAGCCGCTTTAAAAGGCTACGCCACCGCCACCGATCTGGCCGACTATTTGGTAAAAAAAGGGCTGCCGTTTCGCGATGCGCACGAGACCGTGGCCCACGCGGTCAAAGCGGCTGTTTCTCACAATGTAGATTTGTCCGAGCTACCCTTGGTGGTGCTGCAAGGCTTTAATCCCCAGATTGAGAAAGACGTGTACGAAGTGCTCAGCCTGCGCGGTTCACTCCATGCCAGAGGTACTTTGGGCGGCACAGCACCTGCACAGGTACGCAAGCAAATCGCGCGGCACCAAGCGCGCTTGGCCTGAATCTAAACACGCCCTCTGGCACACCTGGCCCTAAGGCCCATGGACGCAGTATGTTTTTAGCCATTCCACTTGAGTCTAAGCCCACTTGGCGCAACCCGCCCTGGGTGACCGTGCTATTGATACTGGTCAACTTTGCCATTTTTTGGGGCCCGCAACGCACCGAAGAAAAGGCCCAAGACAAAGCCAGTGCGTACTACTTCAGCACCCAGCTGCCCAGCGTGGAGTTGCCTGCTTTTGTAAGCTATTTAGAGGCCAGTAGCCACCGCGACTACCGCACAGCAGAAAAATTGCTGCAAGCACAGCAAGGTCAAGCCCTGCTGGAGATGATGGAGGCCTCGCGTGGGTTTACAGCCAAGCTAGGCACCCAGGTGGGCAACCCCGAGGCTTTGGTGCCCACCAGCAGCGCCAACCATGCGCAATGGGCCCAGGAACGCAGCAACTACGCCGCGCTCAAGCCACCGTCCTTTACCCGCAAATGGGCGCAGTTTTATGACCAAGGGCTGTGGCACGCACCGTGGACTTGGGTCACTGCCGCGTTTTTGCATGCCAGCCCAGCCCACTTAATAGGCAATATGCTGTTTTTATTTCTGTTTGGATTTTCTGTAGAAATTGGCATTGGACGGCTGAAGTATGTAGGCTTTTATGTGCTGGGAGCGGTAGGCGCATCGGTGCTGTCGACCTGGGCTTATGCGGGATCTACCAGCTACGGGCTGGGCGCCTCGGGTGCTGTGTCGACTGTGATGGTGCTGTACGCCATGCTGTACAAATTACGGCGGATTAAATTTTTCTACCAACTGCTGTTTTACTTTAACTACATCCGCGCACCGGCATGGATTTTGGTGCCCATGTGGCTGGCCAACGAAGTGATTTTATGGGCTGTGGGCGGGACTAACGTCAGCTACGCCGCCCACATCGGGGGCATGCTTACTGGTATCGTTATGGCCTACTGGATGCCGCGTCAACAGCAGCTAGACAGCGCGCTGGCCCCTGCCCCAACCCATGCCGCACCCAATGCCTCGGCGTTGGCCCTTAAAGCCCAAGAGCAGGTGGGAAAAATGCAGTGGCAAGCAGCCTGCGATTTGTGGCACCAGGCTATTGCCATTGAGCCTCACCATGCTGACTATTTACGCCGTTACTTCAACACCGCACGCTTATGGAAAAATGAAGGCCATTTGCGCCATGCAACGCAGGCCATTTGGCAATGCCGCTCGGCACAAGCTGCAGTACTGTCGCTGCAACGCGACTGCTGGCAATGGGCCAACGCCAGCCATGTGGCCGTGCTGCAAGGGCAAGAACCCGCTTTGCTGGCCATGGCCCAGCGCTGGGCGGCTGCAGGCAGCGCCAGCACCCAGCTAGACAGCCTGCTGCAATACTTGTACCGCCCAAGCGGCCCTCACCTAGCGCTGTGGCTAGACGTTGTAGAGCGCTACGCCAACATGTTACTTAAAACGCAGCAAACCGATGCTGCGCGGCATTGGTGCCAGCACCTAGTGCAGCACCGGCCCGGTTCTGGCGTTTTAGAAGCCTTGCGATGGTCAACGGCTTAGCCACAGCACCTCTTGGGTGCTGGCGTGGCCTGGGTAGCGCTGCTGCATTACCGTTGCAATTTTAATGAGCTTGTCTTTGCTGGCCCCGGTTTGCAGCAGCGAACGTGCAGCCAGCTCGTAGATTTGCGGTGTGCTGGCGTGGCCAGGGTAGAGTTTGTCAAACCCATTGATCAGCTTAATGCACAGCGCGGGGTCGGCTCCGCGCAAGGCGTGTTGACCTAGCTCAAAAACCAGTGCACCTTCCTCAGGTTTAAAACCAGGCATCCGCTGCCTGCACTGCAGCACCACCTCAATGGCATCACGGTAGAGTTTGCGCTGGTACAGCAGTGCCAGGTATTTTTGTGCATGGTCACACAGGCGCTGCACATGGTCGTCAAGTAGCAAAATGCCGTGGTAACGCTTGTGGGCCGCAACATCGTCTGGGCGCGCGCGCTGGGCTTCATAGGCACTGTCGCGTGCAGTTTGCAGGTCGCCTTGGGCTAGCAGTTCTGCGTAGTAAGCGTCTTCTTGCTGGTTAAGCGCAGCCTGCTGCGCAGCTGGGCTATCGGGTTTTTTCTGGCCCGTAGAGGCCTGTGCATAGTCAGGCGTGTAGCCTAAAGCTTCATGGTACTGGTACATCACATAGCCCAGCAAACTGCACATAACCCAGCTGAAATAGACGGCAGTGAAGGTTAAAAACGGCATCACTACTTTAGGCCCCATGACTTTGAGCAAGACCGGCGCAGCCATCTGCATGCCTGAGCTAAGCAGGTACAAAAATAAGCACAGCAGCAAATAGCGCCACCCCATTGCCCCAATCAAGTTAAACCAGTAGGCCGGCACTAATGCCTGAAAAAAGCTCATCGACACTACCAAAGTGACTGCCGCCGCAGGCAAGGCCAAGGAGAACAGCAGGCTGATTAACCAGCCCAGCTTAGGCAAGAAGGCCTGCACAAACCCAGCGGCTAGGCCCAACACCAAGAAAACGCCAAACATTTTCCACGGCAAACTACTTATTTCAGAGTCGGTGCCTTGCGCAAACTGCGCAGAGTCAAACTGCCCTAGCGATGCCTCCTGCATTACTTTAAACCCGTAGCGTGTGGTGGCCAGCAAAATACCTAAAAAAACCAGCACATAGTCTAAAGGCGTGGGTATAAAAAACAAAACATGCACAAGCAGGGTGCTCAGCCCCAAAGCCACTGCGTACAGCAGTGGCTGCATTTGCAGAGGAAATAAAAAGAATAAATTAAGGCGCTCCCAAAAGGGCGCAATCGGAGGATCAGAAAAAGTTTGTGCGGTGGTTTGCACGCCAGGCTCCTGTAATGGGTTTAAATGGTAAAGCAAAAATCAGCACGAAACGCAGCCTGCTCGCCTTTGCGCGCATAGCCCAACGGGTTGGCCAGCACACGGCAGTGGCGCTGTTCGCCCACATGCACATAGTCGCTTGGGCAATGCAAGTGACCATGCAACCACACATCGGCGTGAGCTAGGTAGTGGTCTAGCGCGTTGCAAAAGCCTGCGGTAGAAGGGGTTAGGCCGTAACGCGGGTCGGCGCTGCGCAGGCTGGGAGCGAAGTGGGTAACCACCACGGTGCGGCCTGTTGAACTTGGTGCAGCCGCTGTAAGCACATCGGTTAGCCACTGCTGGCACAGCAGCGCTTGTTCGCGCATGCCTTCGGCAAGCCAAGGCACACCACCGCGCAGCGTAGCGGCTTTTTTAAGGTAAAAGTTGGCCGCGCGAAAAGCTTTGCCACGCAGGCGCAACTGCTCAGTAAGGTTACCCTTGGCTTTGCCTAAAAGCGCAAGCGCGTCATAGTCGCTCCACAGCGTAGTGCCCACAAATCGCACGTGGCCTGCGCCTAGTGGGTCATGTACAGGGCGCGGCAAGCTAACTACTGCACGCTCTAGCCAGGTAATGCCCAGCCGTTGGCAAACCTCTTGCAGGCGCGCATGCGCAGTGTCAAAGTCAAGCGCATCATATTCGTGGTTGCCAGGAATAAAAAGCACCGGCGTGGGCCAACCATATTGTGGCGAGAAGCGTTGCAGGCCAAAGTCTGCGTCCTTTAAGCTGGAACCTGTTTGGTAAGAGCCTATGTCACCGGCCAGTACCAGCACATCTGCGCCCACTGCAGGTGTGGGCTGCCAATGTGGGTGGCTTTCCAAGTGCAGATCTGACAGCAGCTGAACACGCATACTTTGGGTTTAAGCAGTGCCCGCCGACTCAAAACTAGACGGACTGGGGAACATGCGCTGCAGGGTCTCGCGCACATGGGTTAAGCGTGCGTCGTGCGGATAGGCATCGTCAGTAGTGTCGTTCACGCAAAAAAATGCCACTTTGCCAGCCAGCGAGGCCAGGCACTCCAGCACGGCGGATTGCTCTGTATCGCCCGTTGACACGTACAAATGTGGGTAGTCGCGCACGTGGGCCATGCCAGTGGCCAGTGCCCAGCGCAGTACAAAATCAGACACAATGGTGGGCTTATCCCAGGTGCGAAACACGGTTGACCGCACCAGGCTGAACATTTCGGGTGCCACAGCTTCCAAGGCTTGCAAAAGCGATTTGCGCAGTGGCCTTGGAGAATGGGCAAAAGTGCGAAAGGTGTGCTGGTAGTTTGGCGCTAAAGCACCCGCTTGCGCGTTGTGCTTAAACCAAGCATGTGACAGCCTGCAGGCGTTCGCCAGCGCACCAGCATCACGCCGCAATGGCTCGTCTGTCACCTCAGGCTCGTCAGACCACGCAACGTACACGCCATCGTTTGAGAACCAGTCATCTATCTGCACGGGAGCGCCAAACATGACATCGTCATTCAGGTAAAAATACCGCTCAGACAAACCAGGAATGCGGTGGATGTAGGACTCGATGTGGCAAGAATCAAACGTGGGCAATTGCTGCGCAGGCATGAGGTCTTGGTGGTCGATCACCGTTAAACGACTTGACGCGCGCAGCCAATCCGGCGTTTGCGCATCAGTCACTACATAGATATGCCCATGCGCTGGAAAGTACAGCTCAAGCGCACGCAGGTTATAGCGCAACTCTTCATTGTCACGAAAGCGACCTTCTACATTGGCATGCTGCGCCATGGCGCTGAGGCTGTTGGCACTCAAAGCACGCGCTGCACGACGGCGTTTGGCACGCCAAGCAGGGTCGTTACCGTCTACCCAAAGATAAACGATGTCTACAGCATCGGGGGGCGTATGCAACCGCCGCTTACTTGTACTTGTCTTTGTCTTTGCCGCGCGGAATCACCGTGGTGGTGATGGTGGCACGCACAGGCTCACCCGTTAACACCTTGGGGGGCGATGTGTCTTTTTTTGTCTTTTTGACTTCTTTATTGGTTTTTTGTTGACCTTTGGCCATAGCATGCTCCTTAATTAACTTGGGGTTACGGTTGCGCATCTGATTATCCACTACAGATCTGCCCTTTCAGAGCCTAATTTGACCAGAACTTGACATAAAACCAGACGTATTTTAATGATCGCTATTGAAGAAAATGAGGTTGAAATCACTGCCATCCGCGCGCAAGGTGCAGGGGGCCAAAACGTCAACAAGGTGTCTAGCGCGATTCACCTGCGCTTTGACATACCCGCATCAAGCCTGCCCGATGGCGTAAAACAGCGCCTGCTGGTCTTACGCGACAGCCGCATTACGCAAGATGGCGTGCTGATTTTAAAAGCGCAGAGCCACCGCACCCAAGATGCCAACCGCATGGATGCTTTTGCTCGCCTGCACGAGATTGTGGCCAGCGTAGCAGCTGCGCCCACAGTGCGGCGCGCTACCAAGCCCAGCTATGGTGCCAAGCAGCGACGCTTAGAGGGCAAAAGCCAGCGTTCAGAAACCAAAACCTTGCGCTCAAAAGTAAGAGATTAAAACCATGTAGCCTGCAGCGCAAGACTGCACGGTGCAAACCCTGCGCTGCCGATGGGACACCGTTGTTTCAGGTTACGCTGGCTGCAAATTGGAAGCAAGCAAAGGCAATGGTCCGTTGGACCAGCGAGCGCAAAAGGGCCTATAAGTTTGACAACGAATTACCCAGGATCAGCTAGCGCCGCTGGATTAAAACGAACGCCCGTTTTACTAGCAGAGTTTGCCAGTTGCACGTTGCGATAATTACGCACTAACTCTTCGGTGGCTGTGGTCTGAAACTGCATCAATGATTCACCCATCTTCAACTTATTGGATGTCACTACAGTTGCGCGCTTCTTGTTCGCAGACACCTCGATGCTGTCAATTTTGTATTCATACTCTATGGTGAGAATTCCGTTCACTTTGTTGCCCATATCGATAAATGACTGCCAAGTCTGCCGGGTTGCATCACAGGCTGTTTTTGCCGTGTGCGTCTCTGCTGTGGTCTGGCCCATCATCAGTACCTCTGTTTTGATCACGGCGTTTTTGGCAAATTGTTGGCACAACGCCTCGGGGTCACGGCTGAGAACCGCGTGCTGTTGCTGTTCATAAAACTGGCGCACCATTGCCTCGTCCAATTTGCTACCATCAATCAAGAAATACCAACCCAAGCCTGATAAAACCACCATACCAAGTAAAAATTTAGCCATCTTAAAACTCTTTTTTTATCACTATCAAAAAATTCAATGCGCTGAATGCGAATTTCACAACACATTTTTAAGCAGCTGGATACCATCCTAGCTTAGTACACAACGACTGCGACACCATGACCGATCTGACCAAAATCACCTGCATAGAAGACCTGCGCCTGGTTGCCAAAAGCCGCGTGCCACGCATGTTCTATGACTATGCCGACTCTGGCAGCTGGACAGAGGGCACCTACCGGGCCAACGAGAGTGATTTTCAGACCATCAAGCTGCGCCAGCGCGTGGCTGTGAACATGCAGGGCCGTAGCACCCAGACCACCATGGTGGGCCACAAAGTGGCCATGCCAGTGGCAATTGCGCCCACGGGCATGACTGGCATGCAACATGCCGATGGCGAAATACTCGGCGCGCAGGCTGCCAAGGCGTTTGGCATTCCGTTTACCTTGTCTACCATGAGCATTTGCTCTATTGAGGACGTTGCCGCGGCTACCCATAACCACCCGTTCATGTTTCAGCTCTACGTGCTGCGTGACCGCCAGTTTGTGGAACGCTTGATCGACCGCGCCAAGGCGGCCAACTGCTCGGCGCTGCAGATCACGCTGGATTTGCAAATCCTGGGCCAGCGCCACAAAGACATTAAAAACGGCCTGAGTGCGCCACCCAAGCTGACGATCCCCAACCTCATCAACATGGCAACCAAGCCGCGCTGGTGCCTGGGCATGCTGGGCACCAAGCACCGCGAATTTGGCAACATTGTGGGCCATGTCAAAGGCGTAGACAATATGTCATCTCTGTCTGCATGGACTGCGCAGCAGTTTGACCCCACGCTCAACTGGAGCGATGTGGAGTGGATTAAAAAACGCTGGGGCGGCAAGATTGTGCTCAAAGGTATTCAAGATGCTGAAGATGCACGCTTGGCGGTCAACAGCGGCGCCGATGCCCTGATTGTGTCTAACCACGGCGGCCGCCAGCTGGACGGCGCACCATCGTCTATTACGGCCCTGCCCGCCATAGTGGATGCTGTAGGCAAAGACATTGAAATCTGGATGGACGGCGGCATTCGCAGCGGGCAAGATATATTAAAAGCCCGCGCGCTGGGCGCACAGGGCGTGATGGTAGGCCGCGCTTGGCTGTATGCACTGGGTGCGTATGGCCAGCCCGGCGTAGCAAAGATGCTGGAGATTTTGCACAAAGAGCTGGACCTGACGATGGCCTTTTGTGGCCGCACCGACATTAACGCGGTCGACAAAAGTATTTTGCTGCCGGGCACCTACCCCACGGTGGCCTAGTGCGCGCTGTACCACACAGGTAGCCCAACTGCGGCCCTCGTTTGGTCGCCCAAGGGTTTGTCAGCCCGTTATCGTCCTGGTTAATATACGCTCAGGCGCATCACCAGCGCTCTGCGCCAGGCTTTGGGCCAAGTCCATCATGGCCAAGCTGTTGCCGTGGTGAGCAGCGCCTATGCGCACACAACCTACACTCAGCTGGGGCACAAATACGGTGGGTTCACCCGTCAAAAACCCCAGCTTCATGGGCCTGCACACCGCCAGCAGGCGCTGCATCATATGGTCTAGCTGCTGCTCGCTGGCCACTGCAGACAACACCACCACAAAGCAGCGCGGCTGCAGCAAACCCACAGTGTTTCTAAAGCCCACAGCTTGCCTGAGCACAGCAGTCAAGCGGGCGCGAATTTCATGCTCAGCCTCTACCCCCGAGTCCTCGTTCAGCGCGTACAGGTTATGCACCCACAGGGCCAGCACTGCGCTGTCTTTGCCTACGCGGGCACCGCGCCATAGGGCATCGTCCACTTTGCTAAGCAGCACTGAGCCAGTGGGCAAACCAGTGACTGGGTCAGAGGCGGTGTTGCCTTGGGCAATACGTTTGAGCTTGGCCTGCATGGCATTGCGTTGCAGCGTAAGCACGGTGGTAATCACAAAAAAGCGATGGTGCTGAGGGCGGTCAGTGCCTCTAGCGTAGGGCCTAGATCAAGGTGCAGCGCTTGGCTGTACAGCCCCGTAACCATGACGGTCATCAACACTGCCGCCAAGGTCATCCACCCTGCCAATGCATCGCCCATGCGAGCGTAGCGCAATGTCAACAGCAACTACAAGGCAATGGGCAACGCAACAATCACTGCGCTGGCAATGAGCACATAGTGGGGTAGTAAATGGTCACTCACCAGTGATGCCAGCATCAACCCCATGCCCGCCAGAGTGGTAATTGCAGACACTATGGAAATCCATCTGTCTGCGCCTTGGCCGTTGGTCGGCACCCCCAACCACAAGCCCAGGTAGGTCAGGGTCAGGGCGCCGCACAGTGGCGGCATGGCCAATTTGGCAGGCAGTAACAGGCTTTCATCGTTGATGCCCCATAGCAGTTCAGGTAAACCAGACATCAGCACAGCGCTTGCGCCAGTGAGCGCCACAAAAGCAACACCCCGAAACGCCGGCAGGCTGCGCGTACGCACCAGGTCTCCCACAGCAGCTACCAACAGCAGCAGCAGTGCACCTGCCATAGCAGCCCACAGGGAAGTGTCCAAGCTGTTCATAGGGAAAATTAAAACAAAACAGTGCCATCGTAGCTAGAAAACAGATTTTAGCTACAAATGGATACAAAGTACCGGCAAACGGCTTGATGGTCGTTATTTACAAATCCTTTTGGCATTTCAACACGGCATAAATTACGTTTAGGTAAATTCGTTATGATTAGAGGAATATTTGGAACTGCCCATGCCCGCTGTTGACCCTACCGCTGTTGTCCCACCCTGCCTTGCGACAGCCGCCTTGGCACCTCCAGCCAAAGTGCAGCAGCTGCACCATTACGCTTACCGCGCCAAAGACGCAGAAGAAACACGGGTGTTTTACGAAGATATTTTGGGCCTGCCGCTCTACCATATTATCCAAAGCGACATAGTGCCCAGCACAGGAGAGTACTGCCCGTACATGCACTTTTTCTTTCGTTTGCAAGATGGCAGTTTTATTGCGTTTTTTGACCTGGGCGACGACCAGGCTGCGCTGCCCAGCCCCAACACACCCAAGTGGGTCAACCACATTAGCTTTCGGGTGAACACCGTGCAAGACTTGGCAGACACCAAGGCGCGCTTGCAGGCCCACGGCATAGAGGTGCTGGGCATCACCGACCACCATATTTTCAAAAGCATTTATTTCTTTGACCCCAACGGCATTCGCCTGGAGTTAACGGCCCAATTGGCCGACGAGTTTGCCATGCTGCAAGAAAGCACAAGCGCCCATGCGCGCTTGGCCGAATGGACAGCACGTAAACAGGTGTGGCGTGCGCAGCGGGCTGCGGGCGGTACAGCCAAGCTCACGCCTGCAGGGGTCAACGTAAGGGCAGGCGCAGGCTGAACCCAAGCGTTTTCGGTTCAGCAGCTACTATTAAAAATATAGCTACTTATTTAGCATTTCCTTGGGCGACAGCCCTTATTGTTATAAATATTGGTTCAATATGCTAAGCACAACCCGCTACAGCGCTACCGCCCCCACCAAAGACTACCAGTTCAGCCAGGGCACGGGCTACGTACTGCCGCAGTACCCTGCGGTGGTGCCCGATGCTGTGCGCACGGGCGCGGTAGAGCACCACCGCATCCTTATAGTGGGCGGCGGCATTACGGGGCTGACCTTGGCTTGCGCGCTGGCCCAGCTGGGCGTGCCGTGCACCTTGCTGGACGAGGACAACACCGTAGGCGTGAAAGGCGCCTCCAGCCGGGGCATTTGCTACACCCAAAAATCGCTGGAGATTTTTGACAAACTGGGCATCTACCAGCGCATAGCCGCCAAGGGCGTGCAGTGGAGCGTGGGCCGCACGTTTGCGGGCCATGATGAGGTCTACAGTTTTGATTTAAAGCAGCAGGCCAACTTCAACCTCAGCCAGCAACCGGCCTTTACCAACATCCAGCAGTTCTACAACGAAGGCTTTTTGGTAGAGCGCATTAACGCGCTGGACACTGCACTAGCCAACACACCCGGCCCAGCCCGCATACGCTGGAACAACCGGGTTACCGCGTTTGGCAACGACGATGGCCTGGCCACATTGACCATCGCAACGCCCCAAGGCAGCTACCAAGCCACAGCCGACTACGTGGTGGACGCTACCGGTTCTAAAAGCCCGTTTCGGCAATGGCTGGCCATTGGCGTAACGGCCCAAAAAGGCGATGACCGCTGGTGCATTGCCGATGTACGCTTTAACACCCACCCGCCTGCTGAGCGGCACACCTGGATTGAAGCGCCGTTTAACGACAACCGCGCGGTATGGCAGCACCAGATGGCCGACAGTGTGTGGCGCATTGACTACCAAATGGCCCCCGATGCCGACCCCAACTACGTAAGCCGCGAAGATGTGGTGCGCGAGCGGCTGGCCCAGCAATTTGGCGTTGGCACCCAGGTAGACATCGTGTGGGTAGGGCCGTATGCCTACCGCAGCGAGTGTGTAGACAGCATGTGCGTAGCCCTGGGCACCCGCACGCAAGCTGGGTCGCAAGTTTTCCTGATCGGCGACAGCGCCAAGGTGGTCAGCCCGTTTGGTGCACGCGGCGGCAACACCGGCATTGCCGATGCCGACAACCTGGCCTGGAAGCTGGCCGCCGTGGTGCACGGCCACGCAGCGCCCGCCCTGCTGCACAGCTACCACGCCGAGCGCCACGAGGCGGCCCAAACCAATGTACAGGTTACCAACCGCACGGCCCGTTTTTTGCGCCCCGCTGACGGCGCAGAGCGCCTGTTTCGCAGTGCTACCATTGGCCTGGCCAAGCGGCACGCCTTTGCCCGCGCACTGGTCAATACCGGGCGCATGGCGGTGGCCAACCCCTATGGTGCTTCACCACTGACCGATACCGCTTTGGCCACCAGCATGTCTGTGCAAAATGTAGCGCTGCAGTGGACAGAGCGCAGCCCGCCCACATCACCCGCATCACCCGCATCACCCCCCGCCTGCCTTAACGCCCTGCTGCGCTGGACCGGCAGCCACCCACTGCTGCTGGTTTGGGGCGACGCGCAAGCACATATCAGCCCTGCAAGCGTAGCCCAGCTGCGCGCGCTGGCGCGCACTACGGGCGTGCGCTGCGTGCAAATAGCCACCCACCCACGCCAAGTGATAGCCAAAGAAGCCGTGCTAGATGCCGCAGGCCTGCTTTTGCGCGCCTGCGGGCTGGAGGCTGACAAGCCTGTGAAAACACCGGGCAGCATCGAAGCCTGCCGCTGGGCCCTGCTGCGGCCCGACAGCTATTTGGCAGCCCGCGGCACCCAGCTAAACGCCAGCTTGGCCCGCAGCATCGCCCGCTGCAGCGGTAAGTTCACCCCGCACAGTGGCAAGGCACTGTAGCCATGGCAGCGCAAAAATCCAGCCGAGCTGCCCAGCATGCCCAGCTAGACAACCGATTCACCGATGCCGACGGCTTTTACGAAGCCTTGATGGACGCACACAGCGGTCTGGACACCGCGCAGTCTGCGCTGCTTAACGCGCGGCTGATTTTGCTGCTGGCCAACCAAATTGGCAATAGCGCCGTACTGGCTGAGTGCATTGCGCTGGCGCAGCAGCCATAGCGCAAGCAGCCGTAGCGCAAATAGTGCATGCCCTACACACCCAGCCCGGCGTGACTTATCTCACGCCGGGTGTGGTTGGCCCATAACGAAAATCTTTTCCGTGATTTAGTTACAGGCTAATTAGAAGCCGAACTCTAAGTACTTTGCTGAGGCTTATTTAAACTTCCTCCCATGGCAAAAACGTTTTCTACACCCCTAGAAAAGCGCTAAAGCAACCCGTTCATAAGACGATTTGGAGATTTTTCGATGCTGTTGTCGTTACATAAAGTACTGCGTACCCGATTTAGCCCCTCACGCGCAAGCGACGGTGCCAGTTCTGCCTTGGGTACAAAAACAAAGCCTGCATCCAGCCCCATGCCACTTGTGCAAATCAAACAGCGCATGGGCCAAACCTTGCAAGACATTAGCGGCATTGACGCGGAGCGCCTGCGCTACAGCTTGCGTGCGGCCCGCACCGCTGGTGATTTATGGATGCTGCGCAGCGACATATACCAAGTCATCTCGCAGCAGCACAGCCAAACCGAAGCGGCAAAGCGTATCAACCAGCTGCTGCATTGCTTTGCCCAGTGGCTGCCTGCGCGCCAGCTCAGCCCCATTTAAAGCATGCTTGGCACCTGCCGGGCGGGCCAATCGCCACGGTAAATTCACACTTTGCCAATAGTTATACTATTAATTTAGTAGCTAATTAACCAGCATTTCCTTGGGCGGTAAGGCTAAATCGCTTAAATTTCTACCTACTGAACCCACAGCTTGCACCCCACGGTTTGCAAACAAGGCGCGCACCGTTACGGGTAACGGCGTACCAAAGACTCGGCCACGCACACTGGCTTGCTACTGCCCTCACGCTCTATGGTTACTTCCCAGGCCATTTGCATGCCGTTTTGGTCAATCGGTTCGGCGCTGAGCAACTTTAGCCGCCCGCGCAGGCGGCTGTTCACGGGA
The DNA here is from genome assembly GCA_043721235.1 of Polaromonas sp. Classification (GTDB taxonomy): domain Bacteria; phylum Pseudomonadota; class Gammaproteobacteria; order Burkholderiales; family Burkholderiaceae_C; genus JAAFIP01. Next base: position 4,339 of record JAYSRE010000209.1, on the reverse strand, counting down.
ACGGGTGCCATAAAGCGCACTTTGTTCAGCCCATAGTTCACGCCCATGCGCGAGCCGGTCACCGCTACGCAGGTGTCAAAAAACTTCGGAATCAACGACAGGGTTAAAAAACCGTGCGCTATGGTCGCACCAAACGGCCCGGCCAGCGCGCGCACTGGGTCAGTGTGAATCCATTGCTGGTCGCCGGTGGCATCGGCAAACTGCTGAATTTGCGTTTGGGTGATGGTGGTCCAGTCGCTGGTAGCCACCTCGGTGCCTGCGCAGGCGGCCAGGTCGGCTAAAGTGGCAAAGGTTTTCATAGGTAAATGCTTTTAAAGAATAAAGGGAGTTGGCACTCAACAAAAATCAGCAAGACCTAGGTCCAAAGTAAAGTGGTAATTAGGTTACATAAACCAGTGCAGGAAAAGGGCACGTGGTGGACCATTAGCAGGCCCAAACAGGCCCAGCTTTAAGCGTCCAGCCAATCGCACAGGCTGCGCCATTGGGCCAGGTCTTTGTCTACCCGGCTGGGCGCGACGTCAAATAAAGTCAACCCCCGGGCGGCCAGGTGGATGTAGTTTTGCGTATCCCGCAAGGTGGCCAGCAAGGGCACATTGAGCGTGGCTACAAAAGCGGCCAGTTTATCGGCTGCCAGCGTGCGTGCATCCACCCGCATGCCCACTACGCCTACCGAGCCTGGGCGCATCTTGCCTGCGCTGCGGTGCGCCGCAAGGTCGGTTAAAAATTGGCTGGTGGCGAAGATGTCAAACACGCTGGGCTGCAGCGGCACCACCACTTTGTCGGCCATTTTCAGCACCTCGGCCAGGCGCTTGCCGTGCAAGCCACCGGGGGTGTCTAGCACCACGTGGGTGGTGCCCTTGGGCGGCTTGGCTACGCTGTCGTGGCCTACGTCCCAGCTGCTGATGGGCCGGGCGGCGGGCGGGCGCAGGCCCAGCCACAGCTTGGCCGACTGTTGGCGGTCGGCATCGCCCAGCATCACACTGTGGCCTTGTGCAGCCAAATAGCCCGCAATCTGGGTGGCCAAGGTCGATTTACCCACCCCGCCCTTGGGGTTTGCAACAACAATCACAGGCATAACGCGCTCCAGTAAAGTGGTGGGGCTATGTTAGCGAGTTTTACGGCTAGTGAGCAAGTGCGGCTTGGACTGCCTGCGTTTTAAGCAGGAGACAAGCCAGGTAAAAGGCCGTTAAGGGGCCGTTTGGCGCATATTTAAGGCTGCAACGGGCTCTACAAACTAAGAAACCGCTGCGAATTACTTCACAACGACTTTAGGAGTGTTTTAGGGCTATCGCCCAAGGAAATGCTGCATAGTTAGCTATTTTTTATGTAGCAACTGCTGTACCAAAGAAGACTTAAGCTTAACGAAACCTTGACTGCGGCACCACTTTAAGGTCACCGGGCAAGGCGCTGATGTACTTGGCCATTTCTTTCATCTCGGCATTGGTGTACTGCTTGGCCACGCCGCCCATCACACCATTGGCCCGGCCTACTTTGGCCAAGCCCTCGGTTTTGTAGGCCTTGAGCGCCACCGTCAGGTAGTCGGCATGCTGCCCAGCCAGCTTGGGGTAGCTAGGGTCAATGGGCTTGGCAAAGTTAGCCCCGTGGCACGACACGCAAGCACCTTTTTGCAAGAGGGCCGCTACGGCAACACTGGGTTGCAGACTGGGTACTTGCTCCAGCGCAGCGCCTTCTACTTTGCCGTGCTGGCTGTAGTAGGCACCCAGATCCGCCATGTCTTGTTCGCTCAGCGATGTTGCTACTGACACCATGGTGGGGTGCTTGCGCTCACCTTTTTGGTAGGCCAACAGCGCGTTGCTGATGTATTTAGCACCTTGGCCCGAGATCATCGGTACGCGGTAAATCTCAGGGAAGCTGGCTTGGTAGCCTTTAATGCCGTGGCAGCCAATGCACATGGCGGCCTTGGTTTTACCCACATCGGCGTTGCCTTTGATGTCTTGGGCAAACGACAAAGGGGTCACAAGAGCGACAACAAGCGCAAACACTAAGGCGGGCAAATGGAATGGGGCGGGCAATTTGATCATTTTGCGTACAGAATATGGGTAAGCGAGCTAGCGGACATGCGCTAACGTTGTGGGGCAAGCCGAGCGGCATCAGCAACCAACGTTAAATTATATCCGGCTGCGCCCTCCTGTCTCATCCCAACCGCTAGTTATTCGACCATGAAATTCCAAGGCACCTCCAATTACGTCGCCACCCAAGACCTGATGCTGGCCGTAAACGCCGCCATCACCCTCAAACGCCCACTGCTGGTCAAAGGCGAGCCCGGCACCGGCAAAACCATGCTGGCCGAAGAAGTAGCCCACAGCCTGGGCATGCCGCTGTTGCAGTGGCATATTAAAAGCACCACCAAGGCGCAGCAAGGTTTGTACGAATACGATGCAGTGTCCCGTCTGCGCGACTCGCAGCTGTCTACCATCGACGGCAGCGACAAAGTCAAAGACATCCACAACTACATCGTCAAAGGTGTGCTGTGGCAGGCATTTACCGCCGACCAACCGGTGGCGCTTTTGATTGACGAAATTGACAAAGCGGATATCGAGTTTCCTAACGACCTGCTGCGCGAGCTCGACCGCATGGAGTTTTATTGCTACGAGACCCGAGAACTGGTGAAAGCTGTGAATCGCCCGCTGGTGTTCATCACGTCTAACAACGAAAAAGAGCTGCCCGACGCGTTTTTGCGCCGCTGTTTTTTCCACTACATCAAGTTTCCTGATGCGCAAACCATGCAGCAAATTGTGGACGTGCACTTTCCTGGCCTGAAGAAAGAACTGCTCACCGCCGCCATGCAAACCTTCTACGAGGTGCGCAACCTGCCCGGCCTGAAGAAAAAGCCCTCCACCTCTGAGCTTTTAGACTGGCTCAAGCTGCTGATGGCCGAGGACATCCCGCTGGAAGCACTGCAAAACCAAGACAACAAAGTCTCGGTACCGCCCCTGGTAGGCGCGCTGCTGAAAAACGAACAAGACGTCACGCTGTTTGAAAAGCTGGTGTTTATGCAGCGCAATAATCGTTGATGGCACCGTAGACAACGTTGTGGATGGCGCTGTGGATGGCACTGCTAAAAAAACTTGAAGGACCAACGATGAATAAATTATTGATGCAGGGCATTACCGACGCTATGGGTTTTGTAGGCGGGGCTTTGGCAGGCATGTTTGTAGGCCGCGCCTTTGGCCTGGATATTTTTGCACCTGGGTACGATAACGCCAGCATTGGCGGTATCTTGCTGTGCGGCTTGGGCGGCGGCGCAGGCCTGCAGCTGGCGCGCTGGGTGCGCGCCAAGGTGTACCCCGAGAAAAAAGATTAACGCCCACCATTACAACAAAGACTACACCATGACCGCAGCCCTTTTTGTTGCTCCCATCACTTTATCTCTGCGTGGCATCCGTTTAGAGCCGCTGGCCCTCGCCCACGAAGATGGTCTGCGCCAAGCTGGTGCGGATGGCGAACTGTGGAAGATTCGCGTTACATCCGTGCCCGAGCCTGAGAAGACGCGCCAATACATTGAAGACGCTTTGACAATGCGTGACAGCGGCCAGCGCTTTGCCTTCGCGGTCATCGACGAAGCCACTGGCAAAGTGCTAGGTAGCAGCAGTTACCACGACATTTTACCCGCCGTCAAACGCGTGGAAATTGGCTACACCTGGTACGCCAAAAGCGTGCAACGCAGCCACGTTAACAGCACCTGCAAGCTGATGCTGATGACCCATGCGTTTGAAACGCTGCATTGCGGCGTAGTAGGCTGGCGCACCGACAACTTTAACTTTGCCAGCCAAAAAGCCATTGAACGTTTAGGCGCACAAAAAGACGGCGTTATTCGAGGCCACGCTTTGCGACGCGATGGGACGATTCGTGACACGGTAATGTATAGCCTGCGCTCTAGCGAGTGGACAGAAGTAAAAGCGCAGTTGCTGTACCAGTTGGACAAGCCGCGCTAGAGACAATAGTTCATCCTAGTAAGCAGAAGATGTATCCAAGCACTGCCATGCAAATGTATATACAATGGCCATATACAAATGGAGTCTGCCATGAACGCCCGTATTCCCGTATCCGCCCTACAACCCACAGCCTCTAAAGTTGCCTCAGTCTTTACCAGCGGCAACAGCCAAGCCGTGCGCATTCCCAAAGAGTTTCAGCTCAAGACCAAGCAGGTCACGATCATTCAGCGCGGCGATGAACTGGTACTCAAACCGAAATACAAAACATTCGGCGAACTGCTGGCCAACTTGCCAAAGTTGACTGCGAAAGAAGCTGCTCAATGGGATAAAGCCATGGAGGCCATCAGCGAGATTCGCAAAGAACCTGCCCAAGAGCGTGATTG
>JAYSRE010000208.1:0-2868 GCA_043721235.1 Polaromonas sp. | reverse complement strand
ACACTGTGTTTGCCGGCACTACCTTGCCTTTTTGGGCCGGTATGCGGCTAGATGCCTGGCTGCTGCTGATCAGCCCACTGCCGCACTTGCTGGGTTTGGCGCTGGTACCCGACAGCCTGTTGATGCCGCTCACCTGCGCCGTGATGGCCGTCTGCTGGCGGCTGTGCCATGCGCCCCACCGGTCTAGTACGCCGCTGTGGCTGGCTCTGGGCTTGTGTCTGGGTTTGGCGGGGTTGGCCAAATACACCGCTGTGCTGCTGGCGCTGGGCGCTGCAGTGGTGCTGCTGCGTGCCCATGGCTGGCGCTTGTTAACTCAGCGCGGGCCGTGGCTGGCTGTCAGCGTGGCCGCACTGTGCGTAGTGCCGGTGTTTGCCTGGAATATCCAGCACGACTGGATCTCGCTAACTTACCAGCTGGGCCATGCGCAAGGCAGTGGCGAATGGAAGCTGCGCAAAGTGCTGGTGTTTGTACTGGTGGTCTTGCTCGCCCATGGTTTGCTGCTGCCGCTGGCTTGGCGCGCTCGGTTTGTGGCGCGGAGTGCACAACAGGCACCGCCCAGTGCTGGGTTTTTTTGTGGCAGCTTTGCGCTGCCCACACTGCTGCTGCTGGCTTATCTGTCAGGCCGAGGCAGCGCGCTGCCGCACTGGGCTACGCCCGCGTGTCTGGCGCTGATACCCCCAGCAGCTGTTGCATTGAGCGCGCTATGGCAAAAACGCAAACGCTGGTTTTTAAGCCTTGCGGCCGCACAAGCCTCTGGGTTTGCAGCGGTTTTACTTTGCATGGTGGCAGGCGGCATCGGCAGCGAGACCGGCGCACAAGCCGTCAGCCTGCCAGGGGCAGATGCAAGCCAACGGCCAGCCAACCCATTTGCCGACGTGCACGGCTGGCCAGAAGCAGCGCTGCAAGCGCAAGCTTTGGCCCAGCACTACCAGATCAGTAGCCTGGCGGTGATGAACTGGACGCTTGCCAGCAGACTAGCTTGGTATGCCAGGCCTGTGCCCGTCAAAGTGATTGACCAGCGCCGCGACCAGTTTGACTTGTGGTTTGGTGCTGTACAGCCGCAAGAGTCTGTGCTACTGGTGGACTGGTCGCAGATGAGTTTCACGCCGCCTGTGGGGCTCAAGCAGTTTGAGCGCTGCGACTATCTTGGGCAGATGCCAGTGCTGCGTTCAGGCCGCCAGATAGCGCATTTTAATTTTTTGCACTGCCAGCGCTGGCGCATGGACAGCCTGCCATGAAGCGCACCAAACGTTCTATGCACACTGCCTATGTCAACACGGCAGCTGCGCCTGCACAGGTTGGGCCCCGGCAGGCATGGACTGTGTGGCAGTTTTTAGCCTGTGCAGCGCCTGCTTTAGCAGGCTTTGGCTTGGCGGTTGCGCTGCATACATGGCAAGTACCGCAGCGAGACGTGTTCTTGCTGTTTAATGCTTGGGCCGCAAGCCATGCCCCTGCTATGTGGGCTGCTTTAACTATGCTGGGCAACACCTTCGTGTTGGTATGTTTGTTATCGCCTCTGATGTTGCTGCGTCCACAAATTGTGGTGACAATTGTTGCGGCCATGCCTGCGGGAGGTGTGTTGTCGCTCACGTTCAAACGCTTTTTTGACGCGCCACGGCCTGCTGATTTAATTGATCCCGCCCAATTTAATGTCGTGGGTGTTTGGCTTACGGGAAACAGTTTTCCATCGGGCCATACCATCACAGCGTTTGCCGCTGCCGCTGCAGTGTGTGCCTGCCACGACCTACACCCCCGTGCCGTAACCAAGTGGTGGATGAACGTGGCTACAGTAGTGTTGGCATGCTTGGTGGGCGCATCGCGCATTGCAGTAGGCGCACATTGGCCTTTGGATGTACTGGCAGGTGCCAGCTTGGGTTGGTTGGCCGGCTTGTCGGGGGTGTGGATATGCCAGCGCTGGCCCTGCATTTGGCAAACAGCGATTTGGCAATGGGCGGTGGTAGTCTCTATTTGCGCAGCCAGTTGGCTGGTGCACAGCCAGGCTACAAGCCAGCCCAGCGCAGCATGGGTGGTATGGTTGGCCACTACGTGCGCGGCGGTAACTTTAGGCTGGATGGTGCAAACGCGGCTGTTAACCAAGCAAAAAACCTAAATTGAAGCTTTAGGACAAATTGGCGCCCAGGTAAGCTTTTACTGGTGCTTGAATTGCGCCTTGCGCTTGCCTACAAAAGCATCCATGCCCTCTTTTTGGTCTTGTGTGGCAAACAGCGCGTGGAACATGCGCCGCTCAAACATAATGCCGTCGGCCAACGCACCTTCAAAGGCGCGGTTGACGGATTCTTTAGCTGCCATCACCGCAATTTGGGAGTAGTCAGCAATCATCAGCGCTGCGCCCAGGGCTTCCTCCATCAGCTTGTCCAAGGGTACTACGCGGCTGACCAAGCCTGCACGCTCAGCCTCGGTGGCATCCATCATGCGGCCGGTCAGTGCCATGTCCATGGCCTTGGCTTTGCCCACCGCACGCGGCAGGCGCTGGGTGCCGCCCGCACCAGGGATAATACCCAGCTTGATCTCGGGCTGGCCAAACTTGGCGTTGTCGGCGGCAATCACAAAGTCGCACATCATGGCCAGCTCGCAGCCGCCGCCCAGGGCAAAACCTGCTACAGCGGCAATCACGGGCTTGCGAATGCTGCGGATGGTCTCCCAGTCGCGGGTAATGTAGTCGTTTTTGTACACATCAGCAAAGCTGTAGCTAGCCATGGCACCAATGTCGGCCCCAGCGGCAAAGGCTTTTTCGCTACCAGTGATGATGATGCAGCCTATGGCCTCATCAGCATCAAAGGCTTTGAGGGCCGTGCCCAGCTCTTGCATCAGCCCGGCGTTGAGCGCGTTGAGCTGCTTGGGACGGTT